>CAIQZX010000050.1 GCA_903876445.1 uncultured Pseudomonadota bacterium | reverse complement strand
TTGTGTCCACCAGTCGATAATTTGTTGCGGATTGGTGGTTGCATCTTTAACGCCGTTTTGCGTAAGCGGGTGCTTTCCTGGTGATTTGCAGTCAGCGTTGCCGCAGGTGCATTTTGAATCAATAATTGAATGGCAGGGGAATACTGACCAGCCTAGTATTTGCGCGTAATCTAAAGCGTAGCGAAGGCACGGTGATTCAATGACGGCTTCGATTGCTTTGGGTAATTCAGTTGCGTCATTGCTTGCAGTTTTAATGACAGGTATAGCAGGTGATTCTTTATGTTTTTTCATGGTGCTGTTTTTTTCTCATTGTTAAATTTTGAGTAAAAACAACCGTTTTGCGGCTACAGCATTACTACTGATATTTTGAAGGCAGGCGGATTTCGGCTATAATAAGCCCTAGGGTTACTGCCTTTTTCAACTCGCTGAAACGATTGAATTGCGGATTAAGCGGTCTTCTATCCCCGCTTAACTTGGGTAATTCTACAACAAAATAATAATTACCTTTTAGAAGTACATCAGTTAAAGAAAAACCACGCTTAGATTTATTCGGCGTGGTTTTTTACGTTTTAGCTCCACGCTGGTTCATGATTTGAAACAAAACCAACGCTATCAAATTGCGTTAAAAATTCACGGTAATCTGCCAGTGCTTTTTTAACGCTAATGGCATTTGCATTAAACAATTCACACAAGTAAATCGCCGTTGCTTCAATTTCTAAATCTGAATAATCGCCGTGAAATGCTTGTTTGGTTTTAGTCATGCGGCTGAACTCTCGTTCAAGAATGCGTTGATGTCTGATTGTGCGAATAGCACCTTGCCGCGCAGCTTAATTTTTCTTAGCAAGCCATCATTGACGATTCGATTTAGTGTGACGACTGAACAGCGCATTAAGTTTGCGGTTTCGCCCTTCGTGAGATATTGATGTTGTGGCATTTTGAAACTCCTAAATTAAAAGGCTTATTGCCTGATACACATTGTTTCATACTGATTTAAAAAGTTTTCCTAGAAAACCCTCCTTATTTTTTACCATCGAAATAACGTGAAATACAAACCTCTCTAAGTGGCGTGATTGCTGATTTGTCAGATTTATGTTCATTGAAAATAAATTGTTTGGTGCTGGCATTGAATGCGATTTTGCCTTTCTTTAGAAGTTTTCCGCAGCGAGTGATAATGGCATCAAGATTAGATTCGTTAATGCTGAATTTATTGCAGAGTGCGCCGCGTTTTTCTCCTTGTGTCATATCGTCACGATCTAAATTCAATCCCATCCATGCAGTCATAATTGCTATATCCCTTTCGTATGTAGATAAGTATTTAGGTATACCGTTTTTCTTGCCCGTTAGCTTTCTAGGCATTTCGCACTACCTTGTTAAGTTTTTAAGAAATAAAAAAGCGCAATTTATAATATGTGTTACCTTACCGTTGCGCGGTTGGGGTTTAATCGTTGGCGGTGCTGACACACTGCCAGCGAAGGTTTTATCGCGCCATCATTGACGCAAATTCGGTTTTAAACGTAAATTTTGACAACGATTGATACGATGCCAGCCGTTAAAATGCCTAGTGTCCATTTCAAAACAGCTATATCGGTACGCATTGGGGCAAACTCTTGTTCAAACTTCAAATCTAACTTGTAATCAAAGTATTCCTTAGTCACTAAGCCGTCTTGAGCTTTTGCGATTGATTTAACAATTGATTCTGCTTGTTTTTGTTCAATGCCCGAATCTCTTAAAAGTCCAGTCAGTTCTAACGTGTCAAACGTGATTGCGGTCATTGTTGCACCTGTTTTTGTTGCTGTTGTTTAAGCGTTTCAAGGAAAGCTTGAACAGAATCAACAAAATCAGATTGCACCCAAATCATTGCGCCTTTTTTGGCTTTCGTTGAACCTTTTGGTCTGCCCATAACTTTTTTAGGTTTTTCTTCAGTCATTACATTATTCCCATGATTGCGTTGTCTACGTCATCGTTACCAAATGCAAGGTAACTGATTGTTGAATTGATTGATTTGTGTCCGAGCGCGATTTGAACTAATTCGAGTTTGCCTGTTTGTTCATAAATGCGAGCGGCAAAAGTTTTGCGTAGTGTGTGTGTTGATACGTTACCGAATTCACCGATTTTAGCGAACAATGCTTTAATGATTTCATGCGCTTGTTGTCTGTTGATTGCTTTATTTTCGCCAGTTACAGCGCGTTTTCTGCTTAAAAACAGTGGTGTTGATTTATCGGTCAAGCCTTTTGATTTAAGCCAATTAAAAAGCAATGTTAATGCTTTCTTTGCATCCGAATTGAGCATCACGCTACGGCTTGTTTTCGTTTTGGTGTTGGCGGCTTTAACTGTAATGTGACTATGAATCGCACCATCGGTAGAACAATCACCAACTTTCAAACTCAATAATTCTGAAATTCTAAAGCCCGTGCAAAATCCAACGGTCAATAAAGTTTTTTCGCGGATTGATTCCGTTACTCTCAAAACTTCTTTGACTTGAATTCGTGTTAATGGTCTTGAACCTTTCATAATTGCCCCTGTTGGTTAAACTTATTCGTTTAGTGAAATAGTATAGAAAACGGTTGTTGCGGTCAATACTTTTTTGGTTAGTGATTTAGTCTAATCCGAATCATACAGAACCTGCTTTTGTCCAACTCATAGTCTCAAACCGCTACAGCCCGCACAAATACTGACTTGTTAAATTTCGAATTCAAATTGAGCAACATAAACCAGTTTTTTCGATTCAAACCATTTTCGTTTTGATTCATGCAAACGTATTACCAAATCATCAAACGGCGATTGTGGCGCGATTATGCGCGGGTGGTTTTGTGGGTGCATCTGCCCCGCGTGCGTGTGGGTGACGATAAAAAACCGCCTTGTTATCGGCGGTTCTTACGCAC
>CAIQZX010000049.1 GCA_903876445.1 uncultured Pseudomonadota bacterium | reverse complement strand
ACTAAACGCTATCGCGTTCTAGTGGTGGCTTCGACTGACCCGAACTGAGAATATCAGCTCCTTTCGCATCTCCACGAGCTTTGACCCGTTTAGAAGATGGGGAACGCTTTACAGTCACGACAGAACCTGCCGCCTCAAATAGGGTTACACAATCCAACATTGTTTGTTTGGATTGCAAAATTATTCGCTTTTTACACATTGTCAGCCTCTTGGCTTTCGATGACCAACAATGTAAGCACATGAGGATCTTACAGAATGAATGCCAAAAAATCAAAAGATAGCTACGCCAGAGGAGTGCTATCCATCCCCACCCAAGCCTTATCAGCTCTGGGTGGGGAATTTCGCACGGTCAGTTAAAAAGCTGTTACACTAAATGTCATAAGCAATAGTGGTTTTAGATATTTTTTAGATAATCAAAATTCGGTAAAAGTATTATGGGAACTCAAGAGATAGGCGAAAGTTTAATTAAATCAGAAGATGATATTTTATCATGTAGGCAATTGATTCGAAGTGTCGCTATGGCTATTGGTTTTGGCATGACCGATGTGACTCGCATTGTTACCGCTGCGTCCGAATTGTCGCGGAATATCAATGTTCATGCAGGCAGTAACGGCATAATGCGTTGGAAAATTTTACAGCAATTAGAAAAAATTGGACTTCAATTGGAATTTGAAGATTTTGGAAAAGGGATTCCCGATATTGAACAAGCAATGACGGTTGGTTTTACCACAAGTAATAGCATGGGTATGGGACTATCAGGTGTAAAACGTTTAATGGACGAGATGACTATAAAATCTGAAGTTGGTGTTGGCACAATAGTCACCATTGCTAAATGGCGTAAAGCTACATGATGCGTCATCCCAAATTAAAATTTGTGATAATTTCCACCTAAGATGTAATAGCGAAATGAATAAAGAAGAACTCGAAAAAAACCTTTCACAAAAACTTGATTCAGAAGATATTGAACACAAAAGCAAAGCTGGCATTGTTCCAGCGACTAAAATTGAAGGCTTAAAACAGGGACAATCATATAAAAAAGCGGATGTTATAAGCCAATTACAAATTGAACTTTGTGAAACGAATAAAGGCTTACTCGGACTCGCTGTTGAACTGGAACAATCGGAAGAAAAATACAGTAGCATTTTGAAAAATGCCGCTGAAACTATTTTTACTTTTACAGATGAAGGCATCATTGAAACCACAAATCCAGCCGCTTCTGTGTTATTTGGTTATGAAGAACGTGAATTGTTAGGTCTGAACATTAACGCGATAATTCCAAAATTCAATCAACTTGTTCCTGAACTCGATTTAGAAGAAAACATTTCGCATTCGATGGATGACGCAGCGATTTATGGCATTCATAAAAAAGGCGACGCATTTCCGATTGAATTCACATTGGGTAGACCTTTTTTTGCCAGTAAACGTCAATGGTTAGTGATTATTCGTGACATTACCGAACGCAAAAGAGCGGAAGAAGATTTGCGTTTAATGGCGAAAATTTTTCACGGCAGCACAGATGCTATCGTTATTGCCGATATTCGTGGTCGTATTATTGATGCGAATGAAGCATTCACAACGATTACTGGCTACGAAAAAGACATGATTTTAGGTAAACATCCGATTTCATTGATTTCTGAAAAACATAACGACCATTTTCATTTTGAGTTACGTTACACGTTATTGAAAACGGGAGCTTGGTGTGGCGAAGTATGGACAAAACGCAAAGATGGTGAAATTTATCCTATTTGGTTATCGATCTATAGCGTTAAAGACGAAAATAATGTAACTACCCATTTTGTTGGCATTTTTAGTGACATTACCGCAAGGAAAGAATCGGAAAATAAACTTAAACAATTAGCCCATTACGATTCATTAACTGGATTGGCAAATCGCACCCAATTTATCGAACGTCTGAAATGGTCAATCGATATTGCAAAACGCGATGGCAAAAAAACGGCGTTAATGTTTTTGGATTTAGACCGTTTCAAGTTAATAAACGATACGTTAGGTCATCAAGCGGGCGATTTATTACTTATTGAAGTCGCACAACGTTTAACAAAATCGGTGCGCGAAGTGGATACCGTTTCACGTTTAGCGGGTGATGAATTCACGATTATCTTAAATAGCATCAAATCGCCGGAAGACGCGGGATTTGTCGCTAAAAAAATTCTCGATGCCTTGGCTGTATCGGTTCTTTTAGAAGGGCGCGAAATTTTTATTTCAACCAGTATTGGCATTGCGATTTATCCTTCTGATGGTTTAGATGTCAATCATTTGGTTAAAAATGCAGATACCGCGATGTATCACGCCAAAGAGCGTGGACGTAATAATTTTCAATTCTTTTCAAATAAAATGAATCAAAAGGTACAAAATGAATTGGAAATGGAAACTAATTTGCGACAGGCTTTAAAAAATAATGAATTTACGTTGAATTATCAGCCACAATTCGACTTAAACTCTCAGCAAATGATAGGGCTAGAAGTTTTATTGCGGTGGAAACACCCTATTTTAGGTTTTATTTCGCCAGCCCTTTTTATTCCTCATGCAGAAAAAAGTGATTTAATTATTACGATTGGTGAATGGGTATTACGGACTGCGTGCGAACGAAGTATGGCTTGGCAAGCAGAAGGTTTAAAACCTGTCAGAATTTCGGTGAACTTGTCCGGAATGCAATTAAAACAACACAATTTAATCGATAAAATCACGCAAATTTTATGCGAAACAAAATTACCGCCTGAACTTTTAGAGCTTGAATTGACCGAAGGTGTTTTAATGGACAATGCGGAAATGACCATTAACACGTTAAATAAGCTGAAAGAAATGGGAATTCGCTTATCTATTGACGATTTTGGAACAGGTTATTCGTCATTGAGTTATTTAAAACGCTTTCCAATTGATACACTTAAAATTGATCAATCGTTTGTTAAAGATATTGTGACGGATAACGACGACAATGCTATCGCGTCAACGATTATTGCAATGGCGCATAATTTACGTTTAAAAGTCATTGCAGAAGGTGTAGAAACAAAAGAACAATTAGATATTTTATATGAAAAAAAATGCGACGAAGTTCAAGGTTATTATTTCAGTCGTCCATTGATTGAAGCAGATTTTTGCAAATTATTAGCGAATTTAAAAAACTAACTCATGACAACACAATTAAAAAATCCACCCATTCAGCGCAAAGCCGTTGCGTTAATTTCAGGTGGCTTAGATTCTCTCCTTGCGGTAAAAGTAATTCAGGATCAAGGTATTTATGTTGAAGGCATTAACTTCTTCACTGGTTTTTGTGTTGAAGGTCATACACACGCGATTCGCAACCACGACAAAGAAAAACCAAAACGAAATAATGCGTTGTGGGCAGCAGAACAATTAGGTATCAAATTACATATTATCGATGTCATCGACGAATACAAAGATGTTTTGATTAACCCGAAACACGGTTACGGCACGAATATGAATCCGTGCATGGATTGCAAAGTTTTCATGGTTAAAAAAGCCAAACAATGGATGATTCAAAATAACTTCGATTTTATTATTACGGGTGAAGTGATTGGACAACGTCCGATGTCACAAAATAAATTCAAATTGCCTTTAATTGCGAAAGAATCAGGAGCAGACGATTTAATTGTCCGTCCATTATGTGCAAAAAATTTAGAACTGACTTTGCCAGAGCGTGAAGGTTGGCTTGACCGCGAAAAATTGTTGAGCATTACAGGACGTTCAAGAAAACCGCAATTTATGATGGCAGAGAAATATGGTTTTGGCGATTTTGCTCAACCCGCTGGAGGCTGTTGTTTTCTAACAGATAAATTTTATTCGGCAAAATTGGTCGATTTGTGGCAATCAAACGGACATAAAAATTACGAACTCGACGATATTATGTTGCTGAAAGTCGGGCGACATATTCGTCCCGCGCCAAATTTTAAAATTATTATTGCGCGTGACGAAGGCGAAGGACGTTTTATGCAAGGTTATAAAAAGGAATTTATTAACATTCATGCTAACAGTCACAAAGGGTCGATGGCGTTAATTGATGGCATACCAACTGCCGACGATTTAGAACTTATTGCCAGCATCGTTGCACGTTACGGTCAGGGAAGGACGGCTGAAGCCGTTACATTAACAATCGCTGAAAAAAATGGCGACAAACGGGATTTAACCGTTAAACCGTTTAACGATGATGCACAATTAGCCGCATGGCAAGTTTAACTTTTTCTTTATTTACATTTATATACTCATGCAAGAAATCAATCCGATAAAAAATAAACTCTCTGATTTAAAAAACCGCGTTGACGCGCTTCGGGGGTATCTTTGACTTTGAAACAAAAAATGAACGTTTAATCGAAGTTTTACGCGAACTCGAAGACCCTAAAATTTGGGAAAATCCACAACTCGCACAAGATTTAGGCAAAGAACGTGGACAATTAGAACTTGTCGTTAATGGTTTAATCGAACTCACGCGCGGTTTAGATGATGCGGAAGAATTACTTGAAATGGCAGTCGAAGAAAACGATTCCGATACCGTTGATATTGTGGCAAATGATGTTGAAGGCTTTGATAAACACGTTGCAGGTTTGGAATTCCGCCGAATGTTCTCCGGAAAAATGGATTCAAACAGCGCGTTTTTAGATATTCAATCCGGCTCTGGTGGCACAGAAGCCCAAGATTGGGCTTCGATTTTAGAACGGATGTTTTTACGTTGGGGTGAACGAAAAGGCTTTAAAACCGAACTGATTGAAGAATCACAAGGCGACGTTGCGGGAATTAAAAGTGCGACAATTCGTTTTGAAGGCGAATATGCGTTCGGTTGGTTGCGAACCGAAACCGGTGTGCATCGTTTAGTTCGTAAATCGCCGTTTGATTCGGGAAATCGCCGTCATACGTCGTTTGCATCGGTTTTTGTTTCACCCGAAATTGATGATGATATTGAAATCGACATCAATCCGGCGGATATTCGTACAGACGTTTATCGTGCTAGCGGAGCGGGTGGTCAGCATATTAACAAAACCGAGTCGGCTGTGCGTTTAACGCACGCGCCATCGGGCATTGTTGTCCAATGTCAAAATGACCGTTCACAACATAAAAACCGCGATACCGCGATGAAACAATTGAAAGCGAAATTGTACGAACTCGAAATGCGAAAACGTAGCGAAACGCAACAAGCCTTAGAAGATAGCAAATCCGATATTGGTTGGGGCAGTCAAATTCGTTCGTATGTTTTAGATCAATCTCGGATTAAAGATTTACGCACAGGTTATGAAGTCGGCAACACGCAAGCCGTTTTAGATGGCGATTTAGACGGTTTTATTGAAGCCAGTTTAAAAAGCGGTTTATAACCTTTTTCAAAAATTTTTACGGGAGTTTTCATTATGTCTCACAATGCCGCCATTCTTTTCGAACCCGATGCGTATTTATTATCTCAACCAAAATTGATGGGGCGACAAGCGGCGGGAAATAGTTTTTTACGCGCTGCCATTGCGGCTCGAAATGAACAACCGCTTTATGCTTACACACCCAATCAAAAATCTGCCGAAGTTTTCTCGCAAATGGTCAAGGCAATTGAATCTAAAGCTGTCGCGCAATGGATTCCTGCTCATCGATTAGATTTATTGACGCAAATTGGCGCACTTTATATGCCCGGACCGGGATTAGGTGATGCGGCGAAATTACGTTTACGAGCTGGAAGTGAAGCCTATTCGCTTGTTGGTGTGACGCATACCACTGCGTCGCATTTAGCTATGGATTCAATTATAAGTTTATTGTCTGCGCCGGTTATGCCGTGGGATGCGTTAATTTGTACGTCAACTGCCGTTTTTGAAACGGTAAAACTGTTATTAAACGCCGAAATTGAAACATTACGGTGGCGATTTGGTTCACAAATTCAAATTACCTTGCCGCAATTTCCTGTCATTCCATTAGGCATTCACAGCGATGATTTTGATTTTAATGCTGACAATCGCGCTGCCGCACGAGCCGCTTTAAATATCACCGAAGATGAAATTGTTTTCGTGTTTGTCGGACGCTTGTCATTCCACGCCAAAGCACATCCGCACGCCATGTATCTTGCCGCGCAAGAAGTCGCTAAAAAAACAGGTAAAAAAATCACACTTTTACAATGCGGGTGGTTTGGGAACGAAGCGATTAAAGCCAGTTTTGTTGACGGTGCAGCGCAATTCTGTCCCGATGTTCGCGCCATTTTTGTGGATGGGCGCGTGCCAGAATTCGCCCAACAAAGTTGGGCAGGTGCAGATATTTTCATTTCATTATCCGATAATGTGCAAGAAACATTTGGCATTACGCCGATTGAAGCAATGGCAGCGGGTTTGCCTGTTGTGGTGAGTGATTGGAACGGTTACAAAGACACCGTGCGCGACGGTGTGGACGGTTTTAGAATTCCGACTTTTATGCCACCACCAAATTTGGGTGAAAATTTCGCCAAAATGCACGAAGCGAAAACCATCACTTACGATATTTATTGTGGTTTGAGTTGCCAAACAATTTCAATTTCAATGGAATCGCTAATAGAAAAATTAACGCTATTAGTTGAAAATTCCGAATTGCGACAAAAAATGGGTATGGCAGGAAAAAATAGAGCGCGAACAGAATTTGATTGGCGCGTGATTTATCCACAATATCAAAGTTTATACACACATTTAGAAAGTGTGCGATTGTCTACGAAACAAACTGAAACATGGCAAAAATCATTGCAAGTTGCTCCGACTGTGGCGGCAAACCGTTTAGATCCGTTTTATAGCTTCCGACACTATCCTACTCACTTGATTCAACCTGAAACGGCTGTTTTTTTAACAGCAACAAATACATTAGAAACTTACAAATTGTTAAGCAAAAATCCATTATTTAATTATGCGGGTCAAGTCTTGCCAAATGTGGCTATTGTTGAAAAAATCGTTAGGGAATTAAATACAAAAACCGTGAGTTTGAAGGAACTTTCACAGCAAAGTAATATCGAATTAGCCGAAACAGTTTTAGCTGTCGCGGTGTTAGTAAAAATGGATTTAATGCGATTTAAAACCGCGCCATAATTTTTTATCGGTTTCATAATCAACCCAAATTCAGTTGTTTAAATTAGAATGCGGCAAAAAGTAGGTTAAAATGCCGCTTTGCATTCACAATCAATCGACCTTTTAAACTTAAATTACTCCTATGCAACGTCGTTTATTCTTACTTTTGTTATCGTCCTTATCCTACTCCAGTCAGTCTGTAGCGAATCCTGCCGCGTGGAATTGCGAACAAAGTAAAGACGGCAAAGAATGGGTTTGTGATGGCGAGTCAAAATCACTTGAAAATTCTCCTGCACCAATTTTAGAAGCCCCCGTTGAAATCGAAAAGCCAGTTGTTGAAATTGAAAAATCAGTTCCGATTGCTGAACCGATTGATTTAAAAACAATTGCACCACCCGCTGAAAAAATTGTTGTCGAAAAAGAAGCGGTTCGTCCTCCTACCGCTTCGACAACAAAAGTCGAATCTTCTTCACGCGGTTTAAGTATTTTGCCGCCTGCCTTTGATGTGACACAAGAACAAACTTTCAACATTTTGAAATCACAGTTGAAAGTTGATCCGTGGGAACATTGCACAAATCCAAGTGCGCCCAAATACGCAGAACAAATTAGAGCAAATAAAGGCGAAAGAACACGCGCCCCTATTAACGTAAAATCGAATTATTCAGAAATTTTTGAAAACGAAATCAGCAGCTATTTTGGAAATGTCGAAATCAAACGTGCTGATCAACAGGTATTTTCTAATGCCGCCAATTACGATAGCGTGGCAGGAAAATTAGATGTTCAAGGGGACGTTTATTACAGCGATGATGAAATGTCTGTACATACTAATGCCGCTACATTTGATTTAGCGAACGATCAAGCCAAATTACGAGACGTTCTTTTCATTGCACCTAGTGCGCCATTGCGTGGTCATGCTGGTGCGGTTTATCGCGAAAGTAAGACGATTTCCCATTATCAAGATGTGGCTTACACCAGTTGTCCAACAGGTAATCAAGATTGGGTTGTTCATGCCGGTGATTTAAAAATCGATAAAGAAGATGGTACCGGAACTGCCCATAATGCGTGGTTAGAATTTAAAGGAACGCCTGTTTTTTATTCACCGTATTTAGAATTTCCAACCGATAGCCGCCGGAAATCCGGTTTCCTCGCGCCATCATTTGGGAGTACGCAACGCGCAGGTTTCAACATTAGCGCACCGTATTATTGGAATATTGCCCCGAATTACGACGCGACTTTCAGACCCCGTTATTTAACAAAACGGGGGATTTT
>CAIQZX010000048.1 GCA_903876445.1 uncultured Pseudomonadota bacterium | reverse complement strand
CTCAAATTGGTTGCACAATCTAACTATGATTGGTTTAGATTGCAAATTAGGTTTGCTTTTCACACATTGTGAGCCTCTTGGTTTTCGATGACAAACAATGTAAGCACACGGGAATTTTACAGTATGAATAAGAAAATCAAAAGCCGCTTCACGGAAGGCGTGCTATCCATCCCCACCCAAGCCTATCAGCTCTGGGTGGGGAATTTCGCACGGTCAGTTAAAACTTTGCGCCATCAACAATTCTATATTGAAAAATTATGAGTTTTTTAACGCTTCGGCATTACGTTTTGCTAAACCATCAATAACAGCATCAAGCGAACCTTTAGTTTGAATTTCATCGCTGAAAGTTGTGCGATAATTGGTTACTAAACTTACGCCCTCAATCATAATGTCATAGGCTTTCCATTCGCCATTCGCTAAATACATTCTGTAATTAACGGCAATAGGTTGAATACCAGGTTGTAAAACTTCGGTTTTCACAATAACCTTGGTCGCGCCATCTTCCATTTCGCTAGGTAAAAAACGGATTGACCATTCTTTGAATTCGCTAAATGCGCGAGAATATGTACGAACTAATAAAGTTTGAAATTCTTTTTTGAATCGTTTTTGTTCGTCAGGTGTCGCTGTTTTCCAAGATTTACCTAAAACCAATGAGGCGATTTTATCAAAATCAACGTGCGGGTTAATCGACTGATCAACAAATTGCGTGACTTTGTTAAAATCTTTCAGAAAATTTTGATCCTGCATTTTCTGTTGTAATTTGTCGGACGCTTCTGAAATAGCTTGTTGTGGTGCCGATAAGTCACCCGCAAATGCGCGAGCGAAGGGCATGAAACCAACACATATTAGAAATAAAACAAATAAGGTATAGTGCTTAATTCTCATAAAAAATCCCCAAAATAAGTATAAATAACATGGCACATCATAACATTAAATTTCCTAACACACGCATGAGACGAATGCGTAAAAATGATTTTTCTCGACGCTTAATGCGTGAAAACCACCTAACAGTTGATGACTTAATTTATCCCGTTTTTGTCATTGAAGGTTCAAATAAACGTGAAAAAATCGATTCAATGCCAAACCTAGAAAGATTGTCACTCGATTTGTTAATTGAAGAAGCACGAGAACTTTATATTTTAGGCATTCCTGCGATTGCACTTTTTCCTGTTATTTCAACAGAAAAAAAATCCAATGACGCAGTTGAATCCTATAATCCAAATGGTCTTGTACAGAGGACAATTCGTGCTTTGAAAGAAGCCGTTCCAGAACTTGGAATCATTACAGACATCGCTTTAGACCCGTTTACATCACATGGACAAGACGGTCTGATTAACGAAGACGGTTATGTTTTAAACGACGAAACGATTGCCGTTTTAGTCAGACAAGCATTATCACACGCAAAAGCGGGTGCAGATATTGTTGCGCCGTCGGATATGATGGATGGACGAATTGGCGCGATTCGCGAAGCATTAGAAAATAAAGGCTATATTCATACTAAAATTTTGGCGTATTCAGCAAAATATGCGTCCAGTTTTTATGGACCCTTTCGAGACGCTGTTGGTTCAGCTGGAAATTTAGGCAAAGGCAATAAACATAGTTATCAAATGGATTGCGCGAATTCTAATGAAGCATTGCGTGAAGTCGCGTTAGATTTGCAAGAAGGAGCAGATATGGTGATGGTGAAACCCGGAATGCCGTATTTAGATATTATTCGTCGTGTAAAAGAAGAATTTGGCGTACCGACTTTTGCTTATCAAGTGAGTGGCGAATATGCGATGTTAAAAGCGGCTTCCCAAAACGGATGGCTTGATGAAAAGGCAGTAGTTTTAGAATCATTATTAGCATTTAAACGTGCCGGAAGTGATGCCATTCTGACCTATTATGCAAAAGCCGTTGCACAATGGTTGCAAGATTAAGGCAAAAATTTTTGCAATACATTATCTAAAAAATTCCACCCCAGTTTTGTGCAAACGTAATGATTTTCGTTTTGAATTAACAACCCCGTTTGCACACATTCACTCAACGCCGGCTGAAGTGTTTTCGCACTTAATCCTGTTATGTTTTCATAATGCGACGTTGTAAAGCCTTGTTTCAATCGCAAATGATTCATCAAAAACTCTAATGGCAAATCAACTGCTTCAACCTTTGTTTCAATAACATCTCGAGTGTTCAACTGTTCGTAACGTTCCGGATGTTTTGGTTTCTGAGTACGAATTATTTGTGATGGCAATTCCAAACTCAATTTTCCATGTGCGCCGGCACCAATACCTAAATAATCACCAAATTGCCAATAATTTACATTATGCCTGCATTGCTTTCCCGTTAAACTATAAGCAGAAACTTCGTATTGTGCATAATGATGTTTAGCTAGAATGTGTTGACAATGCTGTTGAATCGTAAAAATAAATTCATCGGACGGTAAAACAGGTGGGTAACGATAAAAATAAGTATTTGGTTCAAGCGTTAATTGATAAAACGATAAGTGCGTCGGTTGCAACGCAATTGCTGTGCGAATATCATGCTCACTGTGTGTGAGTGTCGATTTTGGCAATCCAAACATCAAGTCCAAATTGAAGTTTTCAAAACCCACTTTGTGTGCCATTTCAGCCGCCGCAATCGCTTCTTTTCCTGAATGCACCCGCCCCAATTCATTCAATAAGGTTTCGTCAAAACTCTGCACGCCGATTGATAAACGGTTAATGCCAATCGCATGAAATTCAGCAAATTTTTCAAATTCAAATGTACTAGGATTTGCTTCGAGTGTGATTTCAATATCCGAAACAAAATGAATTTGTGTTTCAATGCTAAGCAGTAAACGGTTAATCGATTCAGGAGAAAATAAACTCGGCGTACCACCACCAATAAAAATACTTTGTAATGGACGGTTAATGTTGTAACGTTCTATATCACGCGCTAAATCAACGAGTAAGCAATCAATATAATGCTTTTCAGGTAACGAATCTTTAACGGCGTGCGAATTAAAATCACAATAGGGGCATTTTTTCAAACACCACGGGATATGTATATATAAACTTAACGGTGGCAAATTTTGCATCAATCACAACATCCGCAATGTGTTTGAACTTGTTGCTCGGCTAATTTCCAATATCGCGGACATGGTAACAAGAGAATACTCAAGGGGAAACAGAACGAACTAAACGAACATAATTACCATCGTAATTTGATCCGACATAATTATCGTAACCTTGATTGAAATTCACATACCAAACGTAATCGTTAAATCCCGCAAAAGGAGAGGAAGACCAAAATCCCTTTGGCGTGGTGTTTGGAAATACTTCCATATTAGCAGCAGGATTTACACATTGTTCTTCAACAATGGATCTTAATTCAACGACTGTTGGTAAACGCCAGTCTTTATAACCGCTAAAACCCGTATTTTCATTTAAATTTTTTACATAATCAGATGCTTGTTGCCATGAATAAGATTTTGATTTGCCAAGACAAGATGAGCCGGATTTACCTTCAACACACTTTTTCCACATTAAACCTGTTTGACTGTCTGTCACAACATCAATTGTAATCGCAAAGCGATCAGTAGGCGTAGTGGAAGCTATGTTTTTTTGACACATCTGCTCATCAGCAAAAACCTGTAACGGAAAAGCTAAAAACAGCACCGACAAATAACGCATTTCATTTAGTTTCATAGTATTTTCTAGTTCTCAAAATGTTGGTTTATGATTTGCAAAGTTTTCTCAATCATTTAAAGTGTGTTTCCTTTTGCCAACAATCGCCCCTGATTCGATTACCTTAATCGTAACTCCAATTTTGGTACCCGTAATCTCACGAACGGCTTGTTCTAACTCCTCGATTGAACTGTCGATGACAGAACTTGCATTACTAAAACTAATGCGTAATGTGAGATGTTTTGAAGTCTTGTTATAAGATTTAACACTGCAGCAGGAAGCCAAAGTTTTGGAAGGACTAACAGGAAGTTGATTTACAATGTCGCGCCAATCTAATGTTTCAGTAATAAGCATATTATTTTTCGTTGTTAAAATTATTGACAATTATAGTTGTGAACTATATAGAAAAGTATCTATGTTCATCTAAACGCTTCGACGCTAATAGCGACTCCGATAAATCGGCTTAGTCTTAATATAAGCTCTACGTTCGTAAGCATTGCCAACTTGCAATGCTTCTTTCGCAATCAAATCGAAAGTAGCGATAAGTGTAATTGAAGACTAAGAATTTTCAAGTAATTCTAAGTTTTCATATTTTTTAACCTAAAACAAAACTACTGTTTTATAAGAATTACCACGAAAAATGTAAAAGAAAAACATACTTTTGATTTTCGTTGTGGCGCATAAAACGTAATAACTAAAAAGCTCCGTACATCTGATTACTAAATAGCTTAGATGTAAAAATATATTTTGAGAAAAAATTTTTATTCGTTTAGACACTAAAGGCTTTATGATTAAGGTTCATCATTTACAAATTCAAATTATCTCATGATTCGCACTGCTTACGCTGTTATTCATCTTAAATCAATTCGCCACAATGTGCAGCAAGTGCGTTTAGCTGCGCCACATTCCAAAATTATGGCTGTTATTAAAGCAAATGCTTATGGACACGGTTTATTGCGTGTAGCGCAAGCATTAAATGATTCTGTCGATGGTTTTGCGGTAGCGCGTGTTCAAGAAGGTATTAGATTACGAAAAGCCGGTTTTCAGCATCGAATTGTTGTTTTAGAAGGTTTTACAAAAACAGAAGAAGTGCAAAATTTATTACATTACGACTTAGAAGCCTCAATACATTCGCCACATCAAATAGAAATTTTACGCCATCAACAAGAAAAAAAGCGGTTAGGTATTTGGATAAAATTAGATACCGGAATGAATCGCTTAGGTTTCAAAGCGCGTGATGTGCGAAACGTTTGCGAACAATTAAATACCTTTTCTGTCGTCAAAAAACCGTTCAATTTTATGACGCACTTTGCCAATGCGGATGATAAAAATGACTTAAAAACATCTCAACAAATCGAATTGTTCAACATTTTAACCGCAGATTTCGATGGTGAAAAAAGCATGGCAAATTCTGCCGGTATTTTAGCGTGGAAAGATTCGCTAACCGATTGGGTTCGTGCTGGTATCATGCTGTATGGTATTTCACCGTTTTCCGATTCGACTGGAAAAGATTTAGGGTTGCGTCCACTGATGAGTTTACATTCCCGTTTAATTTCAGTTCGCGATGTCGCGGCAGGTGAAACGGTGGGTTATAGTGGAACATGGACAAGTCCAGTTTCGACAAAACTAGGTGTAGTTGCAATTGGTTATGGAGATGGTTATCCGCGTTATGCTGAAAGTGGTACGCCTGTGTTGGTTAATGGTGAACGAGTGCCACTTGTCGGACGGGTTTCAATGGATATGATAACTGTTGATTTAGGGATAAATTCCAATGCAAAAGCAGGCGATGGCGTTATTTTGTGGGGGGATAATTTACCTGTTGAAGAAATCGCCCTTTGTTCAAATACAATTCCTTACACATTAGTTTGCGGCATTACGCCTCGGGTTGAAATTGTTGAGTCCAAAAATATAGACCCCATTTTTTAATTAACTTTTCTTATTTTTCATGAAATCAAAAACAAATTTAACCTCTGCATCTTTAAAAAAAGGGACTTTAAAAATTATTGGTGGACATTGGCGTAGTCGGCAGATTGATGTTGTTGATGCCGAGGGTTTGCGTCCCACACCAAATCGTGTCCGCGAAACACTTTTTAATTGGTTACAAACTGATATTTTTAACAGCCATTGTTTAGATTTATTTGCTGGAAGTGGCGCTTTGAGTTTTGAAGCCGCTTCACGCGGTGCAAAAACCGTCATTCAAATCGAAAATAATGCCGCCGCTTGTGATGTTTTAAAAATTAACACTGAAAAACTCGCTGCAACTCAAATTGAAACTATTCGGATGGATGCGCTGACTTTTTTAGCAAAAAGTGCCACAACACCTTTTGACATCGTTTTTATCGACCCGCCATTTGGCGAAGATTTAGTTGTTAAAAGCGTTGCATTACTTGAAAAAAATAATTGGCTTTCACCTTATGCAAAAATTTACATCGAAACAGAAACCGCTTTGACATTGGAATTGCCAGAACGTTGGCAATTATTGAAAAGTAAAACGGCGGGCGAAGTCGCTTATCGGTTATTTCAGTTTTTATAACTCAAATTTAGTTTGACGAAAATGACAATAGTTTGACTTAGCTGCATCGAGTAATACAGAATAACGCTACCAAATTTTAATCCTCTATTTTTAACTTTTATCAAACCCACATGGATATTTTCAATTCATCACAAGACAGTTTAGTTAGCGTCCACAACTTAACGTTTTCGCGTGGCGAAAAGAAAATTTTTGATGATATTTCACTCGAATTTGAACGAGGAAAAATCACCGCAATTATGGGACCGAGTGGAACGGGAAAAACCACATTATTAAAAATTATTGGCGGGCAACTTTTTCCTAATCGTGGCAATGTCATAGTGAATGGGCGGAATGTACATAATCTGAAACGAGATGAACTGTATACATTGCGCCGGCGAATGGGAATGTTATTCCAAAGTGGTGCGTTGCTCACAGATATGACCGTTTTTGATAATGTCGCATATCCGTTGCGTGAACATTCACATTTACCGGAATCGATGATTCGTTCGCTAGTTTTAATGAAGTTGGAAGCCGTTGGTTTGCGTGGCGCACGCGATTTGATGCCGAATGAATTATCAGGCGGGATGGCGCGTCGCGTCGCTTTAGCAAGAGCAATTGCTCTTGACCCAATGATGATAATGTACGATGAGCCTTTTACGGGACAAGACCCTATTTCAATGGGCGCGTTGGTTTTATTGATTAAATCACTGAATACCACATTAAATTTAACCAGTATTATCGTTTCTCATGACGTACACGAAACCGCCGCTATCGCTGATTATATTTATGTACTTTCAGAAGGAAAAGTTGTTGGACAAGGTACGCCACAAGAAATTCAACAATCATCGTCTGAATGGGTGCAACAATTTATGAACGGTGCGGCGGATGGACCCGTACATTTTCACTATCCAGCAAAAGAATATATGGACGATTTATTACATTCTGAAAAACCGTTATTTTCACGCCATCGCCCATCCAATGACAGAACTGCAAAACGTAGACGTTACTCATGATGGACTTTTTTCGATATTTAGGGGCTGGTACACGCAAAAGTTTTACTAAATTAGGGCGTGCCAGTTATTTTTTAATTAGCATTTTAACGGGAATTGGAAGTGTTTTAGTTCGCCCACGTTTGTTGTTAAAACAACTGCATTCTGTCGGGGTGCTATCATTTCTAATTATTACCATTTCGGGCTTGTTTGTCGGAATGGTTTTAGGCTTACAAGGTTTTTACATTTTGTCTCGTTTTGGTGCAGAAGAAACATTAGGTGTCATGGTTGCCGCCTCACTAGTTCGTGAACTCGGCCCCGTGGTTTCGGCTTTATTATTTGCAGGTCGTGCTGGTTCGGCATTAACCGCTGAAATCGGTTTAATGAAAGCGACTGAGCAATTATCCGGTATGGAAATGATGGCAATTGACCCCATAAAACGGATTGTCTCACCACGATTTTTAGCGGGATTTTTATCAATGCCGTTATTAGCGGCGTTATTTAGCGCAGTGGGTATTATTGGTGGACAAATTGTCGGTTCAGGATTATTAGGCGTAGACGATGGCGCATATTGGTCACAAATGCGTGCTAACCTTGATTTCCAAGGTGACATCATTAACGGGATAATCAAAAGCGTCGTCTTTGGATTTGTAACGTCTTGGATTGCTTTATTTGAAGGTTATGATGCCATTCCAACTGCTGAAGGTGTCAGTCGAGCAACTACGCGCACTGTGGTAAATTCAGCATTTAGTATTTTAGGATTAGATTTTATTTTGACCGCGCTCATGTTTGGAGATAATTAAAGATATGTCGCACAACAATACACAAGATACCTTAGTTGGTTTATTTGTCGCGGCTGGAATTGCCAGTTTATTTTTTTTAGCATTACAAGTCAGTAATCTAAGTTCATTTTCACATGGAAATACTTACGAAGTCACCGCGCGTTTTTCAAATTCCGGTGGCTTAAAAGTCAAATCAGCAGTTTCCGCCGCTGGTGTAAAAATAGGAAGCGTGAAAGCCATTACTTTTGATCCAAAAACGTATGAATCTGTTGTAGTAATGGACATTGATGCACAATATAAAACCTTACCAGATGACAGTAGTGCTAGCGTCTTTACGGCGGGTTTATTGGGCGAACAATATGTCAGTTTAGATGGCGGTGGCTCAAGTGATTACTTAAAAAATGGCAGTAAAATCGAAATCACGAATTCCGCCCTGATTTTAGAAAAAGCCCTCGGACAATTTTTGTTTAAATCCGCCGAAGAGAAAAAATCCACGCCCGACGAAAAAAAAAGCAGTGGTAAAAAATGAGCAAGCTCAACATCGTTTCTAAAGGGGGTGGACGCTGGTTGATTCACGGTGAATTAACTTTTGCGAGCATTCATACAAAACTGGTTGAATCGCCACCGTTTTTACACGGCAATAAAGACATTATTTTAGATTTTTCACAAGTCACCAATACAGATAGCGCAGGACTTGCGTTGATGATTGAATGGATAAAATTGTCGCGCCATCAACGCGCCCAATTACACTTCAAAAATATACCAACACAATTACTCAATTTAGCTAAACTCAGCGGGTTAGATAAAACCCATTATTTTTCACTCCAACTCAACAAAACAACCTAAATTTCATGGATAAATTGATTATTACTGGCGGCGCAAGACTTGACGGCGAACTACGCATTTCGGGGGCAAAAAATGCCGCGCTGCCAATTTTAGCGGCAACATTACTTTCTCACGCGCCAGTTCGCATTGGAAATGTTCCGCATTTGCATGACATCACCACAACAATGGAATTACTCGGACGAATGGGTGTGAGTTTGACCGTTGACGAAAAAATGAACATTCAAGTTGATGCCAGCACGATTAACAGTTTTGTCGCGCCATACGAATTGGTCAGAACAATGCGAGCGTCGATTTTAGTTCTCGGCCCTTTGTTGGCAAGATTTGGCGAAGCACACGTTTCGTTGCCAGGCGGTTGCGCGATTGGTTCACGTCCTGTCGATATTCATATCAACGGGCTGATTCAAATGGGTGCAGACATTAACCTTGAAGGCGGTTTTATTCACGCCAAAGCGAAACGCTTGAAAGGTTGTCGTTTGATGTTGGAACAAATCACTGTGACAGGAACTGAAAACTTGTTAATGGCGGCGGTTTTAGCGGAAGGCACTACTATTATGGAAAATGCCGCGAAAGAACCCGAAGTCACGGATTTAGCGCATTTTCTAAATAAAATGGGCGCGAAAATTACGGGTATTGGCACGGACGTTTTAACTATTGAAGGCGTAGAAAAATTAGGTGAAACAACGGTACATCACAATATCGTGCCGGACCGAATCGAAACAGGAACATATCTTTGCGCGGCAGCAATTACGGGCGGACGCGTGAAATTGAAAGACACGCGCCCAGATTTGTTGGACGCAGTTTTAGCGAAATTGGTTGAAGCGGGTGCAGAAATTACCACAGGCGAAGATTGGATTGAACTGAATATGCACGGCAAACGTCCGAAAGCTGTTTCGGTTCGTACTTTGCCTTATCCTGCTTTTCCAACCGATATGCAAGCCCAATTTTGTGCAATGAATGCCGTTGCAGAAGGCGTTGGCATTGTGACGGAAACGGTTTTTGAAAATCGTTTTATGCACGTTAATGAATTACAACGCATGGGCGCAGATATTCGCCTCGAATCGAATACCGCGATTTGTACGGGCGTGAAGAAATTAACAGGCGCACCTGTGATGGCAACGGATTTACGCGCGTCGGCGAGTTTGGTAATTGCCGCATTAGTCGCAGAAGGCGATACCGTTGTCGATAGGATTTATCATATCGATCGCGGTTACGACCACATCGAAGAAAAATTGGCACAACTTGGCGCGACCATTCGTCGTGTACCAAAATAAGGCGACGACGATGATTACCATTGCAGTTTCAAAAGGGCGAATTTACGAAGAAGCCTTGCCGTTGTTGGCAAAAATGGGTATTTCACCGATTGATGACCCCGAAACCAGTCGGAAATTGATTTTGCCGACGACGCGCGACGATGTTCAACTCGTGATTATTCGCGCCACCGATGTGCCAACTTTTGTGGAATATGGCGCGGCAGATATGGGCATTGCCGGAAAAGATGTGTTGATTGAACACGGTGCCGAAAATTTGTATGAACCGCTGGATTTAAACATTGCTCGTTGTAAATTGATGACGGCGGCTCACAAAGATGCGCCTGCGATTTCGGGACGGGTTCGCGTGGCGACAAAATACGTCACGATTGCTCAACAGTATTTTGCGAGTTTGGGCGTTCAAGCCGAAATTATTAAACTTTATGGTTCGATGGAACTTGCGCCGCTCGTGGGTTTGGCGGATTGCATTGTAGATTTAGTCGATACGGGCAACACGTTACGCGCCAATAATTTAGAGCCACGCGAGTTAATCATGAATATCAGTTCGCGTTTGGTGGTCAATAAAGCATCGATGAAAATGAAAAATGCGGTGATTGCGGATTTGTTGGCGCAATTTGAGCAGGTTTTGGCTGAACTAAAATAAGGCAACGACGATAATTTGCTGAAAAAAAACCACCGCTGATTTGCAAATATCGGCAGTGGCTTTTTCAAAGCCCGTTGAGTTCATCGCTCGCAGGGCTTTTTTATTGCCTAAAATTTAAAGTCGTGAGTGTTAAGCGACTGATTCGGTGTAATAACAAGCGCACTAAAAGCGGTTTTTGCGATTTTACGCGCCACTTAGTTAATTTGTTTGCCGTCTTTGAAATTGACTTCTGCGTATTTTTGCCCGTTTTTAGACCAGACTGTCGAGAATCCGTTTGCCTTTCCGTCTTTGAAATGGGCTTCTTGTTCTTTCTGCCCGTTTGAATATTTTGTTTCAAATGTCCCTGTAAATGGTTCGGTTTCGTTTGGCGCATAAATCAGCCCATTCCTCTCTTCTATTTTGTCGGTTGTTTTTCCTGAACAGCCTGTCGCCAAAATAGAAAAAAGTAGGATTAACGTGCTAATTGTTTTTGTTTTCATTTCATTCTGCTATTAAGGGTAAGTCGTTTAAGCGACTTGATTGAACCAATACAAAAGATTGCGTTGATGTTGCCGTGTCGCATCGAATAACTTGTATTTGAGGTATGTTTTCTAGCTTCTTCTCCCCCGTGTATTCGTTCCAACGCATAACAATCTCGCGCCATACCGCATCCGTGATTTTCTCTCTGTTTTTTTCATCGCTTCCGAACCATGACAAAATTTCCCATCGTTCTATTGTGCAATATCCCTGAAACCACAATTGATTAAGTTTGTTACTAAATAAAGTTTCGTGTCGCTCTACGATGGTCATTTCTTCTTCCTTCAAGGGTGGTTTTTTATTTTTTGCGGCTAATTCATGGCTAAATCTTCAAATGTGCTTGAATCGTTTTCGTTATTTGTAGCTAACTCAAGTCGCGACATCTAATCACAATAAATCACTAAAAACAAAGATAAAATTGGATTTTTAAATAAATCTATCTTTCAAATCGGCGGTATTAACCGTTTCGTTTCTCTTGAATGGTGCGTAATTTACTTTGCAATGGGTTTGATGTACCATTTTTGCTACGCGGTGAGCTGGCGATTGCTCAAACGAACAAGGGAAAAATTTAATGTTTAGGGTGGTTTTTTACAGAAACGAAAACGGTGTTGAATTTGTCCGAGATTGGTTGAAATACGAGTTACCCGTGGCAGATAGACAAATCATTGGTGAGAACTTGGCGACATTACAGGAAGGCTTTCCGATGATTGGGATGCCGTTGATAAAACCAATGGGCGACGGTATTTTTGAATTGCGTAGTCGCATCACGGATAAGCGAATCGCACGGATTTTGTTTTTTCATGCGACGGACGGTTTGATTTTGTTACACGGATTTATTAAAAAGACCGAATCGACACGATTGCAAGATTTGCGATTGGCGAAAACTCGAAAAAATAATTTTTTAAACGCGGAGAAACAACAATGAGCAATCCATTTTCAGGTTCAGATTTAGACGATTTTCTTCAAGAAGAAGGTATGCTTGAACATTGCCAAGCCGTAGCGGTGAAGCGTGTTTTGTCGTATCAACTTCAGATGTACATGGATAAAAACGAGATTTCAAAAACAGAAATGGCGGAGCGATTAAAAACAAGCCGAATGGGTTTGAATCGGCTGTTAAATGCTGAAAACACGTCTATTACGCTCGATTCTATGGTCAGGGCGGCTAATGCGGTTGGTGGAAAGCTGTCGATTTCGTTGGCTTATTAGCGTGAAAGAAGAAACCCGCGAATTTGATACAGCTCGTTATTTAGATAGCGAAGAACTCATTACCCAATACCTTAATGCCGCATTGGAAGACGGAAACCCTGATTTATTGCTGATGGCGTTGGGCAACATTGCCAAAGCACGGGGCATGACGAAAATTGCCAAAAGTACGGGGCTTGGGCGTGAAAGTTTGTACAAATCGCTTTCAGCTGGTTCAAAACTACAATATGAAACTATTATGAAAGTGATGAAAGCGTTAGGAATTAAACTTCATGCGACGGCGGCAACGGTTTAATTCTGTCGCTTTTAAAATTGACAATCAAAACACAAACAGTATTATCGAAAGCACTATTTAAAGTGCTATTACGAAAGCGAGTTACAAAAATGAACACGATTAACGCTAATGAATTAAAAACAAGAGGTGTGACCGCAATTGAATCGGCGTTGCTAAAGGGTTCGGATGTGGCGATTACAGTCAGGGGGAAAACGCGCTTTGTGGTGGTAAATGTCGATTATTTTCAGCAGTTGCGCGAATGTGAATTAGAAAAAGCGGTCAGAGAATCAAAAGAAGATATTGCGGCGGGTCGTTTTGCTGTTGAAACCGCAGCACAACATAAAGAAAGGATAATGGCAAAATATGGCTTACAACTTGGTGATAACGGAGCGATTTGAGAAAAAATTAGCGAAGTTTCTAAAAAAACATCCTGAATTAAATAATCAATACTGGGACACGATAGCTTTGCTCGAAATGAATCCTTATAACAACTCGCTTAGGCTTCATAAGTTAGTGAGGAAACTGAAAGGTTTATGAAGCGTATCGATAAATGACAAATATAGAATCACGATTGAATTCATAATCGATGATAAGGAAATTATCCCCATAGATGTAAGCAATCATTACAAATAGATTAACCCGCCCAAGGAGTTTGAAATGCAACGACAAGAAATAGAACGAAGCCTTTATCAACAAACCCACCAATTACCCACTGAAGATTTAGAAGACGACGTGTTGCGATTTGTCGAGTTTGTGCAATTTAAAAATAAACGTCAGATTGATTCTAAAACACCTAATCAAGAAATGATTGAAGCAATGGAAGCCCGTCCGGCATGGGGTGAATATGAAAGGATGATTTACACCAGCAATGGAACACTAGAAGAAGTTTGGCTAGTGTCCCACGATTTCAAAACTAACCTAACGACCTAACCCGCAATTTTCGACCTTTAATTTTTCCGTTTTGCAAACGCGCCAACGCTACATTCGCGCTGGTACGTTTAATCGCCACATACGTCCTGACATCAAAAATATCAATTTTCCCGACTTCGTTACTCGCTAAACCCGCTTCACCCGTCAATGCGCCTAAAATATCTGCGGCGCGAATTTTACTTTTACGTCCCCCATCAATAACTAATGTCACCATTTCAGGGCGAAGTGTCGTATTTTTAGGCGTTTTACCTGCTGGATATTTTCCCCATTGCATTGTCGTATTTTGATAGGTTTCAATGGCTTTGGCGCGTTCTAATTCTGTTTCAGCGCAAAGACTTAAAGCTAATCCATTTTGTCCAGCACGACCCGTTCGACCGATACGATGAACATGAATTTCAGGATCCGGTGATAAATCATAAATAATGACTGCGGCTAAATCTTTAATGTCCAAACCACGCGCGGCAACGTCCGTTGCTACCAAAATAGAACAACTTTTATTAGCAAAACGTAATAATGTTTGATCACGCTCACGCTGTTCTAAATCCCCCGTCAATGAAAGAGCTGAATAACCTTGTTGTCCCAGCCAATTCTCAATAACCTGACAATTATATTTTGTGTTACAAAAAATCACGGTGGATTCTGGTTGATATTTCGCTAATAACGCAACAACCGCCAACGGTTTTTGTAATTCTTCAGCTTTGAAAAAGAGCTGTTCTATTTGCCCTTCGTGATGCGTTTCGTCAACGCTAATTTCAACAGGGGATTGTTGAATATGTGCGCTCATCTCTAAAATCGAATCGGGATAAGTTGCCGAAAATAACAATGTTTGTTTTGTTTTGGAGGTTTGTTTAACGACAAATGAAATTTGATCTTCAAAACCCATATCTAACATTCTGTCGGCTTCGTCTAAAACTAAAACACGCAATTTTTTAAGACTTAAACTTTGACGTTTCAAATGATCTTGAATGCGTCCAGGCGTTCCAACAACGATATGCGGCGCGTGTTGATTTAATGATACGACTTGATGACCTTGTGGCACACCGCCGCAAAGCGTCAATAATTTTATATTCGGAATAAAACTCGCTAAACTCCGAATCGCTTTACTCACTTGATCAGCAAGTTCTCGCGTAGGACAAAGCACCAAGGCTTGTGTTTCAAAAACCGTCGCATCCAATTTCGATAATAAACCTAAACCAAAAGCAACGGTTTTACCGCTCCCTGTTTTTGCTTTCGCAATAATATCGTTGCCAGCGAAAATAAAAGGCAAACTTTTAGCCTGAATTGGAGTCATTTCGGTGTAACCAAGCATCTCCAAACTTTGTAATAAGGGTGCTGAAAGCGTGATACTTGAAAATGGAACAGGTTGCATAAATTAAACTCGTAAAAATGAAAGTAGCGTGAGTGTACGTCAAAATCCAAAATCAACGACGACTTTGTTTTGTGACAGCGGGGAGAAATTCTTAGCAAATCCGTGGTAATTGTTCCCCACTTAATAACATCAATTGGCGATTTATACCCATGGCTGTTTCTAAAATTACCGCGCCGGCTTTATCGATATTTGTCACCCTGCCGATTTTTTGTGCTTGGGAACCAAGTGAATGCGATTGCAAAATAGCCAATGTTTTTTCAGTGTCTTCTTCGGCAACGAATAAAACAAAACACGCTTCGTTCGCTACATAAAGTGGATCAAAACCCAAAATCTCACACGCACTTTGTACATCATCATGAATTGGAATAGCGATTTCTTGAATCAAAAAACGTTGTTCTGCTGTGCTGGCTAATTCCAATAAACCACTTGCTAAACCACCGCGCGTTAAATCACGCATACAATGCAAGTCAATTTTTGCGGCAATCAATTCTTGTACAAGCCCAGATAAATCGGCACAATCGCTTTCAATTTGACTTTCAAACGCCACGCCTTCTCGCGCTAACATAATCGCCATGCCGTGTCGCGCAACATCACTATTGATGATAATGCTGTCACCAATTTGAATCCGTTGTGGTGAAATTTCAACATTAGACGCAACTAAACCAATCCCCGCCGTGTTAATGTAAATGCTATCGCCTTTGCCTTTATCCACAACTTTTGTATCACCTGTCACAATTGAAACGCCAGCAGCTTCAGCTGTTTCCTGCATCGATTGCAAAACACGTTTTAAATCTACAATCGAAAATCCTTCCTCTAAAATTAAGCCACAACTTAAATACAAGGGTTTCGCACCACTCATCGCTAAATCGTTTAATGTGCCGCAAACTGCTAATTTTCCAATATCACCACCTGCAAAAAATACAGGGTTAATGACATAAGAATCCGTTGTAAACGCTAATTTTTGCTCACCAATTTGAAACACGGCACAATCTTGTTTCTGTTTTAGTAATGGATTATTAAAAATCGGTTGAACTGTTGAATCCAAAAGCTGTTGCATTAACCGCCCTCCTCCACCGTGAGCCAACACAATTTGCTCATAATGTAACGGAGTTGGGCAGGTAAGTTTGAAATCAGTCATAGTTTTTATTACCAATAACGACGTTGTCGTTGGAAATGTGGATGATGTTCCTCGTGTTCATAATAACGTCTTACTGGTGGTGGACTGTAATGACGATAATGCTCTTGATATTCATAACGTGGGTAAACGGGCGTTGCGACAACAACAGAACGTGAATAACCATAAGGAGCATGCGAATAAACACACCCTGTTAAAAATAACATTGCGATAAAAATCAGTAATACACTTTTCATATCACACCACCTTTTTACAATTTGAAATTATTTTTGATTTGGTTCGGATTCCTCTGCACTCATTACAAATGTAGATAAACACTCCAATTCGCTTTCTGTGTAATTGCTACGCGCCGCCATCAATTCTTTTGCTGATCCAAAATCGCTTTGCAATTCTTCCATTGTTTTCTTTGGATCTTTTGATTCCGCTAAAGACAGCATCTTAGCGTAATTGCGATAGGCAGTTAATCGTGCCGGATCTAATGCAAATACCCCCGGCATATTTTGTGAAGATGTTTCTACAATACACGTTGCCATTTTTTCAGGCGGGACTTTATAGTCTTTTGATTCAGCCGTTTTGGTATCGCGTTGCAATTCCACTAAAACAGCAGCCTCATAATTTTTCTTGTCTGCACAGCCCGAAAGTAATAATGCAGCAAGTGAAAGTAATAAAAGTTTTTTCATTTTGAAAGAGTTCCTAAGTTACAACATCATCTGTATTTCAACAGCTGTTTTATTTTCGATATTAAAAGCGCGTAATTCCAAAATGCCTTTCGTATCTAATGAAATGATAAAATGAAGAATGTTTTCATAATTTGCAATTTCTAAATCCAATGCGGACGGACACGCAGGCGCAGTTGGATGTGAGTGATAAATAGCAAAAAGCGTTTCATCGTTTTCACGCATTTTTTTCATCGCTGCAATTTGTTGTTTTGTGTCGAGCAAAAAGCGTGTTTGCGGTTCTGACGCAACATTATCAATCGGATAACAATTTGTCGGAACATTGTTTTTACAACTCACTAAACCACAAACTTCCAGATCTGGCGATTGTTGTGCCAAATGCAAAAGTTGACTAGCAAGTTTGCGCGATAATTGAATTTTCGTTGTCATAAATTTTTGATTATTTTTGATTGAAAAGTAATGTGCCTTAGCATAACGGAATGGTGGAATTTCTAAAGTAATTTTTAGAAGCAAATTTTTATTCGCATCGCATTATTTCGCAGCACTTTGTAAAGCAAGACGAATAATAACTTCACAACTTTTACCTTCAGGTTGAATTGCAGAGACCATGCGGCTGGCATCCAGCGGTTTATAACCCAGCGAACACAACGCACTAATTGCTTCAGCTCTAGCATTACCAAAATTTTCGACATTAGATATTTCTGCTGTATTTTCAATTTTTGGTAATTTATCGCGCAATTCCATGACCAAACGTTCGGCGGTTTTCTTACCTACACCGGGTAATTTAACTAATGCGGCAGTATCGTTATTTTGCACACAAACTTGAAATTGTTCTGCACTTTGTCCCGATAAAATAACTAACGCCAATTTTGCGCCCACGCCGCTAATTTTTATTAGCGTTTTAAACATTACTTTATCGGTCTCGGTGGAAAAACCAAACAAATTGTGAGCATCTTCACGAATCACTAAGTGTGTTTGTAACGTAATTTCTGCGCCAATTTCGGGCAAATTATAAAATACCGTCATCGGAGCTTCGATTTCGTAACCAACACCATTCACATCTAAAACCAATAAAGGCGGTGCTTTTAAAGCAATTTTTCCGCGTAAAAATCCAATCATTTTTTAATTCCTGTTTGTAATCGTTGCGCGGTTTGAGCGTAATGCGCGTGACAAATAGCAATGCCGAGCGCGTCACTCGCATCAATTTGCATTGTTCCTTGAATGTTTAACAACAGTTTTACCATTTGCTGGACTTGTAATTTATCCGCACTCCCTTTGCCAACAATAGCTTGCTTGACTTGGCGAGCGGCGTATTCAAAAACTGGAATATCGTTCATTTGTACCGCGCAAATTGCTGCACCGCGTGCGTGTCCGAGTTTTAAAGCCGAATCGGCATTTTTACTCATAAACACTTGTTCAATTGCCATTTGCTCAGGCTTATAAATTTCAACGAGTTGCAAAATACCATCGAAAATTTGTTTTAGTTTGCGTGGAAAATCGTCCGCCTGAATTTTTAACGCGCCACTGGTCACATAGCGGTAGCCATTTGGTACAATTTCAATAATTCCGTAACCGGTTAAACGCGAACCTGGATCGATGCCTAAAATTCGCATTTATTTTTCGGTCACTGCGATAATTTCAATCGTTTTCAAATCATCCAACGCATTGCTATTAAACTCGTTGAAGGTGTTATTTTGTTGTTCAATAAATAACGCGGCAATACCGGCTTTATTTGCCGCTTCAATGCCTGCTTCTCGACCTAAACATAATAATGCCGTATCCCATAATTCCGCCGTTGTTGCATCCCGACTAAAAACAGTAACAGAAACGGTTTGATGCGTAACGGGAAATCCTGTTTTTGCATCTAAAATATGACTATATCGTTTACCTTCTGTATCAAAAAAATGCCGGTATGTTCCTGAAGTTGTAATGGCAAAAGGCTCTGATTGGTTAACACCAATGATTTTTTGCATACTGCGTTCGCTCGACAACGGTTTTTCTAATGCGACTCGCCAAACGGAATTATCTGGTTTTTTGCCGCGCGTTTGCAATTCACCGCCAATTTCCACCAAATAATTATCCACACCTTGTGCTTCTAAAATTCCGGCGATTTGTGAAACGCTATAACCTTGTCCGATGGAGGATAAATCGAGTTTTAAATCTGGAATATGTTTGCGTAAATGCGTTGAATCAATAGTTTGTAATTGTGAAAAACCAATTTGTGATAAAACTTTTTTAAGCGTTTCAGAATTTGGAGGTGTTAATGACTCGCCGTTAAATCCCCATAAATCAAATAGTGGTTTAATCGTTAAATCGTAACAACCTTGACTAGCATCACTTACCGCACGAGTTTTTTCGATTAAACTCACAATTTCCGCGCTAATTTCTTGTGGCTCTGTTGAATTCGCAGCATTGAATTTTTCAATTGCTGAATCATTACGATAATTTGAAAGCTGCTCATCGAGACGTTTTAATTCGGCATCAACAGCTTGTTGCAATGAAATCGCATTCACGTTTTTTGCCGTAGACCAAAAACTAATGTGATACGTTGTGCCTTGTGTATAACCTTCAAATTTTTGAACTGTTTTAGGCGAGTCGCAACCAACTAAAAAAAATAGAAAAATAAATCTTATTGCACGAATCATTATTGTTCCATCGTCACAAAAGCAATTTTTGAAATCCCCGAATGCTGAACTGCCGCCATCACTTCAGCAACTTTCGCATAAACAACCGCTTTATCTGCGTATAAATGCACGCCAATTTCAGCATCTTTAGCCAGTTCAGATTTTAAATTTAGCTCTAGCGAGGGCAAATCGGTTATGGAAATTTTATTTAGTGTAATTCCACCTTCGGCATCGATACCAAGTTGCAGTGGTTGATTTTGTGTATCTGCAACGGTTTCTGCCGTTTTAGGTAATTTCACTTGCACGGATTGCGTTAACAAAGGTGCTGTCACCAACAAAATAATTACCAACACCAACATTACGTCTACTAAAGGCGTAATGTTAATTTCGCTCAACGCACTTTCTTCTTCAGATTGCGGTTTAAATGCCACGGCAATCTCCTATTCAGCAGACAAGTTTTCAGGTTGCGCGACAAGCAAAAAATGCGCGACAAAATTGTCTAATTGCTGACGTTGTAATTTCACTCGACGCAACAAAAAGTTGTAGGCTAAAACCGCCGGAACAGCTACAGCAATACCGATTGCGGTTGCCATAAGTGCATCACCGATTGGACCCGCGACAACATCTAAACTCGTAGAACCACTTGCTGTAATATCGTGCATAGCGTGCATAATGCCAATAACCGTTCCAAATAAACCCACAAATGGCGCGGTGCTGCCAACGCTAGCCAGTAACGTCAAACCACTTTCGAGCGTTTGTTGTTCTTTTTGTAATTGATTACGCAACGTTTGTTCGAGTAATTCCATAGGATTACCTGCATATTTAAAACTTTTACCGCGCAAACGCTGATATTCGTCCAACCAAAATAAACCTTCATACGCTAAACGAGCCTGTGTTCCTTTAAAAATCTCGGCGGACAAATTTTTCGTTTGTTGCAAACTGCGTTCATTCCAAAAAGCCTCTTCAAAAGCACGATTATTGAGGTTATTTGTAACGAATTGCCAAATTTTGAAAAAAATTAACGTCCACGTTAGAACAGAAAAAATCATTAACGTATAAAACGTCGCATCGATAATGGAATGCGTTATTTGATCTGGCATTGCAAGCTCTCCTTAATAAAAATGAAATGAATTAACGACGACTAAATTCATGTACTGCATCAACCATTACTTTAACATTATCTGGATTGATGTCAGGCAAAATGCCATGACCTAAATTGAAAACGTGTCCCGAACCATCTCCATATTTTTGCAAAATTGATTTTACTTTTCCGGCGATTATTTCTGGTTTTGCGTAAAGCGATAATGGATCTAAGTTACCTTGCAAAGCCACTTTATCGCCGACTCTAGCGCGTGCTTTGCCAATATCGGTTTGCCAATCTAAACCCAGTGCGTCATAACCTGCTTTAGCCATTTCTTCAAGCCACAAACCGCCGCCTTTCGTAAATAAAATTGTCGGAATACGCTGACCATCTATTTCCGTTTTCAATAATGAACGAATTTGTTGCGCGTAATACAACGAAAACTCGCGGTAATTTTCCCCGCTTAACACGCCGCCCCAAGTATCAAATAACATAACAGTCTGTGCGCCCGCTGCAATTTGTGCGTTCAAATACGCAGCAACCGATTGTGCAAGTTTATCTAACAATTTATGTAATAACGCGGGATCGTTAAACATCATGCTTTTGATTTTAGCAAAATTTTTACTGCTTCCGCCTTCAATCATATAGGTTGCTAACGTCCATGGACTGCCAGAAAATCCAATTAACGGCACGCTACCATCTAAGTTTTTACGAATTAAACGCACAGCATCCATGACATAATGTAATTCAATTTCTGGATCTGGAATTGGTAACTTTTCAATATCTGCAGGAGTTCGGATTGGATTATTAAATCTTGGTCCTTCGCCTTCGGTGAAATACAAACCTAAACCCATTGCATCGGGAATCGTTAAAATATCTGAAAACAAAATGGCAGCATCAAAATCAAAGCGACGCAATGGTTGTAATGTGACTTCACACGCTAATTCTGGATTCGTACAAAGTGCCATAAAACTGCCCGCTTGTTCACGAACTTGACGATATTCAGGCAAATAACGTCCTGCTTGGCGCATCATCCAAACCGGTGTGTAATCAGTCGGTTGTCTTAAAAGAGCTTTAATAAAAGTGTCGTTTTTTAATGTGGTCATAGATTCGAGTATTGATAAAATTTGGTGTGATTAAATTTGAAATGCAAATTCGAAGTGCAAACCTAATTTACACTTCAACAAAAACGCACTCAATTTTGTTTGCGTGGTAATGCGCTTGCAAATTCAGAAGGTAAAGTTTTTCGTGCCTTAACCGCTTCTTCGGGACTTGAAAATCCTCCGTACATTAACGCAAAACGTTCTTGTCCATTAGTAACGGATTTTACAACGTGAAAGTTTTTACTCAAAGCCGAATGCTTTTTTTTAAAATTTTCCATCCCCTGTTCATTTGAAAGTGTAATCAACTGTAATGTATATTTTGCAGCCGAAGGAGGAACGACCGTTTCAGTTTTTTCTTTTTCAACATTTTTTTCTACTTTTTCTTTTGTTGATTTTAATTCTACTTTTTTAACGGGTTCAACTTTCACGGGTTCTGGTTTTTTAACTTCCACCGGTTTTTCAACCTGTTTGATTTCAACTTTTTTAACCGGCTCAACTTTTACTTCTGCCTTTTTAACAGGTTCAATTTTTACTTCTTTTACTTCTTTTACTTCTT
>CAIQZX010000047.1 GCA_903876445.1 uncultured Pseudomonadota bacterium | reverse complement strand
GCCCCCGAAAGTCCTCGGGTTGTTTTTGATTTTTGTGGCGAATCCTAACACTGTTATCTTGGTTTTCGATGAATGTGTTTTATTGGTCTCGAGCCTAAAAGAGCTATGTCACCATGGCACTAACACTAGCTACTGGTCACATTTTGAGTGGATTTTAACACAGGATAGATTTTACAGACTATGAAAAATTTGAAATTGAGCCGCTTACATCCTCGCCCTGAACGGCGAGGTTTTTCGCTACTAGAGGATAAACGCATTTTTGTCACCGTTTTTTTGGGCGGCGCATTATCCATTCATAATGTTTATGCCTTAAACACCGCGCCAGTATTACAAAAACCCGCCGATGCCAGTAAAAATCTCACCAGAGAAAACATTGCTTTTTCATGGCAAAAACCGAGCGATATAGAGGCAGCAAAAATTTTAGGTTATCGATTATTGATTAGCCGCAATAGCCAATTTAGTGGTTATCGCGCCAAACTTGATGAATGCGACAATCGTTGTACCCTTAGCGTCGTTGATGCCAATACAACACATATTTTTGCCGATGTAGAACGCCTAAAAAGTGTTTATTTTTGGAAAGTTCAAGCGATTACACCAACCGGCACGGGACGTTGGTCAAAAATTTACAGTTTCAAAACCGTCGCCGAAACCACCAATTCACTTACCAAAAACCACCATTTTAATTACACCAAAATTGCGAATGATGGCGCGGAATTACCCGCAGATGCCAAGCTCGGCGCGAATCCCAAAGAATGGGCGTGTACCCGCGATAATGAAACCGGTTTGATTTGGGAAGTCAAAACCGATGACGACGGTTTGCGGGATAAAGATTGGAATTATTCTTGGTATGAACCCGATGCCACTAAAAATGGCGGTTTTGAAGGCAATAAACGCACTTACGAATATAACAATTGGTGCAAAAACAGCGAGTGCGATATTCACGATTATGCCGCAACAATCAATGACGCGCGGTTGTGCGGCGGTAATAATTGGCGCGTTCCGAACAGAGACGAACTCAGCAGTTTGATTTATTGTTCAGATAGCATTTACGATAGCCAAAATGGAACGTGTACAAATTCAGGCGTAGATTATCCGACGATTGATAAAACCTATTTTCCGAACAGTTCGCCAAATGATGATAGTTTTGATAGTGTTTATTGGACATTAACTTCAAATCCTATCGATGCTAAATACGCTTGGGATGTGAGTTTTTCCGATGGCATTAGTTATTCCGGCATTAAACGCGACAGTTATTATGTTCGATTAGTCAGAAATTCAAAATGAGTAAAAAACGATGAAAAATAAAACCTTAATTCTGTTGTCCGCGTTGGTTTTTCTTTCCGCCTCGGACATGGCGATGGCGAAACAAAGCAAAATCGCGTTAGTTATCGGAAACAAAAGTTATAAAGACATTCCGTTAAAAAATTCAGTCAATGACGCGCAAGATATGAAAACCGCATTGGAAAAAGCCGGTTTCACCGTGATTTATGCCGCCGATGCCAATCAGAAAAAAATGGATGAAGCCCGCGAAAAATTTGTCGATGCGTTGGCATTAAACAAAGATGCCATTGGATTATTTTATTATTCCGGTCATGGCGTACAAGCCGACGGCATCAATTATTTGATTCCTATCGATGCCAAAATCAAAAGCAAAGTCGATTTGAAATATAACGCTTACGACGTGAATTATTTTTTGGATGAAATGACCGCCGCCGAAAATTTGGTCAACATTGTGATTTTAGATGCTTGTCGAAATAATCCGTTCAAAAGTGTTCGCGCTATTGGTGGTGGTTTAACCTCGACCGACGCGCCCGATTCCGCGCAAGGTTCGTTGATTGCTTATGCCACCGCGCCGAATTCCGTGGCGGACGATAACCAAAAAGGACGTAACGGACTTTATACAAAATATCTGAAACAATATCTTTTTACGCCCGGTTTGACGATTGAAAATGCGCTGAAAAAAGTCGGAGCAGCAGTTAAAAAAGAAAATCCCGACCAAATTCCGTGGCAAAGTAATTCATTGACCGAAGACATTTGTTTATCCGGTTGTAATGCAAGTTCTGTTGTAACACCTACGCCCGCCGTAACGCCTGTTATCACAACACCCGTTGTAAAACCCGTCATCGTGCCGACGATTTCAACGATTAACGTTTTACCTGCTTCCATTATTCAAGGCGATTCGCTGACGTTTTCTGCAAATTTAAGCGATGTTTTGCCTAGCGGTTACAGCGTCAAAGTCGATTATGGCAACGGCTTATTTTCAATGACCAGCAACGGCAAAAACTATTCTTTCAATGCCACGCCAGCCAGTTCTGCCGCGTATTCAATTGGCGTTTATGATGCGAAAAACCTGTTGAAAGGCACGAAACAAACCGGTAATTTCAGTGTCAGCGCACCAAAACCCGTAAATGTGTCACCAACATTGAATTTAATTAGCGGCGACAAAACCGCCACCGTCGGCATTCCTTACACAATCAAATTTTCTGCCAACGATAACGACGGCAATTTAAGCGCGATTTTGGTTTCAAATTGGGGCGACGGTGCAAGCTCTGACCCGCGAAGCGCAACCGATGGCGAAACACTTTCGTTTTCCCATACTTTTACCGCAGCGGGTTCTTACACTTTCAATGCCACCGCTTACGATTCGGAAGACGCAAACAGCAACATCATTTCGCAAAACGTTACTGTTTCAAAACCTGCGCCGGTTGTCGTCACGCCCGCGCCCGTTGTCACAAAAAAAACGGGTTACACAAAAATTTCCAACAGCGGCGCAGCTCTTTCGGATTCGGCAAAACTCGGCAGCGGTTCAAACGAGTGGGCTTGCACGAAAGACAACAAAACCGGCTTGATTTGGGAAGTTAAAACCGATGATAACGGCTTACGCGATAAAGATTGGTATTATTCTTGGTATGAACCCGATGCCAGTAAAAACGGCGGTTTTGAAGGTTATAAAAATTATTATCCAAATGGTTGCAAAGGCAGTGAGTGCGATACTTTCGCCTACACCAACGCCGTTAATAAACAATCGTTATGCGGCGCAACGGATTGGCGATTGCCAACGAAAGGGGAATTAGAAGGCTTGGTTTATTGTTCGGACGGAAAAACGACGACATTGGGCAAAGATGAATCCGGTTGGATTTGTTCAAGCAATAAAGATTGGAATTTAACAACGACTTCGCCAACGATTAACGCAACTTACTTCCCTGACATTAAAGATAATTATTGGTTTTGGTCTTCCTCGCCTTATGCTGACAGTAGTGGCAGTGCGTGGGTCGTCCTTTTCGTCAACGGCCTTTCAGACAGCAACTATAAGTTCAACTTCAGTAATGTTCGGTTGGTGCGCGGGTGACAGTGTTTTGCGTTTTTGTTTGGGCTTGTGGTGCGGAATTGCGTGGATGGTTAGCGTGTCTGCGCTCGAATGCACGCAATTTGCATTATTACTGTT
>CAIQZX010000046.1 GCA_903876445.1 uncultured Pseudomonadota bacterium | reverse complement strand
GACTTTCGGGGGCTAGTCTGTGAAGTGAACGGTGCTGTAATGCCGTCAGCAGCAGAAACCAGCAGGTAGTAGTGATACACACCTGCTCCTGAGTTAAATCAGGAATCCCCGTTCCCTTTAGGGCGGGGAGGATGTCAAGACTAAACAAATACAAATTTATATTCATGGTAAAACCGAAATTATTTCGTTCGTATCTATCGAAGAGCCATTTAAAATTAATCACAACGTTTCATTGAGAAACTTTATTGGTAAAGCGTTTAGTTATTTATCTAATAACTGTTTTCTTTCAGATACCTCAATTGGTCGATACTGCTCGATTGCGAACAAAGTGGAGGTTTTAGGTCGGCATCCAACAAATTTATTAAGTAGTAGTCCAGCTTTTTATGATGCTAAGGATTTATTTGGAGAGCCGTTTTTATTCAATGAATCTGTAAATTTTGATAGCTTTCATCATACGATAATCGGTAACGATGTTTGGATTGGTACTGATGTGAAAATTATGACAGGTGTAAAAATCGGTGATGGAGCGATTGTTGGCGCGGGTAGTATTGTAACGAAAGATGTAGCTCCTTTCAGTGTTGTCGCAGGTTCACCCGCTAAACTAATAAAAATGCGATTTTCCGATGATATTATCGAGCGCATTCAAAACTTGGAATGGTGGAGTTACGATTTATCTCGTTACGAATTGCAGCGTGATGACTTACAAAAAACTATAGAACAATTAGAAATTTTGAAAAACGATGGAATACTCAAACCTTATGTATCTTCGCTGTATTCTGTTAGTGAAGTAGATTCAGAGTTTTATTTAACGGATTTGGGTAGTGAATGACGATTTTGCAAACCAAAATTATGATTTCAAAATGTCGTAGCTAACAACAAACCAAAAATAATTTTTAAACTTTTTAACTTAACCGAGAGGATTTACCTATGAATGAAAATTGGATTGCGCCATCTATTTTGTCTGCGAATTTTGCAAAATTGGGCGAAGAAGTAGACAACGTTTTAAAAGCTGGCGCGGATGTGGTGCATTTTGACGTGATGGATAATCACTTTGTGCCGAATTTAACGATTGGACCTTTGGTGTGTGAAGCGTTACGCAAACACGGTGTGACTGCGCCTATCGATGTGCATTTGATGATTGAACCTGTGGACAGAATCATTCCCGATTTTGCCAAAGCAGGCGCGAGCATTATTACGTTTCACCCTGAAGCCTCGACGCACATTGACCGCACTTTGCAATTGATTAAAGACCAAGGCTGTCAAGCAGGTTTAGTTTTTAATCCAGGCACACCGTTACATTATTTGGATTACGTCATGGATAAAATCGACATTATTTTGTTGATGTCGGTGAATCCCGGTTTTGGCGGTCAATCGTTTATTCCGTCTGCACTAGGTAAATTACGCGAAGTCAGAAAACGTATTGACGAAAGTGGTCGTAACATTCGTTTAGAAATCGATGGCGGCGTAAAAACTGACAACATCCGCGAAATCAAAGCGGCTGGCGCGGATACATTTGTGGCGGGTTCGGCGATTTTTAGCCAACCTGATTACAAAAAAGTCATCGATGAAATGCGCGTTGAATTAGCGAAAGCGGTTTAAACAATGTCAGCGAAATTGATTGCTTTTGACTTAGATGGAACGTTGATTGATTCTGCGCCTGATTTAGTGGAAGCGGTCAATTTCGCGCTGGCAAAACTCGATAAACCAACGCATTCGCAAGCGACAATTCAACAATGGATTGGCAATGGCGCGGATGTGTTGGTGAAACGGGCGTTGTTGAATAATTGGCACGTTGGCGAGATTCCCGCCGATTTTGAAGTGGCTTTTGAGCTATTTAAAACCTATTACGCCGAACACGATTGGGTTCATAGTCGATTGTATGACGGCGTTTTAGAAACCTTGCAAATACTTAAAAATGATGGTTTTAAATTGGCGTGCATCACCAATAAAACCGCACGTTTCACGAATCCGTTAATGGAAACTGCAGGACTTGCACCGTATTTTGATTTCATTGCGTCGGGAGACACGTTTTCGGAAATGAAACCAAATCCGTTGCCACTTTTAGAAACCGCAAAATTGTTTAATGTTGCGCCTGAAAATGCGTGGATGATTGGCGATTCGATTAACGATATTTCAGCAGGAAAAAACGCAGGATTTAAAACAATCGCCGTTTCTTATGGTTATGCAGGTCAACATTCAATGGCTGATTTAAATGCTGACTACACAGTAAATGCCATACTCAGTTGTGTAGATTTAATCAGAAATTCAATTTAATTTTTTCAACTTACGGTTTTAAACCATACCCAACTAAACACATGGCGAAAATAAAAACTACAAATGAAGAGCCTTTAGAAAAACAGCTATGGAAAGCCGCAGATAAATTACGCAAAAACATTGATGCTGCTGAATATAAACACGTTGTTTTAGGGTTAATTTTTCTTAAATATATTTCAGATTCGTTTGAAGAACAGTTTGCCAAGTTAAAAGCTGGTGAAGGTGAATATCAAGGTGCAGACCCTGAAGACCGTGACGAATATCAAGCCGATAATATCTTTTTTGTTCCACCTCAAGCTCGTTGGACGTTTCTACAAGCACAAGCCAAACAACCTAAAATTGGAAATTTAGTTGATGAGGCGATGGATGCGATTGTAAAAGAAAACAATTCATTAAAAGGCGTTTTACCTAAAGTTTTTGCACGACAAAATTTAGACCCTACCAGTTTAGGTGAATTGATTGATTTGGTTGGCAACATTGCTTTAGGTGATGCAAAAGCTCGTAGTGCCGATGTATTAGGTCATGTGTTTGAGTATTTCTTAGGGGAATTTGCACTTGCTGAAGGAAAACAAGGCGGACAATTCTATACACCACGCAGTATTGTTGAATTATTGGTTTTAATGCTTGAACCCTACAAAGGACGAGTATTTGATCCTTGTTGTGGTAGTGGGGGAATGTTTGTACAGTCTGAAAAGTTTGTTGAAGAACATCAAGGTCGTATTAGTGATATTTCAATTTATGGACAGGAAAGTAATCAAACGACTTGGCGACTAGCTAAGATGAACCTTGCTATTCGTGGCATCAACAGCGAACAAGTGAAATGGAATAATGAAGGTTCATTTTTAAACGATGCTCACAAAGATTTAAAAGCTGATTTTATTATTGCTAATCCGCCTTTCAATGTCAGTGATTGGAGTGGTGAATTATTAAGAAATGATGGTCGTTGGCAATATGGAACACCTCCTGCTGGTAATGCTAACTTTGCATGGTTGCAACATTTTCTCTATCACTTATCACCTGAAGGTCAAGCTGGTGTTGTATTATCGAAAGGTGCATTAACCTCTAAAACCAGTGGTGAAGGTGATATTCGCCGTGCTTTGATTGAAGATGCTAATGTTATTGATTGCATCGTCAATTTACCTGCAAAACTATTTCTCAATACTCAAATTCCTGCCGCATTATGGTTTATGAATCGTAATCGTAAAGGTGGAAAATATCGAAACCGCAGTAATGAAATTTTATTTATTGATGCTCGGAATTTAGGGCATTTAATCAACCGCCGAACTCGTGAATTATCACAAGACGATATAAAGCAAATTGCAGATACTTATCACAACTGGCGTAATCCCAATGGTAATTATGAAGACATCAAAGGTTTTTGTTGTGCCGCTCCGATTGAACGTGTCAAAGAATTGGATTACGTTTTAACAGCAGGACGTTATGTCGGTTTGCCTGATGAAGAGGACGATTTTGATTTTAAAGAACGTTTTGCAAGTCTGAAAGCTGAATTTGAATCGCAACTTTTAGAAGAAGTTGAATTGAACAAAGCCATTGCCGAAAATTTGGCAAAGGTGGAATTATGAGCCAACTCAATACGGATTATTTTGCACGTTGTATTGCGACACTAGAACGTGCTTTGAATTATTTAAATGAACAGTCGGAAAACGAAGAATTACACGATATTTACCGTGCAGCGTGTGTGAAAGAGTTTGAAATTATTTTAGAGCAATCAGGAAAATTATTAAAAAAATGCTTAAAACCTTATTTTTCATCACCTAAACAAGTCGATAAACTCAATTTTAAGGACGTTTTTCGTTATGCCGCAAAACATGATTTAATTGGTTTAGACGCGGCTGAACGTTGGTTAGCTTATCGTGATAATCGCAATGATACGGCTCACGATTATGGTGCTGGCTTCGCTGATGACACACTCGCCTTGTTGCCTCAATTTATTCTTGATGCTTATCAATTAAACGACGTAATCAAAAACGCATCATGAAACAAACAACCCTTTTTTTACGCGAAAAAGATAAGCAACAACTTTTAAAATTATTCGCAGATTATTTGCCAACCGTTACCGTTTGGGCTTACGGTTCACGAGTGAATGGCGACGCGCACGATACCAGTGATTTAGATATTATTTTACGCTCGGCAGATTTAAATAAAATTCCTGTTTTAGAATTAGAAGATTTTTTAGAAGCACTCACAAATTCAAACATCCCCATTCTTGTTGATGCACGCGATTGGGCAAGATTACCAATTTCTTTTCATGAAGAAATTTTAAAAAATTATGTCGTGTTAAATGACGAGTGTGTTGTCAAAAATTAAACTTGGAGTAAGTCATGTTACAAACGATTGAAGTTGAAATTCATTATAACGGTGTTATTCGCCCAATAGAAACAACAGTTAAATTACCTGCTGGGCGTGCATTACTCACTTTATTAGAACCAGTGAGTTATGACACCGCACATTTATCAGAGCAAGCATTAGCTGAGGATTGGCTTAAACCAGAAGAGGACGAAGCGTGGGCGCATTTGCAATCGGTCAAGTTGTAGTTTTACCGTTTCCGTTTTCTAATTTGGAACAAAACAAAAACCGTCCTGCTTTATTATTGGCAAATGTTGGGCGTGGTGATTGGATTGTCTGTCAAATTACCAGCAAGTCTTATGCTGACAAACGAGCAATCGAAATTTCTGATGATGATTTTTCCACAGGCAGTTTACAACGATTAAGTTACGCCAGAGCAGGAAAGTTATTTACAGCACATGAAAGTTTATTTTCAGGAATAGCTGGGAAATTAAAATCTGACAAATTACAGCAAATTAAAAATGCCGTTATTGAGGTGCTGAATCATGAGTGATGAAAAGTTACAACCTTTTGATGATTTATTTGGCATGGTAAAAACAACACGAACCGTCTCACTTGAAGAAATTGAGCAAGCACTTTCACAACAAGGTCTGGAGCGATTCAATAATACGTTTGACCGTAAATTATCACGTCTGCATGGTGCTAAACTGGTGGAGAGTGAATAATGAGTGAATGGCAAGAATGCAAATTTTCGGATTTATTAGTAGATGAAAGCATTTCGTATGGGATAGTTCAGCCTGGGCAACATACTGAAATAAATGCAGTCCCTGTAATTCGAGTTAATAACATCAAAAATAATAAAATTGAAACTGACGATGTATTGAAAGTTTCATCTAAAATTGAAGAAAAATATCAAAGGACTAGATTAGAAGGTGGTGAGCTTTTAATTACTGTCGTTGGAAGTATTGGTGAATGTGCAATCGTCCCTAATCATTTAAAAGGTTGGAACGTAGCTAGAGCTGTTAGTGTAGCCAGAATTAAGAAAAATTTTGATAAACGATTTATCAAATACTGTTTCAAATTGGACGATTTGAAATTTCAAATGTATGGGAATACAAATGACACCGTTCAGCCAACATTAAATTTATCTTCATTGAAAAATTTAGTTTTAAATGTTCCGACACTTCCAGCACAACAAGCCATAGCCAACATTCTCAGCAGTTTAGATGACAAAATAGACCTGTTGCATCGCCAAAATAAAACCCTTGAAGCAATGGCAGAAACGCTTTTTAGGCAGTGGTTTATTGAGGAAGCGAACGAGGATTGGGAGGAAAAACCATTAAAGGATGTTGTAAATGTGATTGATAACAGGGGGAAAACTCCACCATATCAAGATATTCCAACGCCTTTCCCAATTATCGAAGTTAATGCTTTAACTGGAACTAATCGACTTGTTGATTATTCGGCAATACGAAAATATGTTACTGAAGATATTTTTAATTCTTGGTTCAGAGGACATCCTAAAAAATTTGATACGCTTATATCAACAGTAGGTAGTATTGGTGAGATTTCAATGTATTTAGTTGAGCTTGGAAGTGTAGCTCAAAACGTGGTTGCTTTAAGTGCAAAAAATATATCACCATTTTATCTTTTTGAATTTTTGAAGCATTCTAAAGATGAAATTAAAGAATTAGATATTGGTTCAGTACAACCAAGTATTAAAGTTCCTCATTTGCTTTCGATAAAAATTACAATTCCGCCTGTAGAAAAATTTAAATTATTTGATTCTCAAGTCGAAAGCTATTTAGCAAGAATGTTGATGAACCAAAAACAAATAAAAACACTCGAAAAACTCCGTGATAATTTGTTGCCAAAGTTGATGAGTGGTGAGGTGCGGGTGAGATTAACGGAGCAAGACCATGTTAAATAGTGTGAGAAAAATATGAATTCACTAAATGAGTTAATAGAAAAAGAAGACTTAGTTGCTCATTACACTAAAAGAGATATAGCAAAAGACTATATCTTTAAGAATAAAACTCTGAAAATTGGGTCTTTAAAGAATTTAAACGACCCATACGAAGCAAAACAGGCATGGCTTGACTTTGGTAGTTACATAACAGAAGATAAAGAAATAGAAAAACAACGTGCAAGAACAAATTATTCTCAAGAAAAAAAGGAAAAAATAAAAAACATGATAGGTGAACACATAAAACTACTATGTGTTTCCGTAAGAAGTGAAACAAAAATAAAAGGATTTCCAGAAACTACAGACTTTTATTCTAATCCAGCGATGTGGGCGCATTATGGTGATAATGCTCAAGGCGTTTGTTTGCTTTTTTCTAAAGAAAAATTAAATGATTGTATACATTCGAGTGCAGAGCATTTCAGAGTAGAGTCAAAGAAAATAGATTATTTCCCACATAACAATTCAATTCATTGGATTGACGGAGAAGAAGTCGAAACATATTCTGACGATAATAAACAAAAACTTTTTGATGATATTAACTTAGATGTTTTAAAACGAAAATTACCTGTTTGGGAATATGAAAGTGAGTATCGTTGGATTGTATGTTCTCAAAAACCAGATGAGCTTTATATCCCTTATGAAGATTCATTAAAAGCTGTCGTTTTAGGTCTCAATTTTAATCTTGATTATTTGCCGAAATTAAAAGCACAACTAAAAAATATACCAATTTACAGATTGAGATATGAATCAGGTAATTACAGGGTCATCCTTGAGGGGGATAAAAAGCATACTTTAGAATCAGTATTTGCTGGTGTTAAATAAAAATGTCTCGTTTAACAGAATCCGTTATTGAAGATTTCGCAATCGAACTTTTTGAGCAACTCGGTTACAGCTACATTGAAGAATTCACATGACAAATACAGAGAATCCAATAATTATTTACCAAGCTGAAAATGGGCAAACTCAGATTGATGTGCGTTTTCAAGATGAAACCGTCTGGCTCAATCAAGCACAAATGGTTGAACTCTTTGGGCGTGAACGCTCTGTTATTACGAAACATATTCGCAATGTTTTTGCAGAACGCGAACTAGAAGAAAAAAGCAATGTGCAAAATTTGCACATTGCAAATTCAGACAAGCCAGTTAAGTTTTATAACTTGGATGTGATTATTTCTGTTGGCTATCGGGTGAAATCCCAGCAAGGCACGCAATTTCGCATTTGGGCAAATAACATTCTCAAGCAATATCTCATTCAAGGTTATGCACTCAATGAAGAAAAACTCAAAGCGCAACAAGAAAAATTAGAAGATTTAAAACGGGCGATTACGTTGTCTTCGCGTTTGCTTCACAACAAAGAATTATCTGGCAGTGAAGCACAAGGCATTTTGGCGATTTTGGAAAAATACAGTTATGCTTTAACGGTACTGGATAATTACGATCATCAACGCTTAGAAATTGAAGGCACGCAAGATTCAAACGTTCCCAAAATTGAATATGAAGAAGCGATAGAACAAATTCAGATTTGGCGGCATAAAGAAAATTTAGGCGGGTTATTTGGAAATGAAAAGGACGATTCATTCAAAGGTTCGTTAGCGACCATTTATCAAACGTTTGGCGGCGCAGAGCTTTATCCCAGCATTGAAGAAAAAGCGGCGAATTTACTGTATTTCATTGTCAAAAATCATTCATTTAGTGACGGAAACAAACGCATTGCGGCGGCAATTTTTGTTTGGTTTTTAGAACGCCATGATTATTTGTACAACGCAAACGGTGAAAAACGAATTGCTGATAATGCGTTGGTGGCTTTCACGTTGTTGATTGCTGAAAGCAAGCCAGACGAAAAAGAAACTATTGTTAAAGTGATTATTAACTTAATCAATGGTAAAAATTGAATGCGTAATCTTTCTGAATCAGTTATTGAAGATTTCGCAATCAAACTTTTTGAACGTTTGGGCTATTTTTACGAACAACCTGAACGTGAAAATTATTCTGATGTCCTACTTATTGAGCGTTTGCAATCTGCAATCAATCACATAAACCCCACCATTCCAGAATCAGCAAAAGAGCAAGCACTGAAAGATGTTGAGCGGATTCATTCCCCTGAATTATTAGCCAATAACGAAACATTCTATCGAATGCTCACTGAAGGCGTTAAAGTGACTTATCAAAAAGATGGTCACGAACGTGGTGATTCTGTCATGTTGATTGATTTTGATAATCCTGAAAACAACGAGTTTTTAGTGGTTAATCAATTCACAGTTATTGAAAATCACCAAGAAAAACGTCCTGACGTGATTTTGTTCGTAAATGGTTTGCCATTGGTTGTGATTGAACTTAAAAATCCAACCAGTGAAGATGCCACAATTCAATCTGCTTACAGACAACTCACAACTTATAAAGCCACCATTCCTAGCTTATTTACTTACAATGCGTTGCTGGTTATTTCGGATGGTTTAGAAGCTAAAGCGGGTTCATTATCTGCTGATTTTTCACGGTTTATGACATGGAAAACTGTTGATGGTAAAACCGAAGAATCACATTTAGTTAGCCAACTTGAAACGCTTATCAATGGAATGTTAAACAAAAAGACGTTACTGGATTTGGTTCGTCATTTTGTCGTGTTTGAAAAATCAAAAAAGGTTGATGCGATTACGGATGTAATTAGCATTCATACGGTTAAGAAAATAGCCGCTTATCATCAGTATTACGCAGTCAATAAAGCCATCAATTCAACGTTACTTGCCAGTAATGAATCAGGGAATAAAAAAGCTGGGGTTGTTTGGCATACACAAGGTAGTGGCAAATCTTTATCAATGGTGTTTTACACAGGAAAAATTGTTTTAGGTCTCGATAATCCAACGGTGCTGGTAATTACTGACAGAAACGATTTAGATGACCAGTTATTTGATACCTTTGCCGCTTCAGTACAATTACTTCGCCAAGAACCTAAACAAGCTGAAGATAGAGGACAACTCAAAGATTTATTAAAAGTCGCATCAGGTGGTGTTGTATTTTCAACGATTCAGAAATTCCAGCCCGATGAAGGCAATGTGTACGATGAATTATCTAATCGCCGAAACATCATTGTAGTGGTTGATGAAGCCCATCGGACACAATATGGTTTTGCGGCAAAAACCGTTGATGAAAAAGATGCTAACGGTGAAATCATTGGTAAAAGAATCGTTTATGGTTTTGCTAAGTATTTGCGTGATGCCTTGCCTAATGCAACCTATTTAGGATTTACAGGTACACCAATTGAAAAGGCTGATGCTAATACTCCTGCTGTTTTTGGTGATTACGTTGATATTTATGATATTTCACAAGCCGTTGAAGATGGAGCAACAGTTAGAATTTTCTATGAAAGCCGTTTAGCTAAAATTGCATTGAGTGAAGAAGGTAAAAAACTCATTGCCGAGTTAGACCAAGAATTAGCCCAAGATGATTTAACAGAATCTCAACAAGCCAAAGCAAAACAAACTCAATTAGAAAGTTTATTGGGTAGTGAAAGCCGCATTAAAAATATCGCTCAAGATATTGTCAGCCATTTTGAAGCAAGACAAGAAGTTTTTACGGGTAAAGGCATGATTGTCAGTATGTCGCGTAAAATTGCAGTGAATTTATACGAGGCAATTATCAAGTTAAAACCAGAATGGCATTCAGACGATTTGAACAAAGGCGTTATTAAAGTTGTAATGACATCAGCCTCATCAGACGGTGACAAAATAGCCAAACATCACACCACTAAACAGCAACGTAAAATGTTAGCTGAACGCATGAAAGATGATAGTGATGAACTGAAATTAGTCATTGTTCGTGATATGTGGCTCACAGGTTTTGATGCACCAAGTTTGCACACCTTATACATTGATAAGCCAATGCAAGGTCATAATTTGATGCAAGCTATAGCTCGTGTTAATCGTGTTTATAAAGATAAACCAGCAGGATTAGTCGTTGATTATTTAGGGATTGCAGCAGACTTAAAAAAAGCCTTATCTTTTTATACAGATGCTGGAGGAAAAGGCGATCCAACACTTCTGCAAGAACAAGCTGTAGCCGCTATGCTAGAGAAAAAAGAAGTGGTCTCAGCTATGTATTATGGTTTTGATTACAGTGATTTTTTCACAGCAGATACTTCTCGAAAATTATCACTTATTTTAGCCGCTGAAGAACACATTTTAAGTTTTGACAATAAAACGGATAAACAAGGCAAAGTAATAAACAGTGGTAAAAAACGTTACATTGATGAAGTAACTAAATTATCACAAGCCTTTGCGATTGCTATTCCGCATGAACAAGCAATGGCAATTAAAGATGAAATGGCATTTTTCCAAGCCGTCAAAGCACGATTAGCCAAATTTGATGCTACTGATTCAGGTAGAACAGACGAAGATATTGAAACAACGATTCGTCAGGTGATTGATAAATCCTTAGTATCAGAACAAGTGATTGATATTTTCGATGCGGCAGGAATTAAAAAGCCTGATATTTCAGTTTTATCGGATGAGTTTTTAGCAGAACTTCAGGGAATGAAACATAAGAACATTGCCCTTGAGGTATTGAAAAAGCTACTGACAGATGAATTGAAAACACGCTCTAAAAAAAATCTAGTCAAAAGTAAAAGTTTGATGGATATGCTGACCGATACTATACAACGTTATCAGAATAAAATTCTAACAGCCGCTGAAGTGATTGAAGAGTTGATTAAAATCAGCAAAGAAATTGTGTCAAGTGATAGTGAGGCGAAAGCATTAGGTTTGACTGATTTTGAATATGCGTTTTATACCGCAGTAGCAAATAACGACAGTGCAAAGGAATTGATGCAAAGTGATATATTGAAGGAACTAGCCGTTGTTTTAACACAGAAAATTCGGGAAAGTGTGTCAATTGACTGGACGATTAAAGAATCAGCAAGAGCTAACATTCGCACACATATCAAACGGATTTTAAACAAATATGGTTATCCACCAGATATGCAACTTTTAGCAACGGAAAATGTGTTAAAACAGGCAGAATTGATTGCCGCAGAAATTGCCGTTATTTCGTAGAATAATCACAAGTACAAGGCTTTGACTTTGTTAGCTACAGAAAATAAGCAAGTGAGTGGAAAATTTAATTGAGAAAGGCTTATGATAGCAAATAATAAATGGCTAAAGTAAGGTTTGTGTTGTTCAAAAAATCTTAAAAATAAACTACCAAGCTGGAAATTTGCAGCATTATAAAATTAGAACCTAAAATGAAATTTAAAAAAGAATTTGACGTTATTGTGGTCGGCGGCGGTCATGCTGGGACAGAAGCGGCTTTAGCCGCCGCAAGAACAGGCGCACAAACCTTATTACTCACGCAAAACATCGACACGCTTGGACAAATGAGCTGCAATCCTGCCATCGGTGGGATTGGTAAAGGGCATTTGGTGAAAGAAATCGACGCGCTTGGCGGCATCATGGCGAAAGCGATTGATGTTGGCGGCATTCAATTTCGCATTTTGAATGCCAGTAAAGGTCCAGCGGTTCGCGCCACTCGCGCTCAAGCCGACCGACAACTTTATAAACAAGCCATTCGCACGGCGTTAGAAAATCAGCCTAATTTGATGTTATTTCAACAGACGTGTGCCGATTTGATAGTTGAAGGCACAAAAGTGGTTGGCGTTAAAACCTTGATGTGTTTGGATTTTTCAGCGAAAGCCGTTGTTTTAACAGCGGGGACTTTTTTAGCTGGCAAAATTCACATTGGTTTGGAAAATTACAGCGGTGGACGGGCTGGCGATGCCGCGTCGATTGCGTTAGCAGAGCGTTTGCACGAATTACCGTTGCGAATTGACCGTTTAAAAACAGGTACGCCGCCGCGTATTGACGCACGAACCATCAATTTTTCGGTTTTAGAAGAACAACATGGAGATACGCCTACGCCTGTATTTTCGTTTTTGGGAAAACCTGAACATCATCCGCGTCAAATTCCGTGTTTTATAACGCGAACCAACGAAAAAACTCACGACATTATTCGCAACGGCTTAGACCGTTCACCGCTTTATTCAGGCATTATTGAAGGCATTGGCCCACGTTATTGCCCGTCGATTGAAGATAAAATTGTTCGTTTTGCTGACCGTGATTCGCATCAAATTTTTATCGAACCCGAAGGCTTAAACACACACGAAATTTATCCGAATGGTATTTCAACCAGTTTGCCATTTGATGTGCAATATGAATTTGTGCGTTCGATGTTAGGTTTTGAAAACGCTGAAATCATGCGTCCTGGTTATGCGATTGAATACGACTTTTTCGACCCGCGTGATTTAAAAAGTTCGCTCGAAAATAAACATTTAGAAGGGCTATTTTTCGCTGGACAAATTAACGGCACGACAGGTTATGAAGAAGCCGCCGCGCAAGGTTTGATTGCAGGCTTGAATGCCGCACGATTGACGCGAGGGCAAGAAAGTTGGTGTCCGCGTCGTGATGAGGCTTACATTGGCGTGATGATTGATGATTTGATTACGCGCGGCACGCAAGAACCTTATCGAATGTTCACTAGCCGTGCCGAATATCGTTTGTTGTTGCGTGAAGATAATGCCGATTTGCGTTTGACTGAAAAAGGACGTGAATTGAATTTGGTTGATGATGAACGTTGGCAAGCATTTGAAACGAAGCGTGAAAATATCGATAAATTACAAACCGCGTTAAAACAAAAATGGATTCACACTGAAACCAAAAATGCCACGCAAGTCGAAACGTTTTGGGGCAAATCCTTAAACAAAGAAGCAAATTTGACTGAATTATTGCGTCGCCCAGAAGTCGATATTAAAAATTTGTTGACGTTTTTAGACGATGAAACTTTTGCCAACGATGTGGCAGAGCAAGTTGAAATTCAAGCAAAATATCAAGGTTATATTACCCGCCAACAAGCCGAAATCGAAAAAGCTCTGCGTTATGACCATTTAAAATTGCCTGCGAGTTTGGATTATAAAGATGTGTCGGGCTTGTCGAATGAAGTCAGTGAAAAATTGCAAAAACAACGTCCTGAAACGTTAGGGCAAGCTTCGCGCATTCAAGGAATTACGCCTGCGGCGATTTCATTATTGATGGTTTATTTGAAAAAGAAATCAGCATGAATTCAGAAAAAAAATTATTACGCGACGGTTTAACCGCGCTAAATCTCCCGACTGACGATGACAAAGTGGCGAAATTACTCGCTTTTATCACGTTAATTGAAAAATGGAACAAAACCTACAATCTGACTGCAATTCGTCGTCGTGATGAAATGGTAAATCTGCATTTGCTCGACAGCGTGTCGATTTTGCCGTATTTGCAAGGCAAACGGATGATTGATGTAGGAACAGGCGCAGGTTTGCCCAGTATTCCACTTTCGATTTTTTGTCCTGATATTGAATTTCAATTGCTCGACAGCAATGCGAAAAAAACCCGTTTTGTGCAACAAGCCATTTTGGAATTGAAATTGCCGAACGTAAAAGTGACGCATAGTCGCGTTGAAGATTTTGAACCTGAGCAACTATTTGATACTGTTTTGACGAGAGCATTTGCGAGTTTGTCTGAAATCGTTGAATTAACACAACATTTGATTTCTGAAAATGGCACATTGCTTTGCATGAAAGGGCAAACACCCGACGAAGAACTTGCCGCTGTGAATGGACAAACAACGCTGATTTCGATTAACGTGCCGCATATTGAAGCCGAGCGGTGCTTGGTAAAAATTACACATCTTAAAAACTGAGGAAATATCGTGGGAAAAATTATTGCCGTGACCAATCAAAAAGGTGGCGTAGGAAAAACAACCACTAGCGTTAATTTAGCTGCGTCGCTTGCCGCATTGAAACAGCGCGTTTTGCTGGTGGATTTAGACCCACAAGGCAATGCGGCGATGGGTTGCGGCGTTGATAAACACGATATTCAACATTCCAGTTACGATTTGTTGATGGAAACGTTGCCCGCCGCGCAAACGGTCATTAAATTGCCAGAACTGAAATTTGATGTGATTGCAGGAAACGCAGATTTGACTGCCGCCGAAGTGGAATTGATGCAAGCAGAACGCAAGGAATTACGCTTGTCAAACGCTTTGTTGACGATTAAAAGCGATTACGATTACATCATTATCGATTGTCCCCCATCGCTCAATATGTTGACGCTGAACGCAATGGTTGCTGCAAATAGTTTGTTGATTCCTATGCAATGCGAATACTACGCGCTTGAAGGTATTTCCGCTTTAATCGCAACGTTCAAAAGTATTCAAAGCACTGTGAATTGGGGGCTGCATTTAGAAGGTGTATTACGAACGATGTTTGATGATAGAAATCGTTTAACTAAAGATGTTTCTGAAGAATTGATTCGGCATTTTGGCAATAAAGTTTTCAAATCTTGTATTCCTCGCAATATCCGCGTTGCGGAAGCACCGAGTCATGGTTTACCTGTGTTGAATTACGATAAAAACTCAAAAGGGGCGTTAACATATTTAGCGTTAGCGAAAGAAATTTTAGCAAATGCGGTGGCGGAGAATGGCAACTAAACGTTTAGGGCGTGGTTTGGATGCGTTGCTGGTCAATGTGCCGAATGAGCTAGGTTTTACAACACCTGTTGACTCAGTTGAAATTAGACAACTTCAAAAAGAACGCACTCAATTATTGCAAGAAGCTGAGCATTTAAGAAAACTGCTCGATACGTTCGAGCAGTTAGTTTTGCAACTTGAATTTTTAGAAAAGCAAACATTATGAATATGAAAAAACGTGGCTTAGGTCGCGGGTTAGATGCACTTTTAGGCGATGTTCCTGTGGCTGTAAAGCCTGTAAATAGGTCAAATCAACAAACATTGCCAATTGAGTTATTGCAACGTGGAAAATATCAGCCGCGTAAAGATATGAACGCTGAAAAGTTGCAGGATTTAGCCAACTCGATTGCGATGCAAGGCATTGTGCAGCCGATTGTGGTACGCCATATTTCATCTGATCAATATGAAATTGTGGCAGGTGAACGCCGTTGGCGAGCCGCACAACTTGCGGGTTTGCAGGATGTTCCTGTAATTATCAAAGAAATGGACGATCGTACAGCAATGGCAATTGCGCTGATTGAGAACATTCAACGCGAAGATTTAAATGTATTGGAAGAAGCGGATGCGCTGCAGCGTTTGTTGACTGAATTTGAAATGACGCATCAACAAGTTGCTGATGCGGTTGGAAAATCGCGAACAACTGTAACGAATTTATTACGACTTTTGGAGCTTGCGCCAGAAGTTAAAAGAATGTTGGTGAATAGGCAGTTAGAAATGGGGCATGCACGGGCGTTATTATCGTTGACGATTCACCAACAAATTATCGCAGCGGGGAAAATTGCTAATGATGGTTTATCAGTAAGATTGACTGAAAAATTAGTGAAGGACATTCAAAATCCACAGATGACACAAATCAAGAAAGCGACAATCGATACTGATGTTCTTTTGTTGCAAAATAATTTAAGTGTTAAATTTGGTGCGAATGTTCAAATCGAAAGCAATAAAAATGGTAAAGGGAAGTTGATTATTCACTATTCGGATTTGGATGAGTTAGAAGGCATTTTAAGAAAAATGCCACTATAAAAAAACAAATGAATCTTGAATCAACCTTGATTAAACTTAGTTCGCTCTATATAATCCACGCCCATGTTTAAACACTTTAAATTCAATTTATGACTGCAAATGTGTCATTGATAATTAAAATTTTAAAGTATCAGATTTTAGTTATTTTCGCAGTTAGCCTTGGTTTTACACTAGGATTAGATTTGATTTCGGGTGAATTTGCGTTTTTAGGCGGATTGATTGCTTTTTTACCGAACGCTTATTTAGGGTTTCGCATAACACAGTCTGCGAAATTGGAAGCAAAAAAATTTATAAATTCTTTTTATGCCAGTGAATCGATTAAATTAGTTTTGACAGCTTTATTTTTTCTGCTGGTGTTTAGAATTTCAAACGTAAAATTATTACCGCTGTTAGCCTGCTACATCAGCACGTTATCAGTATTTTGGTTCGCATTATTGATGCGTTAAATTTTCAAGTTAGAAAAACGAATAGAGAGGAACGATGGCTACTGAAGCTCACGCCGAAGGTGCAACTGGTTACATTATTCACCATTTAACAGCACTGCGTGTCGGTGAAGGTTTCTGGAGTTTGCATCTTGATACCTTGTTTTTTTCAGCGTTGTTAGGTGGTGTATTTATTTGGTTTTTCAAAAATGCCGCTGAGAAGGCTACTGCAGGTGTACCTGGATTAGCACAGAATTTCGCCGAAATGTTGATTGAATTTGTCGATACTCAAGTTAGAGACAGTTTTCACGGGCATAGTAAGTTGATTGCACCATTGGCACTAACAATTTTTTGCTGGGTTTTTCTATGGAACTTTATGGATTTATTCCCAGTTGATATTTTACCGCTAATTGGTTCAATGATGGGCATTGAGTATTTGCGTGTAGTGCCAAGTACGGATTTAAATGCAACATTTGCGATGTCAATTTCAGTTTTTTGTTTAATTATTTTTTACAGCATAAAAATTAAAGGTCCTATTGGTTTTGCAAAAGAACTTATGTTCCAACCTTTTGGTCCTTGGTTAACACCATTTAACTTGCTATTAAAGTTGGTTGAAGAAATTGCAAAACCTATTTCGTTAGCATTGCGGTTATTTGGTAACTTGTACGCCGGTGAGTTGATTTTTATTTTGATTGCTTTGTTGCCTTGGTATATTCAACCGTTGTTGAGTTTCCCTTGGGCAATTTTCCACATTCTTATCATTACCCTTCAAGCGTTTATTTTCATGGTACTCACGATTGTGTACTTGAGCATGGCGCACGAAGATCACTAGAATGATTGGATTAGTTAAAAAGTTAATTTCAGCAATTTTTGTCATGAGTTTATTGGCAAGTAACGTTTTTGCAGCTGATGTTAGACTTTCTGGTAATTACATTTTTTCACTGACATGTGGCTCTTCACCAAGTGATGCTGTTTCTTGTTTTTTGGTATATCAGGTGAAAATAGTACCAAATAAATCAGGCAATGGAATAGGAAAAATCACTGTTGTTCGTGCTAGCGGCACAAATTCCGTCGATACTGTGAAGCCTTTTGACAAAGGCGATATATTGAATTATCGCAGTGTAAATCAGAATTTGTTTATTTCTAATTTTCCATGTTACAGAAGTGGCATACTAGATCCAACTGGTGTATTAGGTTTACAAGACGAAACATCTTCAGATTGCGGAAGCGAGAAGAGTTTTGATGTTTATTATGCAAATGTTGATGCAAACAAGATTGCACATTACGCCGCCGTTTATGGAGTTCTTGGAACTAGAAAAGTGAATGGATTGATTCCCCTACAAGGGGCGGGGTTGGGAGAAATTTCACCACAGACTTTGAACATAATCCTTTCGGGAACATTAGTTAGACAATAGCTTTAAAATTTATACAAATTTTTATTTTTTCACATTTTTTATTAACAATACGTTGGAGGTATTATGGAACTCGCAAAATTGATTGCTGATGTGCAGGGTATGACTGCAATCGCGGTAGGTTTGGTTTTAGGTTTGGGCGCGT
>CAIQZX010000045.1 GCA_903876445.1 uncultured Pseudomonadota bacterium | reverse complement strand
TGTGACCAGTAGCTAGTGTTAGTGCCATGGTGACATAGCTCTTTTAGGCTCGAGACCAATAAAACACATTCATCGAAAACCAAGAGAACAGTGTTAGGATTCGCCACAAAAATCAAAAACAACCCGAGGACTTTCGGGGGTTAGTCTGTGAAGTGAACGGTGCTGTAATGCCGTCAGCAGCAGAAACCAGCAGGTAGTAGTGATACACACCTGCTCCTGAGTTAAATCAGGAATCCCCGTTCCCTTTAGGGCGGGGAGGATGTCAACAATCAATAAATAACCAATTGGGCTAACATTGAAAACGGTTTGTAATTGTTCCGTCAGCTTATTTAAATCCGCTGTGCGGAGTTTTACCGTTTCTTCTAAAATGGCTTTTCGTCCACTTGAAACCAACGAAATAACGGCTAGAAAGCTAGTGAAAAATAAACCGACTAATAAAATACTCGCACGGATATTTGTTCCGGAATGTAGCATTCTGTGATTCGTCGCATAATCTTTTGTCGTGCTAATTTCAAAAAACCAAATTCGATTATCGATTGAAATAGTTTGAGCAGACAGTAAAGCAATCGTTTTTTCAGATTTGTGTTCGTTCGGTAAATTATCAAACAATACGTTTTCGTTTTTATCACCATTCGCGTCAGTGATATGAAGTCGCAAATTTTCATGATTCACTTCTTTTAACGCAGCGTTCAGCATATCGCCAACGCGAAAAACAGCAACGGCAAAACCTAAGATATTTTTTTGTCTTTCGGCAACGGTATCATGTGGAAAACCATTGCGATAAATCGGTAAAAAAGCAATGAAACCCGCTTGAAAAATGGCTTAAATTACCCGTTAAAAAATAGACAAGCGCAAGTCCAAAAATTTCAGACAGCAAAATTATTTTGTTGTTCATGTGAACTACCCCCACTAAACGCTATCCTGTTCTAGTGGTGGCTTCGACCGACCCGTACTGATATTTTCGTCAGTACCTCTCGCAGTATCACGAGTTTTGACTCGTGTAGACACTGGGGAACGCTTTGCAGTCACGACAGAACCTGCCGCCTCAAATTGGTTGCACAATCTAACTATGATTGGTTTAGATTGCAAATAGGTTTGCTTTTCACACATTGTCAGCCTCTTGGTTTTCGATGACAAACAATGTAAGCGCACGGGAATTTTACAGTATGAATAAGAAAATCAAAAGCCGCTTCGCCGAAGGAGTGCTATCCATCCCAAGCCTATCAGCTCTGGGTGGGGAATTTTGCACGGTAAGTTAAAAAGGGAGAAAATTTCTGAAATTTTACAGTCCCAAGAATAAAAGGCAACAAAATAAAAACCGTAAAAATTATCAATAATTACTGAAAATATCAGTCATTTTTTGTTTTAATTGGGTTGAAATTTTGGATTATTACCATTATCCGCGCGAAAAACGTTAATGAATGCGATAATAGTCGCTAATTATTTCAACTTTCGGAATTTTTAATGATTAAAAACTTGAATCCACAACAAGCCTGGGATTTTTTGCAAAGCAATGAAAATGGGCTGTTAATTGATGTAAGAACAAAAATGGAACATTTATTTGTTGGGCATCCGCCGCAAGCCATTCATATTGCATGGAAAGAAGCTCCTGATTGGCAGCTGAATGGACGTTTTGTAGAGAATGTTTTTCAGGTGGCAGGGGATTTTAACGTACCAATTTTATTGTTGTGTCGAAGTGGTCAACGCTCATTGGATGCCGCTGTTTTACTTCAGCAATCGGGTTTCACAAATCTCATCAACGTTACAGAAGGATTTGAAGGCACGTTAGACGAAAACCAACAGCGTGGTAATTTGAATGGCTGGCGGTTTGCGGGTTTGCCTTGGCAACAGAGTTGAAACATTCCGGAATTAAAATAGCAACAACCCAAATTTTATTTAACTAAGAGTACAAAAAGTGATTGAAAAACTAAGAAACATTGCAATTATTGCCCACGTTGACCATGGTAAAACCACGCTTGTGGACAAATTATTGCAACAATCGGGAACTTTTGCCGCACATTCAAAAGTGACTGAGCGCATCATGGATTCCAACGACATCGAAAAAGAACGCGGCATTACCATTTTGGCAAAAAATACCGCTCTTGATTGGAACGGCTACCACATCAACATCGTAGACACTCCAGGACACGCGGACTTTGGCGGTGAAGTGGAACGTGTTTTGTCGATGGTGGATTCAGTATTATTACTCGTTGATGCAGTTGATGGTCCGATGCCACAAACCCGCTTTGTAACGCAAAAAGCCTTTGCTTTGGGTTTAAAGCCAATTGTCGTCATTAACAAAGTTGATCGTCCAGGTGCGCGTCCAGATTGGGTTGTAGACCAAACTTTTGATTTATTCGACCGTTTAGGTGCAACTGATGAGCAACTTGATTTTCCAATCGTTTATGCGTCAGCGATTAACGGTTACGCAGGTTTAGAACCCACTGTTTCAGGCGGTGACATGACACCGTTGTTCCAAACGATTGTTGATAAAGTAAGTCCTCCACCCGTAAATATCGATGGTCCTTTCCAAATGCAAGTGACCAGCCTTGACTACAATACTTATACCGGTGTTATTGGTATCGGTCGTATTCAACGTGGCATCATCAAACCAAACCAACAACTCGTAATCGTGAACCGCGAAGGCGTTGAACGAAAAGGCAGAATGTTGCAAGTTTATGGTTTCCACGGTTTAGAACGTGTTGAAGTTCAAGAAGCTCGGGCTGGCGATATTATTGCGTTTGCGGGTATCGAAAAATTAGAAATTTCAGATACCATTTGCAGTCCAGAATTAGTTGAAATCATGACACCGTTATCGGTTGATGAACCGACTGTTTCGATGACATTCCAAGTTAATAATTCACCCTTCGCAGGACGTGAAGGCAAATTCGTTACGACTCGTCAAATTCGTGACCGTTTGCAAAAAGAATTGCAACATAACGTAGCATTAAAAGTTGAAGACACGGCTGATCCAGATAAATTCCAAGTTTCAGGTCGTGGCGAATTGCATTTGTCGGTGCTTATCGAAAATATGCGCCGTGAAGGTTTTGAAATGGGCGTTTCGCGTCCAGAAGTTATTTTGAAAGAAATCGATGGCAAAAAATGTGAACCATTTGAAATGGTCACAATCGAAGTTGAAGAAGAGCATCAAGGTACCATCATGGAAAAATTGGGCGATCGCAAAGGCGATTTAACCAATATGGTGCCAGATGGCAAAGGTCGAATTCGTTTGGAATATATGATGCCGTCACGCGGTTTGATTGGTTTTCAAACCGAGTTTATGACAGCAACTTCAGGTTCAGGTTTGCTTTATCACGTTTTTGACCATTACGGTCCAATGAAAGCTGGTGATGTAGGCAGTCGTATGCGTGGTGTAATGATTTCAATGATTGCGGGCAAAGCGGTGACGTATTCGTTACATCCATTACAAGAACGTGGTGAATTATTGCTTGTAAACGGTGATGAAGTTTATGAAGGAATGTTAGTTGGTTTGCATTCACGCACCAACGATTTGTGCGTCAATCCTTGTAAACCAAAACAATTAACAAACGTTCGTGCATCAGGAACAGACGAAAGTTTGGTTTTAGCACGCATTCAAAAATTAACGCTTGAACAAGCATTAGAATTTATTTCTGAAGATGAATTGGTTGAAGTTACGCCAAAATCAATTCGTTTACGCAAAAAATTATTAACTGAAAATGAGCGTAAACGCGCCGGAAAAAATTAACCGTTAATTTTTTGTAGCGAAAAAAAGCGCGAACTTTTACCGTTTCGCGCTTTTTTTATTTTCTGGTTTTAATGCGCTTCGTCCCAATTATCACCCACGCCAACATCGACAATTAAAGGCACAGTTAAATCCGCCGCACTATTCATTAAAGTTCTAATGATTTCAATCGCGCTGTCGATTTGCTCCGTTTTCACTTCAAAAACCAATTCGTCATGAACTTGCATAATCATTTTTGCATCGACGTTTTCAGTTTCGAGCCAATTATCAACAGAAATCATCGCACGTTTAATAATGTCCGCCGCTGTACCTTGCATGGGCGCGTTAATCGCGGTGCGTTCGGCATATTGGCGCAAAATCGCATTTTTTGAGTTAATTTCTGGCAAATATAAACGCCGTCCAAAAAGTGTTTCCACAAAACCTTGTTCTTTTGCCAAAATTTTTGTTTCGTTCATATATTTTTTCACATTTGGATAACGCTCGAAATACAACTTGATATAGCTTTGCGCGTCAGTGCGTGAAATATCCAATTGTTTCGCCAACCCAAATGCCGACATTCCATAAATCAAGCCAAAGTTAATCGCTTTGGCGTTGCGGCGTAATTCATTCGTGACCTCATCAAGCGGCACTTTAAACACTTCGGATGCCGTGGCACGGTGAATATCTTCGCCATTTTGAAACGCCGTAATCAATCCGTCATCGTTTGCCAAATGCGCCATAATTCGCAGTTCGATTTGCGAATAATCCGCCGCGACAATTTTGTAACCCTTTGGGGCAATGAACGCTTGACGAATTTTGCGACCTTCCGCGCTACGAATTGGGATATTTTGTAAATTTGGGTCAGAAGACGATAAACGCCCCGTCACTGTTACGACTTGGTTGTAAGACGTATGAACACGCCCCGTTTTGACGTTAATTTGTTGCGGCAATTTATCAATGTAAGTCGATTTTAATTTGCTCAAACTGCGATGCTCAATTAACAATTTTGGTAATTCATAATCTTCCGCTAATTCTTGCAGCACCGATTCATCGGTTGACGGTTGACCTTTTGGGGTACGTTTTAAAACAGGTAAATTTAATTGTTCATACAAAATCGTTTGAATTTGTTTCGGTGAACCTAAATTAAAACTGTGTCCTGCTAAATTATGCGCTTTTTGCTCAAGTGACATGATTTGCTGTTCAAGCTCAAAACTTTGTGCCACTAATAAATCGTCATCAATCAAAACACCGTTACGTTCAATTCGCGCCAACACCGAAGAAAGCGGCATTTCCAATTCATTATAAAGCGCGAGTAAATTCGGCTCGGCTTGCAATTTTGCTTGCAACGCATGATGCAAACGCACGCAAACATCCGCATCTTCGGCAGCGTAACGTGCGGCAGCGTCAATTTCAACTTCTGAAAAATTCAGTTGTTTGACACCTTTTTTGCCAGCCACATCTTCAAATCGAATGGTTTTTAAATTCAGGTGTTTTTGTGCAAGAAAATCTAAATTGTGTTTGCCTGTACTGTCCAAAACGTAAGAAGCTAACATCGTGTCGTGAGCAATGCCGCGTAACATCACGCCATGATTCGCCAAAACGTGATAATCGTATTTCAGATTTTGCCCGACTTTTAAAACGGTTGGACTTTCCAAAAGTGGGCGCAGTTTTTCTAAAACTAATTCACGATTTAATTGTTGTGGCACATTCGGATAATTGTGCGCGAGCGGCAAATAAGCGGCTTCACCTGTTTGAACCGCAAACGATAAACCAACAATTTCTGCTTTCATATAATCCAAACTCGTGGTTTCAGTATCGAAAGCGATTAACGCCGATTTTTCTAAACGTGAAAGCCACGCATCAAGCTGCGACATCGTTAAAATTGTGTCGTAATGCGCTGTCGAAGTATTTTCGGTAGCTTCAGGTATTTCAACATTTGTTAAAAAAGGCTTTGTGTCGATATGAGGAGAATTTTTATTCAGTGAATTTAACCACGACAAAAATCCAAGTTCACTCAAAAATTCGCGTAACTGTTCATCATGAATCGGGCGGCGTTTTAAATCCGCCATGTTGTAAGGCAAATCCAAATCACAACGAATCACAGTTAATTTTTTAGCGAGTTCTAATTTTGGTAAATGTTCACGCAAATTTTCACCGACTTTGCCTGTGATTTTATCCGCATTGATAACTAAATTATCAAGCGTTTCATATTCTGAAAGCCATTTTGCGGCGGTTTTTGCACCGACTTTTGGCACACCTGCAATGTTGTCTGAACTGTCGCCAACCAACGCTAAATAATCGGCGATTTGATTTGGGTGTACACCAAATTTTTCAAAAACACCTTCGGGATTGAGTTTGGTTTTGCTCATGGTGTCTTCAAGCGTGATTTTATCATTGACGAGTTGCGCCATATCTTTATCACCTGTGGCAATAATCACGTCGTAACCTTCACGCTCTCCGTAACACGCCAAAACGCCCAACACATCATCGGCTTCAACGCCCGATGCAGAAATTAACGGAATACCCATTGCACGAATCAGCGCGTGTAATGGCTTTACTTGGCTTTTCAAATCGTCGGGCATCGAAATTCGATTTGCTTTGTAATCTGCCGATAACTCGTGACGAAATGTTTTTCCCGAACTGTCGAAAACCACCGCCATAAACGTCGGATTGTATTCATTGAGTAATTTACGCAACATATTCGAAACGCCTAAAATTGCGTTAGTCGGTTCGCCTTTCGAATTTGTTAGCGGTGGAACAGCATGAAAAGCACGGTATAAAAATGAAGAACCATCAACAAGAATCAGCGGTGAAGTCATAAAATAAAACCTTTAAAAAGAAATATGAAGCGTATTGTATGTGACAACACGCATTAAACCTTGAATTTCACGATTAAAATCTACAAAAATCAAAAATGAAAAAGAGCGTTATATATCAAATTTATCCCAGTATTTTGGCAATTACTTTGTCAAATGTTGTTTTCGCCGAATATCAAATTTATGACGGCGAACGCTGTTCTTTGTTTGCCGGCTTACAATTTCAAAATGCGGCTTTCTCTGAAATGAATAATCAAGCAGGTTCAATGGCGAAAGCTAATCTCAGTGATTTTTTTTGGGAAATGAGCGTCAAACCACAATTTAACGGATTTATAAATTTGCCACTTGAAAGCAAATTTTATGGCGGATTTAGTTATGTTTACAGCAGTACACTAGGTCACGATCCTTCTGGTTATACCCAAAAAGGCGTTGAAATGTACCAGCAAGAAAATGATTTCATTGTGTTCGGACGTTACGATAATTATCGTTACAAAAATAAAACCGAAGAGCTTTTTTTAGGTTGGAAATCGGGGGAATTATTCGATGCAGAAGAAAAAATTACTGTCGATTTATCTGCTGGTAAACAAAATTACAAATTGGGTTCGGGATTTTTGTTGAATTATGGCGCAGAAAATGGCGGTAATCGTGGCGCGGGTTGGATAAATCCACGCACTGCTTTTAATAATACATTACTCGGTCGTTTGAATTTTGAATTGATAAAGTTGGAAGGATTTTATTTAGAAACCCGTCCACTAAATCCAGCGGATAAAAAACGTTATCAAGGCGTGAACGTTGAATACACATATTCTGAAAATACGAGTTTGGGTTTGAGTTATATCAATACAAACAGTAAACGTTTTTTACACGACGATGGCTCGTTTGATGTATTGGATAAACAGGTAATCAATAATGACGCTTTTAATGCGCGATTTGAATTTGTACCCTTGGAAAATTTTACGATGAGTACCGAATATGTTTATCAAATAAATTCGACGAATAAAATAAAAAATCAGGCTTCTGGCGGGTTTGGGCAAATTGAATACAAACGGGAAGATTTAATTTGGCAACCCACCATCAGTTATCGTTATGCGATTCAAGAAGAAGGATTTGATGGAATGTCACCGGGCTTTTCGACTTGGGGAACATGGTTTCAAGGGGAAATTAACGGCGAATGGATACTGGATAATTCAAATTTAATTACTCATGTTGGCAGATTGATTCTGACACCCAAAGAAAGCGTGACAGTAAATTTAATTTACTTCAATTACACTTTTGTAAATCCATCTGTATTTGAGTTGTCGTCTGCAAATTATGGCAATGAAGTTAATTTATTAACGGATTGGAAATTGAATGATGCGTTAGATATTTCGATTGGCTTAGAAGCCTTTTTACCAAATACAGCCGGAAAAGAATACTTAGGAGGGAATAAAATGTGGCTTCAAGGAATGATTTCGGCAGCGTATGAATTTTAATTTTTTGGAGTAGGTCGGAGAGTTTTCTCCGACCTAAAAACAAATTTTATTTACTCGCTAAAACGTATTCACCTTGCCAATTATCGGCAGGTGGTGTGACGATGTAACGTTGGCAACGATCAAGTAATTTCGTCGCTGCAAGATTTGAAGGTGATTCTGATGTTAACTGTTCAAGTAAAACAATCGCTTCAGCAAATTGTTTTTGGCTGTACAAATCAAAAGCGTTTTCATAAAGTTCAATCTGCTTCAACTTTTTATCATCAACTTCGCCCTTAATTCCAACTAATTCATAAAGTCTAACGGGGGTTGCTTTGCCAACTAAAACAGCGCGGTCAACTAAGCGCGTTACGAAGCCTTCACTTTTTGCTTGAAGATAGGTAGATTCACTTATTAACGTTGCGGTGCCATAAAATTTATTGATTGATTCAATACGGCTTGCCAAATTCACATTATCACCAATAACGGTGTAGTTCATTCGGGTATCAGAACCGATATTTCCAACAATCACTTCACCGGTATGAATACCAATTCGAGTATAGAAATCGAAATCTAAGCCTTCCGCTTTCCATTTTTGACCAAGAAGTTGAACATTTCGTTGACATTCTAGCGCGGCATAACAACTTCTAATCGCCATATTTTCAACATTCCGAGGTGCGCCCCAAAATGCCATCACCGCATCACCGATGTATTTATCTACTGTCGCTTGATTTTTCAACAAGCTAACATTCATCACGTCGAGATATTCACCTAAGAAACCCACTAATCTTTCTGGATCTAGTTTTTCAGAAATTCCTGTGAAATTAGCTATATCGGAAAAGAAAATCGTTAAATCCTTTTTCTCGCCACCTAATTGCGCGTCCGAACCTAGCTGAATCAATTCTTGTACTAACGTAGCAGGAACATATTTTTTGAAGGAACGAAGTCCTTTTTTCATACCTTCAAGCTGGTGACTCATACTGTTGATTTCGCTAACACGCGAAACAATATCCACTTTACTTTCTAGCTCGAACTTCCCAATTTTTTCCATTTCAGAAGTTAATTGCGCCAAAGGAAGACGAATTCGATTCGCCGTCACAAACGCTAAAGGTAGTATGAAAAGCATCACTGCAACTGACACAGAAACCATCATTATAATATATTCTAATTCATGATCTCGTATGCTTTCAGCAGACACGTCAATAGCTACAACACCATCAAGTTTCCCATCTGTTGTGAAAATTGGCGCATAAGCGGATAACCAAACACCTTGAGGATTTTCATAAATTTCAGGTTCTGTGTAGATTGTCCCGAATTGATTTTCTTTTGTAGCATTAAATGTATTCAAAAGCGTTTGAGTTACCGCTTTCGGCGGGTAAACATCACCCGTGACATTTTTAATTTCTTTCGAGCCATCGACGACTAAGATGATGTCGCCATTATCTAATTTTCGTAGTGTATACGCATTCGTAATACCTGTTCCACGGTGACGCATGGTTTGCAAATCACTTTTCAATTTAAGAAACGGCTCGCCTTTTTCGTCGGCAACCGTTTTTATTTGGCTGTGAAGATCACCATCAATTTGGTATGCCATCGTACTGATTACATCTGTAAGCCGAAGTCGTAATTGTTCTCGAATAAAACTGTTCGATTCGTACAACGTTACGACCGTTAAAATTACAGCTCCAAATAACGACAATCCGCAAAATGCTGAAATTAACGTAAATTTAAGTGTGTATTTTCTAGGCATTTTTTTATTTTCATTTTCACTAAGATTTTTCATCGCGCCTCTCTTAAAGGAATATCAAAAAATTGTTACAAAAAAACCATCAACCAAATTGTAATTGAACTTTTCTTTTACACGCTTTTTGGATGGTTTCATAGACCTTTTGCTGGTCAAAAGGTTTTAACACATAACCTTTTGCACCTGCTTTTAGTGCGTTTAATACCATTGCTTCTTGTCCATGCGATGTAACCATTACAATTTTTGTATCGGGAAATTCGTTCATTATAGTTCGTGTTGCTTCAATCCCATCCATTTCCGGCATCGTAATATCCATCGTTATCACGTCAGGCTTAAAATCTATTAACTGTAAACGTTTATAAATCTCAACAGCATCTTTACCATTTTCAGCGGATTGAATAACTTTATAACCTAATGTTTCTAAAAGGACAGTTAATTTTTTTACTATAATCGGTGAATCATCTACCACCATAACTTTTAAAACATCTGAATTATCCATTGTATTACCAATTTACCACACAAAAATTTTTACTAAAAAGTTCGTCCGAACCGACGAAAAAAATCGTCATTTTACCTAATGGTGTATCTAAATGCTGCGCGTAAAACATGCTATATCCCATTTCTTGAATTGTTTTTACATTATCCAAAATTTTCTGCGGCGTAATATGAATTTCTTTTTTTTCCGAACCTTCTAAATCTATTGTTGAATTGCCCAAAACAGTGTTAATAACGTCACCTGCCGCAGCCTTTCGGTATCGATCAATCTCATAATCTTTAATGCCCAAGCCATCTGTCATTTCATGAAAAATCCAGTTAATTAAGGGTTTCTCAAAGCTGAAAATAACCAACAAATTAACGTTTGCAGTACTCACTACAATTAACGTTGTCATATCTAGTAACGCAATCGATTCCAATTTCCCACTTTCACTGTTATTTTTGATTGCGTTAATTTTGAACTCACTTTCGAGATAGGTGCAAGTTCTTTTTGTAACAGATTCCATTACATCAATAATCATTTTCGTTCCAGCTTAAAATTTTTCAGGTAATGGCAAAGTGAAAATAAACTGAGTTCCTTTTTTAGCAATTGTCTTGACAACTATTTGACCACCCATGTTTTTAACTTCATTCTTCACTGCCGCAAGTCCAACGCCTCTTCCGGCTATGTCTGTCACGTCATCTAGTGTACTGATATTATCCATGAAAATAAATTCTGTTACGTCGTCATCAGAAAATTTACTCACTTCCTCGGTAGTGTACAGTCCATTATTTACAACTTTTTTACGCAACGCATTAAGATTGATACCCGCGCCATCATCCGAAATGGTTAATTGAATTTGGTTATCAACTACGTCTACATAGCAAGTAATTCTACCAACTTCATATTTTTCTAATTCCCAGCGTGTTTCTGGAGACTCAATTCCATGCGCCACGGAATTACGAAAAATATGCGCTAACGAACGTAAGAATGACTGATAAGCGTGTGGATCAATCCAAATATCAGAACCACCTTTTACGATAAGTGGTGCGACTTCTTTTTCCATTCTTTCTGCCGTTTTTTGCACTAGACTATCAAAACCAAGTAGCACGTCTTCAAACGTTACTTGGCGTAATTTACTAATTTCTTCCAGAAGATTGCGGATATTTTCTACGGAAACATCAATTGATTCACCGCGTAAGAGTTGTGTGGCCAGTTTTTCGAGTTTTCGAGCCTGATAATAAGTCAATACGATATTTTCACCATTTGCCATGAAATTAACGCCTAACTTATCGGTAATAATAGCAATATCTTTATCAAAAGCGATTTGTAAGGCTTTTACTGAAATATGTGTTGCGATTTTTTTAGTCGTAGTTTCAGCATCGTCAAGTAAACGTAATTCAGATAAATCACTTTCTATTTCATGTAAGATTTTCGGCGTATTTGGAAAACTGAATTGATTTAGCATTCCTTTCAGCGTATGAATTTCAAGATAAAGCTCTTTAACGATTGTGTGAGGTGCTAGTGTTGAATTTAGCATTTTGGGTATTTGTGTTAATAGCTCCCGAAACGCATTCACAACATCAAAAAAATTACGATTATCAGATACGGCAACAACAATCAATTGAAGCTGTAGACGCTCTTTGTTTAACATTTCCGTAACGTGCCGCTCTTGAGTAATATCTTTTAAAACGACGATAAATTTTTGAGATTGAACAAGTTTATATTCAGTTTTTAAAACTCTTCCTTCATGTTGAATTTCTGTTGGTAATAACGACAGCATATTTTCCAATACAAACTCATCTTTTTCTTCTAATACCGAGGCAATAATGGAATGGAATAAATCAATTTTCGTTTTATCGTCACGAAAAAAGACCGTTGTTACTTCTTTTCCAGCAGGTGATTCGCCTAACATGGTTTCACAAGCCTTACTGTATTGATTTTCAATTATTAGATTTCTGCCAAAAGATAAAAAACCTTCGCCGGAATTATCCAATAAAACGCGAAAATCATGATTCGACTGTTCTAATTCTAACGTCATGGCGCGAATAAAATTCATTAACCGAAATAAAAAAGGCAATGTAATAAGAAAGATAACAATAGCTGCTAAAAAAATAGTAAAAATACATTCAAGTTTTTGTTTCTGAATGCTATCTGCAGAAATATCAACGCCAACAATACCGTCAAGTTTTCCATCTTTTGTCATAATCGGCGCGTAAGCTGATAACCATGTTCCCCAGCTGTCACTATCAATTTCAGGTTCAACGTAATAGTTTACAAGTGTTTCTGGTGTAGCATTCATGGCTTTAACGAGTGTTTCGGTGGTGAATTCAGCAGGATAAACATCACCAATCGCATTTTGATCTTTTGCTGAACTATCGACGATAAACACTAACTCGCCATTTTCTTTTCTTCGCATAGTATAGGCATTAGCGATTTCAGTACCGTGTTCCCGCATATTCCATAAATCGTTTTTCAACTTAATGAATGCTTCGCTTTTTGTGTCGTCAATTGTATGAATTTGACCATGCAAATCACCATCTATTCTTTGTGCCATCATCATGACGACATCGGAAATTCTAAGGCGTAATTGTTCATGTAAAAATCGTTCAACTTGAAGGGATGTCACGATGCTTAAAAGTAATGTTCCAAAAAGTGTTAAGCCACAAAGAGCGTAGGTTATAGACGTAACGGTATATTTTTTTCTAACTTTGTTTTTTTTACTAAAAAAGTATGTTCTGTTTTGAACTGCAAATTTATTCATGAAGAGTTGGCTTTATTTTGATTTCACTTTATGTGTGAATAATAGCAATCATTGCTGCACTGTGCCACGTTAGCACTGTCAGAACCAGTAAATTCTGCGATAATAACGCATCATCTGCAACACGTTAAGACGTTGTTAGATGCTTTCTTTCTTTCACTCTAAAAAATTAAAACAATTATGAACGAAAAAAAATATAAACCTTGTGATTTAGTTATTTTTGGTGGCTTGGGCGATTTATCACGGCGCAAATTGATGATGTCACTTTATCAACTAGATAAATCAAATTTGCTTGAACCTCAAACGCGCATTATTGCTGTTGATAGACTGCCTGAAACTCGTGAAAGTTTTACAGTGATTGCTCAAAAAAGTTTGGAAGAATTTTTAAATGAACCGTTGGAGCAAAATGTTTGGGAACGTTTATCTGCGCGGTTTGATTATTTGCAATTGGATATTAGCGATGCGAATGAATTCAAAAAATTGGGCGAGGTGCTTGACCAAAAGAACCGCACCACTATCAATTATTTAGCGATTCCACCGTTTTTATTTAAAAGTATTTGTAATGGTTTGCAGAAAGCAAAATTGGTTGCAAAAGATTCGCGCATTGTAATTGAAAAACCGATTGGCAACGATTTGAAATCATCGCAAGAAATCAATGACACGATGCAATCCGTTTTTAACGAAGAGCAAATTTATCGTATCGATCATTATTTGGGTAAAGAAACGGTTTTAAATTTACTGGCGTTACGGTTCGCAAATTCTATTTTCACCACGAATTGGAGTCACAACACCATTGATCACATCCAAATTACGGTTGCAGAAGAAGTCGGCATTGAAGGGCGTTGGGATTATTTTGATAAATCCGGTCAATTGCGTGATATGTTGCAAAACCATTTATTGCAGATTTTAACTTTCATCGCAATGGAGCCGCCGGTTAATTTAGAAGCTCAAAGTATTCACAATGAAAAAATAAAAGTGTTGCAAGCCTTGCGTCCAATTGCAGACTACAATGTTGGGAAACGTACCGTGCGCGGTCAATACGCACGCGGGTATTTCAAAGGTAAAGAAGTTCCGGGTTACTTGGAAGAAGAGGGCGCAAATACAGAAAGTGCGACAGAAAGTTTCGTTGCAATGCGTGTAGACATTGATAATTGGCGTTGGGCTGGCGTGCCATTTTATCTCCGCACGGGAAAACGCATGAGTTATAAACGCACGGAAATCGTGGTGTATTTTAAACAACAGCCACACAACATTTTCAAAGATAGTTTTTACGATTTACCACCCAATAAACTGATTATTCATTTGCAGCCAAAAGAAGGCGTTGAAATTGAAGTATTGAACAAAATTCCGGGCATTGATGGTTCAATTCGATTACAAAAAAACAAACTCGATTTGAGTTTTTTAAATCAAACCAAAAAACACGTTTCAGGTGGTTATGAACGGTTGTTACTTGAATCGATGCGTGGAAATAACACATTATTTATTAGTCGCGAAGAAACTGAGGAAGCATGGAAATGGGTGGATTCAATTCAACGCGCCTGGGCAAATTTAAGTGATACACCAAAACCGTATCCCGCTGGAACATGGGGACCCAATGCAGCGGATGCTTTGTTGGCGCGTGATGGACGTATTTGGGAAGAGTAACGCTCTCAGCTACACATAACGGCATCAGTTTTTAAACGAAAAATTGATGTCCGTTTTTGAATCTTACTCACATAAATTAACCCTCAGATTTATTAAATTATGATAATTTTTTCAAAATCTCCCGATTAAAATGACAAACGAATCGAATAACCAACTCCCAACTAAAGTTGAATTAGTTGAAATCACCGAAGAAAATCACGAGCAACGATTGGATAACTTTTTAATCACGCGCTTAAAAGGCGTGCCAAAAACGCGAATTTATCGAATTATTCGCAAAGGCGAAGTGCGCGTCAATAAAGGGCGCGTCGAAGTAAATTATCGCTTAATGACAGGCGACATTATCCGAATTCCGCCCATTAGAATCGCTGAACGTAGCGAAGAAGTTTTCGTTCCAACCAATTTAAAAGAAGCCTTGCAACACAGTATTTTGTATGAAGACGATGGTTTTTTGATTGTAAATAAACCCGCAGGTTTTGCCGTGCATGGTGGAAGTGGTGTTAGTTCTGGCATTATCGAAGGTTTACGTTTATTGCGTCCTGAAGCGCATTTTTTAGAGCTTGTGCATCGTTTAGACAAAGACACGTCGGGCTGTTTAGTGATTGCCAAAAAACGTAGTGCATTACGCGCTTTTCATGCAATTTTTCGAGATAATAAAATTCACAAAACCTATACCGCGTTGCTTGCGGGACAATGGAAAAAGAAAAAATTAGTGATTAACGCACCACTTTTGAAAAATGTCGCAAAAGGCGGCGAACGCATGGTGACAATCAATGCGGCGGGCAAAGAAGCGGAAACAGTTTTTACACGCTTAACCGCTTTTGAAGATTCCACGCTGGTTGAAGCCGCACCAAAAACAGGTCGCACACATCAAATTCGTGTTCATGCGGTTCATTTGGGACATCCTATTATTGGCGATGAACGTTATGGACGTGACGATATAAATTTAACATTCAAACATAAAGGCTATAAACGTATGTTTTTACACGCGACAACCTTAACGTTTTCGCATCCAACAACGGGCGAATCCATGAAAATTAACGCGCCTTTACCTTCACAACTTCAACTGTTACTAACAAATGAAAAACCGCTTTGATTTAATAATTTTTGATTGGGACGGCACACTAATCGATTCCATTGATTGGATTGCCCGTTGTTTACAAAATGCGTCCAACGAGACGCGCCACGCAATGCCAGATTATCAAGCCGCTAAAGATGTGATTGGTTTAAGTATTGAGCGTGCGATTGAAGCCTTATTTCCTGACGCGAATGCGGACGAAGTTTTGGATTTAGTAAATCGTTATGAAACCGCTTATTTCTCGAAAAAAATTAGCCGCGATGATTTATTTTCAGGCATTTATGAAATGCTTGAAACATTAAATCAAGCAGGTTTTAAATTAGCGGTTGCCACAGGAAAAACTCGTGAGGGATTGGATGAAGCGTTAGACGCGACCAATACACGCGACTTATTTTGCCTGACGCGCTGTGCCGATGAAACGAAATCTAAGCCACATCCATTGATGTTGGAAGAAATTATGGCACACGCCGAAATTTCACCAGAACGGACGTTAATGGTGGGTGATTCAACTCATGATTTACAGATGGCGTTGAATGCAGGTATTGCGTCGATTGGTGTAGCGAGTGGCGCACATGATTTAACAGAATTACAAAATTGCCAGCCGTTACATTGTTTTTTGCAAACGACGGAATTATTACGCCTCATCAAATAATTTGATAATTTAAAGTTTGTATCATTTTTACATAGTGTGATATGTTATATTGTAACAACTATAAGTTAATCAATTATTATTCATGCAAAGTGACCAGATTAAACAACATAATCACGAAAATTGCGTTACAACCGCGCTAACACAAGCGGCGCAATTATGCACCGAACGCGGTGTGCAACTCACCGCGATTCGCCAACAAGTGTTAGAACTCATTTGGGCAGACCATCATGCCGTCAAAGCCTACGATTTACTCGAACGCATCAAACCGTTACAAAGTGCCGCCAAACCCGCCACGATTTACCGCGCGTTAGATTTTTTGCGTGAACAAGGTTTTATTCATCGCGTCGAAAGTTTAAATGCGTTTATTGGTTGCTGCGATTTGAAAACCACGCACGAACAATTATTGTTAATTTGTAAGCAATGCGAAAACGTTGAAGAACGGCACGCCGATTTGGTGATGCAAGCTCTCTCGCAAGAATTACAAAACGCAAACTTTCTTGTTCACAGTAAAGCGATTGAAATTCATGGCATTTGTGGTCATTGCACGCAAGAAAAAAATACGGTGGTTTCCGCATGAAATTTAGAAAAATTACCGCGTGCTTTTTACTTTTCAGTTCGCCGATTTTTGCCGAAGAAATTGAGCAACTTGATGACATGAATGTTCAATCTATCGCGCCAATTTCTACAGAAACAGAAAATTCGTTGCTTTTAACAGGCGACGAATTACGCAACAAAATTGGTTCAACCTTGGGCGAAACCTTGCAAAATGAAGGCGGCATAAGTAATCAATCGTTTGGTTCGGGCGTGGGAACGCCTGTTATTCGTGGGCAATCGGGTTCGCGTGTCAAAGTGATGCAAAACGGCTTAGGTAATAACGACGTGTCGTCGTTAAGTCCTGACCACGCAACGGGCGTTGATCCAATTATTGCAGAACGCATTGAAGTGTTGCGTGGTGCAGATACGTTGCGTTACGGAAGTGGCGCGATTGGCGGCGTAGTAAATGTGATTGACGGGCGAATTCCTGAAAAGCTATTCGACAAATTTATCGGCGGCGCGGGAGAACAACGTTACGATTCCGCCACCGACGAATCTTCAAGCGCGTTGAAACTTGAAGGCGGGAAAGGAAATTTTGCCTATCACGTTGATGGTTTTTATCGTGATGCGGGAAATACCAGCATTGGCGGCGCGGCAATTGATGAAACGCGAGCGCGTCAACATGACCCCAGTTTTAACGCCGTTCCAGCAGGTGAATTACAAAATTCTGTCGGTTTCATCGATAACACGCAAAGTCGAGCGCGAGGCGGTTCAGCGGGTTTTTCAATGATTGGCGACGTGGGTTTAGTGGGCGCAGCAATCAATCAAACCGAGCGAAATTACGGCATTCCACCCGATGGACACGGCGAAACACCTGTTCATGTTGAAATGAAACAAACCAAATATGACTTTAAAAGTCAGCTTAATAATCCATTCGCGTTCGTTGAAAAAGCCAAACTCAAATTTGGTTACACCGATTACGCACACACTGAATTTGATGGAAGTGTCGCGGGAACGGTATTTTTAAATGAAACTTACGAAAGCCGTTTTGAACTCGAACACGCGCCACTGATTAAAAATAATAAAGGCGTTTTAGGTTTTCAATCTACGAATAGTACCTTTCAAGGTTTAGGCGAAGAAGGCAAAATCGTTCCAAAATCAGACATTGCAACTTACGGCATTTTTAACGTCGAATCGCTCAAAGTCGGCGCCGTGACTTACGAATTAGGCGGGCGCGTTGAATCAACGCAAATCACGCCAGAAGGTCGCAACGATGTTTCGTATATTCCATTAAGCGGTTCGATGTCGGCGATGTGGCAAATAAATTCACAAAATAAATTGAGTTTAGCGTTCACGCATTCGCAACGTGCGCCGCAAATTCAAGAATTATTTTCTGACGGTTTTCACCATGCGACGCGCAGTTATGAACTCGGCAACGAAAATTTGCAAAAAGAATTGTCGAATAATTTGGATTTGGGTTATCAATTTGATGCGTCTTGGGTGCAAGCGGATTTCAACTTTTTTCATAATTGGGTGAGCGATTACATTTACCAACAACGCGATTCGGCACAACTTTTTAATGCAGAAGACGGCGAATTTGTGGCAAACGACAGCGATTGTGCCGAATGTTTCCCACTTTTACACAGTGAGCAACAAGCCGCGATTTTCAAAGGTTTTGAAGCGAAAACCGTTTTTCCACTTTTGGATAATAAATTTGGCGCGGTGGATTTAACGTTGTTTAGCGATTACACGCGCGGCACATTTGATAAAGGCGGCGATGTTCCAAGAATGCCGCCGTTACGTTATGGCACGCAGTTGAGTTACGAAAAAAATGATTTTTCAGGAAATGTACGTTTAACGCGCGGCGAATCGCAAACAAATTCGGGCGAAAATGAAACTACAACACCTGCGTATTTGCTGTTGAACATCGGCACACAATACAAAATAGCGAGTTTTGCGAATTCAGAAATTTTGTTATTTGCGAAAGGTAAAAATTTACTCGATGAAAATATCCGCAGTTCGGTTTCGTATTTGCGAAACTTTGCGCCCGAAGCGGGTCGTAGCGCAGAAGTCGGGATTCGAGTGAGTTATTAGAAATTTGGGCGATTTTTTATTTTCGGTAAAATCGCCGCCTTTCAACAAACACCGTGATCAACAAAAATAAAATCATAAGTTCTGTTGATAAAAATCCAATTTTCCACTGCAAAAGCGGTTGCAGTTCAACATTCGAAAAATACAAACCTATGCCTAAAAATAAATAGCCTAAAACACTTTTAACATCATAATCTACACGATAAAATTTTTGTCCTAAGGCGTAAGAAAAAATTGTCATTATGACATAACAAACTAACGTCGCATACGCTGAACCGGTATAACCAAATTTTGGAATCCAATAAAAATTTAAAATAACCGTTAATGCCGCGCCAAATAAGGAAACTAAAGCTCCCATCATTGTTTTGTCGCTGAGTTTGTACCAAATTGATAAATTAACATAAATGCCCAAAAACAAATTCGCCATCAATAAAATCGGAACAACGTGTAATCCAGCGCGAAATTCTTCGCCAATAAAGTATTTGAAAAAATCTAAATATAACGTCACTAACAGAAAAATAAACACGCAAAAAATACTGAAATAATGCAAAACATGAGCATAAACAAGTTTGGCATCGCTATTTTTAGAATAGGAAAAAAAGAAAGGTTCAGCCGCATAACGAAAAGCCTGAATAAACAATGTCATTAAAATCGATAATTTATAACACGCACTATAAATGCCTAATTGCGCTAAATTTATCGCTGTATCGTAAGGCAACAGATATTTCAGTAGCGCACGGTCAAGCATTTCGTTAATAATTCCAGCAAAACCGATAATTACCATTGGTAAGGAATAATTTGCCATTCGTTTAAATAATTGCCAATCAAAGCCAGCACTCAAACCTTTTAATTGTGGTAATAAAAATAAAAATTTACTTCCACTCGCAAATAAATTCGCCAGAAAAATATAACCTACGCCGACGCTAGAAGAATAAACATAATGCAGCCATTCAACATTTTGCGCTTGTAATTTTGGACAAAGAACGATGAAAAATAAACTCAACGCGACCGTTAGCAGAATTTCAAAAATTTTGATGCTAGCAAAACGCAGAGCGAGATTTTCGGCTCGAAGTTTTGCAAAAGGCAGCGAGGCAATCGCATCAAATGTCAGAATTAGGGCAAAATAAAAAACATATTCTGGATGAGTCGCGTAATTTAATGCGCCGGAAATTCCACTGTTAAACGCAGTGAGTAAACCAAAAATACTCAGATTTAAAAATAAAACAAAACTTAATGCAGTGGCATAGGCTTTAGGATTATCGCTTCGAAATCGGAAATAACCGGTTTCAAAACCGAGCAATAGAAAAACCGACAAGAAACCCGAATACGCATAGAATTCTGAAACAACGCCGTATTCTGTCGCGGTAAAATAATAAGTATAAAGCGGAACAAGTAAATAATTTAGGAAGCGTCCGAAAATACTACTTAGTCCATAAATGGCAGTTTGAGAGAGAAGTTTTTTAAGCATTCGCAATAATAAAACTTTTTTGAAAGTGTCAGGAAAAATCAGATTCTATAATAATTTGCATAAACCGAGTTATAACAATTTACAAATTTACAACAGATTGAGTTTTTACTTTGTAAGAGGAATTTTGGCTTGTGGTAGAATTGTCACTTATTTACGTTAAATTTATAGGAGAAAAAATGACATTTTTAATGACATTTGGTGTGATGTTAGTGGTAATTGCAATTATGGCAGTGGGTGTGATTTTCGGAAGAAAAGCAATTAAAGGTTCATGCGGTGGCGGCAAGTCAGAAGCTGAATGCGTTTGCATTGAAAAATGTGATAAACGTAAAAAATATGATGCCCAAAAAGCCGCACAAATAAGCAGTCAAGCATAGAAATGTCGGCTAAATCGTATTCTTGGCGTTATATTCTTTCGATTGCGCGACAACATAAAAAGCAATTGTTGTCGGCACATTTGATTGCAATTTTCGCCACGATAATTAGTGTGCCGATACCCTTATTGATGCCGCTGCTGGTTGATGAAGTATTACTAAAAAAACCGGCAATCGTTGTTCATACTGTGAATGCGATTTCACCCATTGAATGGCAATCCCCGTTGCTTTATATCAGTGCAGTTTTAGTTTTAACCGTTTTATTACGTTGTTTAGCGTTAATTTTGAATGTGTTGCAATCGCGGCAATTTACGTTAATCGCAAAAGATATTGTGTTTCGCATTCGTTCTGAATTGATTGGTGATTTACAAACAATTTCAATGGCAGAATATGAAAGCCTTGGTTCTGGAACAGTCAGTACAAATTTAATTAAAGATTTAGATACGATTGATAATTTCGTTGGCTCAACTGTCAGTAAATTATTGGTCGCCATTCTTACTGTCACTGGGACGGCGATAGTTTTGTTATGGATGCACTGGCAATTAGGTTTATTTATTTTATTGCTTAATCCGGTGGTCATTTATTTCACTCGCGTGGTGGGTGGAAACGTTAAACACCTCAAAGCAAAAGAAAATTCCGCTTACGAATTTTTTCAACTTTCACTTACAGAAACTTTAGAGGCGATTCATCAAATTCGCGCGAGCAATCGTGAAAAATACTATTGTGAACAACTGACAGAGTTAGCGAAAAACGTTAAAAATAATTCCAGCGCATTTGCATGGAAAAGTGAAGCTGCTTCACGATTTAGTTTTTTAGTTTTTTTGTTTGGTTTTGATATTTTTCGTGCTTGCGCGATGTTGCTTGTGTTTTATTCTAATTTGACGATTGGACAAATGTTGGCTGTATTTGGTTATTTATGGTTCATGATGTCCCCTGTGCAAGAAATTTTAAACATTCAATATGCGTTTTATGGCGCGAAAGCGGCTTTGACTCGCATCAATAAATTAACCGCATTACGTCAAGAACCGCGCTATCCGCATGAAAAAAATCCATTTAAAAATAAACAATCGGTTTCTGTTTGTGTTGAAAATTTACATTTTAGTTACGGCAACAAAAAAATTCTCAACGGCATTCATTTAAACATTAAAGCCGGAGAAAAAGTCGCTTTAGTTGGTGCGAGTGGTGGCGGAAAATCAACGTTAATTCAAATTCTCATCGGACTTTATCCAACATCTATAGGCAGAATTTTATTTAATAATGTACCTATTGAAAAAATTGGTTTAGATGTCGTGCGAGAAAACGTCGTAACTGTTTTGCAAAATCCTATTTTATTTAATGATACGATTCGAGCTAATTTGACGTTAGGTAAAAACGTTACTGATAACGAATTGTGGAACGCGCTAATAATTGCTCAATTGTCGGATAAAGTAAAAGAGTTGCCGAACGGTTTAGATACGGTAGTTGGACGCGGTGGAATGCGATTATCCGGTGGTCAACGCCAACGTTTAGCCATAGCGCGAATGGTGGTTGCAAATCCGAAAGTTGTTATTTTAGATGAAGCCACATCGGCGTTAGATAGTGAAACGGAATTTAAAGTGCATGAAGCGTTGCAAGATTTTTTACAAAACCGCACTACAATTATTATTGCTCATCGTTTAAGTGCCGTAAAACAAGCAAACCACGTTTATGTTTTTGAAGAAGGAGCCATTTGTGAGCAGGGGAATCACAAAGCATTGCTTGAACAAAATGGTTTATACGCCAAATTATATGGCGATTATCAGTAAGATTATCGTAACGAATCAATGCCTAAATTGGCTAACGCATCCGCCCGTTCGTTGCCTTGATTTCCAGAATGTCCTTTCACCCACCGCCAATCAATCGTGTGCGTTTTAATAGCTGCATCTAAGCGTCGCCATAAATCTTCATTTTTCACGGGGGATTTCGACGCTGTTTTCCAGCCAGATTTTTTCCAATTTGGCATCCATTTTGTAATTCCATCCAAAACATATTTTGAATCAATATGTAATTGTACGACGCATGGTTTTTTCAAGGCTTCTAAGGCTGAAATTGCCGCCATCAATTCCATACGATTATTTGTTGTATCGCGCTCACCACCATGTAATTCTTTGATAGTTCCTTTATAACGCAAAATTGCGCCCCAACCGCCTTTCCCAGGATTTCCTCGGCAAGCACCGTCAGTGTAAATAATTACGGGTTCAGTCATGTTTCACCTTTGCAGCTAAGGGATTTGATACCGCTAAACGCGGCATTAACGATTGTACCAGTGACATTGGAATTGGATTATATCGTCGCTTAATGGCTTTAATTGCATAAGCTGTTGAGGTAAAAGCCAAACTATTTAAAGCGGCGGCACCATTTAGTGTTTTAGTTGAATCTAAATAAAATTCTGTTTTACTCGAAACCTCGAAATTGAGTAATTTTAACCAATCAAATAAACGTGAACGCGAAATAAAATGTCCTCCCCATGAATCTGCAAGCCGTTTATCCCATAAAAATTGATAACGAACCCAAATACTCCATGGATTAAAATTCATTACAATTAAAATACCTTCTGGTTTTAAAACACGTTCTAATTCTCGGAAAGTTTGAAAACGTGCGGCATCAAATTCAAGTAAATGCGGCACGATTATCATATCAATTGAATTACTTTGAATAGGTAACGCATAAGATTTTGCCTGAATTTTACACGCTTCTTGACATGCCAAATTCTTGGCATCGATGACCGAAAAATACTGATAAAGTGAACAATCAATAAATTCATTTTCCCAGCCCAATCCACCGACTTGCAAAATTGTTTGCTGACAACTTACTGTAATTGAACGCTGTAAGTATGTGACTTCAAGGTCTTTTAATAATTTTCCGCGCGGGGTTTCGTAATAAGCAAATAAAAAATCGCGTTTCATAATGTTCACTCAATTTAAGGGTGTTTTAATGATTTGAGACTAAAAACTCACTATAATCAAAACACTTCATAACTACAAAGGTCAAATGATGCCAGTAAAACTAAACAGACACGTTAACTTATTAGTGATGTTGATGACACTAACTGCAGCAGGTTGTTCGCAAAATGCAAAAGATGCGCTTACGGTCAATGAACTCACGCCAGAGCCAAATAACGCCTATGTTGATCGTTACTTCCAAAATTACCAACCAATAGATAAAGCGGAAATTAAAAAAACGGCTGAATCGCATAAAGATACAGTTTGGGAAAGACTTCTTTCATTATATTCTTTGCCGAAAATTGAAAATGAACGTATTGATCGTGAAATTGAGTGGTATTTGAATCATCCACAAGCCTTAAATACGATTCAACACCGTGCCGAACCTTATTTACATTTAATTCTTGATGAAGTTGAAGCAAAAAATATACCTGGTGAATTAGCTTTATTACCGGTTGTTGAAAGCGCATTTGTAGCAAATGTAAATTCAAAAGCAGATGCGTCAGGATTGTGGCAATTCATGCCAGCAACAGGACGGATGTTTGGGTTACAGCAGAATTCATGGTATGACGGACGACGCGATGTTTATGCGTCTACAAAAGCCGCCACTACTTATTTGAAACAACTAAGCGAAACTTTTGATGGTGATTGGTTACTCGCGCTCGCCTCCTATAATTGGGGCAAAGGTAATGTCAGAAAATCTATTGAACATAATGAAGATCGCAATATGCCAACAGATTATTGGTCATTACGAATGCCTGACGAAACGGCGAATTATGTGCCACGTTTATTAGCGATTGCTAAAATTTTTGCAAATGCAGACGAATACAATGTCAGTTTGCATGACATTCCAAATAAGCCCTATTTTGAAGTCGTAAAATTAGATTCTCAGTTGAATTTAAACAAAGCGGCAGAAATGGCAAACATGACATTAAACGAGTTTTTGAAATTAAACCCAGCGTTTAATAAGTCTAAGACTGCGCCAGAAGGTTCTGGACCACGTCGTTTGTTAATTCCCGTCGCAAAAGTCGAATCTTTCAAAGAAAACTTAGCACAGTTGCCATTCGAACAATGGGTTTCTGAAAGTTTTAATGACGGCGAAGACGAAAGCACTGCAATTTATCTTGAGTCTAAACCTGCGGCTGCTATTCTTCATAAGGCAAAATCTGAACCAGTTAAAATCATGACTAAAGTCGAACCAAAACAAAGTGTCAAAACTTTATTGACCGCGAAAAAAATCGACAAAAATGATAAAAAGGCAGTTCTCGCATTAAAAGACAAAGATTCAAAAGACCACAAAGACAATGAAAAAGGTAAATCGTTAAAAATGCCAAATCATATCGTCGTAATGGCACACAAGATTTCCTCTAATAACAAGGCATTAGCTTTAAATAATAAATTGTTTTTAGAGAAAAAATCGGAATCAAAAAGTCAAAAATCAACGGTAAAACCCGTTATTGTGGCTGTAGCTGGCAAAAACACTCCGCATAATAAAAAATCTAAAAACGCGGGTTAAATTATAACGGGCGAGTTGAAACTCGCCCTGAGTTAGATTTCAAACGCATTTTTCACCCATTGCAAATCGTTGTCTCCTGAAATTCCTATTACATCAAAACGCATTGGTATCAATTCGTTTGTTTGTAGTGTGCTTAAATAAACTTCTGTTGCAGCAATCAGTTTGTTTTGTTTTGATCGAGTTACACTTTCTAACGCGCTACCAAATTTTGAATTTTTTCGATAACGTACCTCAACAATTACTAATGTTTTGTTATCTTTCATGATTAAATCTAGTTCGCCATACGGGCAGCGAAAATTGCGCTCAACAACAATTAAACCTTGCGAAATTAAAAAATCACAGGCTTGTTGCTCTGCTCGTTCACCGCGTAATAAATGTATAGGTTTCACTTTTTGTTGGTTCATAATGATTACGACAATCTTGTTGATTAAAATTAGTCCTGACAGTATAACAATCAATGACTTGTTTTTCGTATAACCTTGCCCCATAGTTTTAACCGTTTCTTAACTTTCATTTTATGGTAAATTTTATGACTGAATTATTGCTTATTCCTGTACTGCCATTGCGTGATGTGGTGGTTTATCCAAACATGGTGATTCCACTTTTTGTCGGACGTGACCAATCTATTGATGCTCTAAATAACGCCATCAAAGCCAATAATCAAGTTTTGCTTGTCGCGCAAAAAGAAGCTGAAATCGACTCGCCCGAAATCGAAGATTTATATGAGATTGGAACACTATCAAATATGTTACAAATGCTTAAACTTCCCGATGGCACGGTAAAGGTGTTAATGGAAGGTGATCAACGCTGTATCGTTCATGGTTATGAACGTCACAATGGTTTTCTTTGTGCAAAAGTCGAAGAGATTGATGAAACTTACGATATGCCGGACAAAGAAAAAGCAATTGTAGAACGTACGGCACTAAGCTCGTTTGAAAATTACGTCAAACTCAATAATAAAATTCCTCCCGAGGTATTAAATGCACTGAACGAAATTGATGATGCAAGTCGTTTAGCCGACACGATGGCAGCACACATGAATTTAAAAGTAGTTGATAAGCAGCTTCTTTTAGAAACATTCGACGTTGGTAAACGTTTAGAATTGTTAATGGCATTCATGGAAGGCGAAGTTGATTTACTCGAAACAGAAAAACGGATTCGAGTTCGTGTAAAAGAACAAATGGAAAAAAATCAACGCGAATACTATTTAAATGAACAAATCAAAGCTATTCACAAAGAATTGGGCGAAATGGATGAAGCTGCATCCGAAATTGATTTATTAACTAAAAAAATTGATGAGGCGGGATTACCTGAAGAAGCAAAAACAAAAGCCTTAGAAGAATTAAAAAAGTTAAAATTGATGTCTTCTATGTCCGCAGAATCGGCTGTTGTTCGTAATTATATTGAGTGGCTTGTGAATGTACCGTGGAATAAAAAAACGGAAGTTCAAAAAGAGCTGGCTGCTGCCGAAGCAATTTTGAACGAAGAACATTATGGCTTGGAAAAAGTCAAAGAACGTATTTTGGAATACCTCGCAGTCCAACAGCGTGTTGATAAATTAAAAGGGGCTATTTTATGTTTGGTTGGTCCTCCGGGTGTGGGTAAAACCTCTTTGGGTGAATCAATTGCCCGTGCGACGAATCGCACTTATGTTCGAATGGCGTTAGGTGGAGTAAGAGATGAAGCAGAAATTCGAGGGCATCGTCGCACTTATATTGGCGCAATGCCAGGTAAAATTATCCAAAATTTATCAAAAGTAAAAGTAAAAAATCCGTTATTTTTACTCGATGAAATTGACAAAATGGCAACAGATTTGCGTGGTGATCCGGCTTCAGCGTTATTAGAAGTGTTAGATCCGGAACAAAATAATGCGTTTGTTGATCACTATTTAGATGTAGATTTTGATTTGTCTGACGTAATGTTTGTTGCAACAGCGAATAGTATGGATATTCCACCCGCATTGCTCGATAGAATGGAAGTTATTCGTTTAGCAGGTTACACAGAGGACGAAAAAATTAACATTGCTTTACGTTATTTAATTCCCAAACAAATCAAAGAAAATGGGCTAAAAGATAAAGAAATCGACATTTCCGAAGATGCTGTACGCGACATGATTCGCTATTATTCGCGTGAAGCGGGTGTACGAAATTTGGAACGTGATATTTCCAAAATTTGCCGCAAAGTTGTAAAAGATTTGTTACTCAAACCGCGTAAAACAAAAGTTAAAATTACCACCAAAAATTTGAATGATTATTTAGGTGTTCAGCGTTATAGCTACGGTTTGGCAGAAGAAAAAGATCAAGTTGGTTGCGTCACAGGTTTAGCATGGACTTCGGTTGGTGGCGAGTTGCTAACAATTGAAACCGCCGTAATTAACGGGAAAGGTAAGTATTCGACTACTGGTAAATTAGGTGACGTAATGAAAGAGTCGATTGCTGCAGCAATGACAGTTGTTCGTAGTCGTGCGGAAATTTTTGGTATTGAAGACGAGTGGTTTCAAAATAAAGATATTCATGTTCATGTACCCGAAGGGGCGACACCAAAAGATGGACCAAGTGCAGGAATTGGAATGTGTACGGCAATTATGTCAGCATTGACTAAAATTCCTGTAAAAGCCTCTGTTGCCATGACGGGTGAAATTACATTACGTGGTGAAGTATTAGCAATTGGAGGTTTAAAAGAAAAGCTACTTGCCGCGCATCGTGGTGGTATTTCGACAGTAATTATTCCAAAAGATAATGAAAAAGATTTGGTTGAAATTCCAGAAAACATTAAGCAGAATTTAGCTATTAAACCAGTGCGATGGATTGATGAAGTTTTAGAAATTGCACTGCAATATCAACCCGTTCCGCGCGAATCGATTTCAATTGATTTAACAGATGCCCCGAAAATTGAATCGTCGAAAAAAAATTCACCGCGCGTAACAGCGCATTGAAAATCTTTGGAAGCCACAGAATTCAAAGAGTGTAACGGTTTTTTTCTTGACAGGATTAGCAGGGCATTGTTATAAATACCAGCGTTTCAAGTTGTTGGAAACGAGAGAATACGGCATTTTGCTAACTATAAAATTTAAAAATCACGTCCTTAGGGGGAATAATGAATAAATCGGAATTGATCAGTGCAATGGTTGCAGAATCTGAAACAAAATTAACAAAAGCAGATGCGGAACGTGCATTGAATTGTTTTATTGCGGCAATTACAAAAGCATTAGGCGCAAACGATGCGGTCGCTTTAGTGGGTTTTGGAACGTTTTCTGTGAAGGAGAGAGCAGAGCGAAAAGGGCGTAATCCGCAGTCTGGAGAGGAAATTACAATCAAAGCAGCAAAAACTCCTACATTTAAAGCTGGTAAATCATTAAAAGATGCTGTAAACTAGTTCTTATCAAGTCGGGTGCTTAGCTCAGCTGGGAGAGCATCGCCCTTACAAGGCGAGGGTCGGGGGTTCGAACCCCTCAGCACCCACCACGACTTTGGAGTGGTAGTTCAGTTGGTTAGAATACCGGCCTGTCACGCCGGTGGTCGCGGGTTCGAGTCCCGTCCGCTTCGCCAAATAACTAAGAAAACCTCGAACCTTTTGGTTCGAGGTTTTTTTTTGCTTACTAACAATGCGTTTTTCGAGGTAGCCATATGCTGACAAAAATTAGAGAAAAATCCCAAGGTGCTTTTGCAGGCGTTATTCTTACCGTCATTTGCGTCCCATTTGTTTTATGGGGAATTAATAACTATATCAACGATGGACAGGAAGCTCCCGTCGCATCCGTAGGTAAAAAAGATTTTTTCCAACGTGATGTCAATAAAGCCTATGAGAAATATCAGCAAAGTTTAGGTGGTTTAGCTGTTGATGAAGCGACCATTAAGTCACAAGCTTTAAGTAAACTCATCAAAGACGAAGTGCTTTTACAATACGTTCATGCGAAAGGTTTAACAATTACGGATGATACGATTCGCGATTTTGTTCACACATTACCGTATTTTCAAACAGACGCTAAATTCGATGAAACAAAATATAAACAACTCTTATCATCACAACGAATGTCTTCTAACGAATTCGTCAGTCAAATTAAAAACGCATTGGTAATGGAGCAATTTCAACAAAGTATTTTAAATAGCAGTTTTGTCACGCCTTACGATTTGGAGCGTGTATTTAAAATCCAAAATCAACAACGTGATGTTGAATATGTGACGATCCCTGTCATAGCAATAACTGAAACACCTAGTGACGATACAGTTAACGCTTATTATCAAGCTCATCAAACACAATACCAATTGCCTGAACAAGTATCGGTTGAATATATCGAACTCACATTAGAAGATTTAGCAAAAACGATTGAGGTGACAGACGAAAAAGTTAAGGCTTTTTACGATGAGCAATCCGCTCAATACAGCACACCAGAACGGCGCAAAATTAGTCACATTCTTTTCGAAATCAACGATAAACAAGATGAAAAAACAGCTTTAGAAAAAGCAAATAATGCCAAAACTGCTTTAACAACTAAAGATTTTTCTGTTGTGGCGAACGAATTATCAGAAGATAAATTAACTGGCAAAAATGGTGGCGATTTAGGTTTATTTAATGCTGGTGTAATGGAAAAAGACTTTGATAATGCCGCAATGGCTTTAAAACAAGGTGAAGTTTCTGTACCAGTTAAATCACCATTTGGTTATCACTTAATTAAAGTGACGGAATTAAAACCCGCTGAAATTAAACCTTTCGAAAGCGTCAAAGCGGAAGTCGCAAAAGCCTACCAAAAATCCCAAGCTGAAAATTTATTTTATCAACAAGGTGAATCGTTAACTGAAATCAGTTATCAAAATTCAGATAATTTACAAGCTGCGGCAAATCAGCTTAATTTAACGATTAAAAAAACCAGCTTGTTCACGCAAGCACAAGGCGAAGGTATTTTTGCTGATGAGAAAGTTCGTAGCGTGGCATTTAGTGACGAAGTGTTACAAGGCACAAATAGCACGCCTATTGAAGTTAGCACCGATCATTTAGTGGTTTTACGGTTACTTGAACACAAAGCCGCCGAAAATAAACCTTTAGCTGATGTAAAAGAAAATGTGATTAAAGCGGTTCAAGCTGAACAAGCTCAACAACATGTTATCGAAACGGCAAAAACCATTAAATCGAAGCTGTTAGCGGGCGAGGTATTTGAAAAAATTGCAACCGAATATAAATTTCCAATACAAAAAGCGGCAGGTTTAACACGAATGAAAAAAGACTTTAATGTTGTGTTAAATGAAGCTATTTTTAAAGCTGCAAAACCTATTACAGATAAACCAACCGTTTTTTCAGTAGCTTTGCCCACGCATGAACAAGTTGTTGTAAATCTAACGAAAGTTCAAGATGGTGTCATTAGCGAAGACGATAAAAAACGAACAGAAATGGCAAAGAAAAACATTTCCAAAGCGATTGGTGACAGCGAATTTAACGCGCTAATTAACACGTTAGAAGAAAAAGCAGACGTTGAAATTAATTTGCCTTCAACGCCAGCTCAATAAATATCTGAATAAGTTGGTTTTTCCGGTGCTTTACTTATCTAAACCAATAAAATCCCAAACTTGATGAGAAATTGTCGCACCGCTGTTTTCTTGAACAGGTGCGCCATTTGGGTAATTTTGATCATAAACTCGTTTTGCGTCGGCAGCCAAATCCGTCATATTTAATTGTGTATAGGATTCTTGTAAAATTTCTAATGCAAAGGGTACTGCAATTGAACGCGGATACTTTTCCATCACCGTTTTAGCGCGATTCACCGCTGCAATATAAGCATTGCGTTTCATGTAATAACGAGAAATGTTGATTTCGTGCATCGCCAAATTATTTTTGATTGCCACGCTACGTTGTTGAGCATCTGCAATGTAGTGGCTTTTTGGATAACGTCGCATCAATTCTGCAAAGTTTTCCAAGGCATCGTTAGCATAAACTTGATCGCGTTGTGATGTATCAGTCGGTAAAAAACGGTCTACAAACGTAATTCCGCGATTGTAATTTACTAAACCTTTCAAGTAATAAGCATAATCAACATGATTATCACGCGGATAGGTTTTAATAAAACGATCAGCTGTCGAAATAGCGGCTTCAGCATCATTGTTTTTATAATACGCATAAGCACTATCAATCAACGTTTGTGGTGCGGCATTATCAAAAGGATAACGCGCTTCTAACGCTTCATAAAGTTTGGTTGCTTTATCGTAATTGCTCGCTTCTAACATCGTTTTTGCTTCAGAACGAAATTTGTCCGCATTCCAACCAGCGTAAGTTTCCTCATCGGTTGAACCACCGCTTCCGGCTAAACTTTTCAATGTTTCACAACCCGTCAAAACAGTTAAAGAAAGAATTAAACAACAAGCGGTTAAAAATTTAATTAGAATGGTGTGCATAAATTGTAAGATTTAGAAATGAATTTGCGCTAATTAAAAGCCTGTAAATCAGCGTATTTAGTGGCGCGAGTATAACTTAACAACAAGTGAATTAAAAATATGACGATATTAACAACCGAAGTGCCACATGAAATGTCAGGAATGCGTTTAGATGCTGCACTGGCCGAATTGTTTAGCGATTATTCGCGAAGTAAATTACAAACATGGGTCAAGGCGGGTCGCGTCCAAGTGGATGGTGAAACATTAAAACCACGCGATAAATTAGAAGGCGGCGAATGGATTTCGTTGGATGCTGAACCGGAAATTGTTATTACTTATGAACCCGAAAATATTCCTCTCGATATTGTTTTTGAAGACGATGATATTTTGATTTTGAACAAACCTGCTGGATTAGTTGTCCATCCTGCAATTGGGAATTGGAATGGCACATTGTTAAATGCGTTATTGCATCACGCGCCACAATTGGAAACGCTGCCACGCGCGGGCATTGTGCATCGAATCGATAAAGATACGAGCGGATTGTTAATGGTGGCGAAAACATTGCAAGCCCACAATGATTTGACTGAACAATTACAAGAAAGAACTATTCATCGCGAATATCAGGCAATTACACATAATCGTATGATTGCGGGCGGCACTATTGACGACCCAATTGGCCGACATCCGACGGATCGTTTGCGTTATGCCGTAAATCGTGACGGAAAAGAAGCGGTCACACATTATCGTGTGATTACGCGCTTCAAACGCCACACGCATATTCAAGTCAAACTCGAAACCGGACGCACGCATCAAATCCGCGTTCACATGTCGCATATTCGTTTTCCTTTACTTGGCGACCCACTTTATAGCGGACGTTTTCAAATGCCCGCAAAATGTAGCGAAGAACTGGAGCTTGTTTTGCGTAATTTCAAACGTCAAGCCTTACACGCCGCAAAATTGGGATTGGTTCATCCAACAACAAATGAATATATGGAATGGGAACAAGTGTTGCCCGAAGATATGTTGAATTTACTGGCGACATTAGGAAAAAATGATGCGGAAGAACGATAATTTCATTTTTCCAACCTGGAACGCGCCTGCAAATGTTCATGCCATTATGACAACGCGAAATGGTGGTGTAAGTAAATCCCCTTACAACACGTTCAATTTAGCGACGCACGTTGACGATGATTTGAAAGTCGTTTTAGAAAATCGGCGGTTGCTCAAAACAGAATTATCTTTGCTAAATGAACCGTTTTGGCTGAATCAAATTCATAGCAACACCGTTATCGAAGCGTCTACAAATTTGATTTTGCCGAAAGCCGATGCGAGTTTTTCAAATCAAAAAAATGTGGTTTGTGCGGTAATGACAGCAGATTGTTTACCAATTTTGATATGTTCAAAAGATGGTACGCAAATCGCCGCAATTCACGCTGGATGGCGCGGTTTAGAAAAAAACATTATTTCAAATACGGTCGCCGCATTAAAAACAAAAGATTTAATTGCTTGGTTAGGTGCTGCAATTGGTGCTGAATGTTTTGAAGTGGGTGACGATGTACGCGATGTTTTTTTGAAAAAATCGCAAGATTATTTAGTTGCCTTCAAAAAAAATGGTTCGCATTGGCTCGCAGATATTTATCAATTAGCGCGAATTGAATTAAATTTTTTAGGCATTACAGAAATTTATGGTGGTGAATTTTGTACCGTAACAGAAGCTGAAAAGTTTTATTCTTATCGCCGAGAAAAACAAACTGGTCGAATGGCAGCTTTAATCTGGCGAGATTAAAAAATTTAGAAAAGTAGTGTCACGTTTTTCCGCATCGTTCAACAGGAAGATGCGGAAATTTTAAAATTATAATAAAACCACGTCATATTGTTCTTGGTTATAGCCCGATTCAGAACGAAATTTAATTTGTACATTCAAAAATGCTTCTAATTCGGTAAGCATATCGGCTTTTTCATCAAGTAACATTTCAGCCACTTCGTTAGATGCTAAAACTAAAATTTGTTGAACTTTATATTGTCTAACTTCACGAATAATTTCACGGAAAATTTCCAAACAAACGGATTCTGCTGTTTTCAAAACGCCTCTTCCACCACATGCAGAGCAAGGTTCACATAAAATATGCTCTAAACTTTCACGGGTGCGTTTGCGCGTCATTTCGACCAATCCTAAAATTGATACTTCGGTGATTTTTGATTTTGCCCGATCTTTTTCTAAATGCCGTTCAAAGGCTTGTAACACTTGTTGTTTGTGTTCTTCACCTTTCATATCGATAAAATCGATAATGATAATCCCCCCTAAATTTCGCAAACGCAACTGTCTTGCAATCGCTTGAGCGGCTTCTAAATTCGTTTTAAAAATCGTTTCTTCTAAATTCCGCCCACCGACATAACCCCCAGTATTCACATCAACCGTGGTCATTGATTCTGTTTGATCAAACACTAAATGCCCGCCGGATTTGAGTTTTACTTTTCTGGCTAAGGCTTTTTCAAGTTCATCTTCGACGCTGTAAATATCAAAAACAGGGCATTCGCCTGTGTAATGTTCTATAACAGGAACAATTTCGGGTGCAAAAATTTCAGCAAATTCGACTAATCGATGATAAGTTTCTTTCGAATCAACACGAATTCGTTCAATGCCTTCACGATATAAATCACGCAATGTACGAACACTCAAAGGTAAATCTTTGTGAATAAATTGTTTGGGCGCAGCGGTGGCAATTTTTGTACGAATTGATTCCCATAATTTTAATAAAAATTCCATATCAGCCATTAACACAGCATCTTCAACACATTCTGCTGCTGTGCGAGCGATAAATCCGCCGCATTCGTTTTCTTTTTTGAATTTTTCGAGACAATTTTTTAAGCGCACACGCTCTTCACCGCATTCAATACGTTGTGAAACACCAACATTATTTGAATAAGGCATATAAACTTGGAAGCGTGAAGGAATTGAAATATCGGTGGTTAAACGTGCGCCTTTTGTACCAAGTGGATCTTTAAAAACTTGCACAATAATATGCTGACCTTCATGTAAATAATGTTCGATATTTGCAGAGCCTTTTTTTTCTAATTCTTTTGAACATAAATCAGATAAATGTAAAAAGGCCGTTCTTGGCAAGCCAATATCAATAAATGCCGCCTGCATTCCAGGTAAAACACGGCAAACTTGCCCCTTATAAATGTTTCCAACCAAACCAATTTTGCAACTTCGCTCGATAATTAACTCTTGTAAAACGCCATTTTCGATAACAGCAACGCGCGTTTCAGGTGGTGTAACGTTAATTAAAATTTCTTCACTCATAAAATAACCTCTATGCCTTCTAAGGCGAGCAATTGTGCCGTTTCAAATAGTGGCAAACCCATCACACCGGAAAAGCTGCCGTTAATTCGTTCAATAAAGACACTACCAAGTCCTTGAATGGCATAACTTCCTGCCTTGTCTAATGGATCGCCACTGTCCCAATAGGCAAGTATTTCGTTTTCTGAAAGTGTTCGGAATGTTACATCCGTGATGCTGAGTGCAGAATTGGAATTTTTCCCAAATAAGGCGATGGCGGTGAAAACTTGATGCGTATTCCCCGATAATTCGCGCAGCATATCGCAAGCATCATTTTTACTTTTTGGTTTCCCCATGATTTTGTCGCCTAAAACAACGGCAGTGTCAGCGGTAAGAATGGGGAGATTTGATTTAAATTTATTCATGCAAGTAGTGGCTTTTTCTGCCGCTAAACGTTGTACATAATTTGCAGGTAATTCGTTTTGTAACGGTGATTCATCTATCTCTACAATTTGGATTTCATGGCGAATGTTGATTTGGTTAAGTAGTTCTTGGCGGCGTGGTGAAGCCGACGCGAGAATGATTTTTGGCATGTTTAGACCCTTATGAAAAGTTGAGTAACGCTTTATGTTAAGTGAATTTGAATAAGAAATTGTGAATTTTTAATTCAATTTTAAATTTATGGTTTTGACACGAAACCTAAAATCGTGATAAAAATATACCCGTCGTTTTAAACGATACCTCTTCGAAGAAAGAGACATAAAAATTATTATAATAACTATGAGGATTTAAAGATGTCTGATACACAAGAAAAAGATTATTTCTGGTTTTATATTGGTGGTTTGATTGTTGCAACCGTCATTTTGGTCTTAATGTTAAAAGCAGACGAAACTAAACATTTGCAAAGCGGTGCTGTGGCTCAAAGCCAAGCTGAAGTTTTCCAAAAAATTGAAAACAAACACCGCAACAACAGTAACTAATTTCTCCCCTTTTTAAGGGAGATTTATTGCTGTAACTTAGCCCGACTTCTGATTCCAGAAGTCGGGCTAAGTCGTTTATGGAATATCCATTTTTAAAAATCATTTTCACGACGTTTATACCTAAAGTATCATAAAGTGATTGTAATAAAATTTGACACCTACCCAGATTCGTTGATTCTTCTAAATACACAGCGTTCCGAATTACATTCGTTAGCTATAACATTTATAGTTCATATATAGTTCATAGTTCAAAACCACCGCACCGGTTTTTATCCCCCAGTTTTATTACTTCCACTATTTTTTCAACTCTAAAAAAATTTAAAAAACTGCAATTTTTCAACGCATTACATAAATTAAGTTGCATGGCACGTTAATCGCTTTGCTCATAAATAACTTTTTATTTTTTGTTCAGCGTAACGAGGTTTTTTATGAGTGGTTCAATCGCTTCATCTTTCCCCGCCACGGGGTTGGCAGGCTTAAAAGCCTACTGGAAAAATGATTTGCTTTCTGGTTTTTTAGTCTTTTTAATTGCCTTGCCGTTATGTTTAGGTATTTCAATGGCTTCTGGCTTTCCACCTTCTGCGGGTATTATCACGGCGATTATTGGTGGCATGGTGGTATCACGCGGTAGTGGTTCATTTGTTACGATTAACGGTCCTGCGGCTGGTTTAATCGTTGTGGTTTATGATGCCGTTCAAAGTTTGGGCGAAGGTGATGCGATGGCAGGTTATCGTTATGCTCTGGCGGCAATTGTGATTGCAAGTGTTATTCAAATTTTACTCGGCATATTTAAAGCTGGGCGTTTAAGTTCATTTTTTCCAGCTTCCGTCGTTCATGGAATGCTTGCCGCAATTGGCATCATAATCATGGCGAAACAAATTCATGTCGTTTTAGGTGTTACACCAGAAAAAGGAAGTCTACTTTCCACCATCGCACAAATTCCTCATAGTTTTGCAAATTTGAATTTAGAAATTGCGATTATTGGTTTTGCGGGATTAGTGATTTTAATTATTTGGTCATTACTTCAAAACAAAACTTTAAAAATGATTCCTGCGCCACTTGTCGTGGTTTTAATGGGAATGTTTTTCGCTCATTATTTTGAATTAGAGCATGAACACATTTATTTACTTACGCCTGAACACACACCAGCTGCCGAAGTGGGTCCTAAATTTTTAGTCGCAATTTCTGAAAATTTCACATCAAGTTTTTACTTCCCTGATTTTGGCAAATTTTTCACCCTTGAATTTTGGGAAGCGGTCATTGCGATTGCTTTAGTCGGAAGTTTAGAAAGTTTATTGAGCGCAATGGCTGTTGATAAATTAGACCCATACAAAAGACATTCGAATTTGAACAAAGATTTAACGGCTGTTGGTGTAGGAAATTTAGTGGCTGGTTCAATCGGTGGTTTGCCGATGATTGCAGAAATCGTGCGAAGTTCAGCAAACGTTAACAACGGCGCAAAAACGCAATGGGCGAACTTTTTTCACGGTACATTTTTATTGATATTTGTCGTTTTTTTCCCGCGTTTAATTCATAGCATTCCTTTAGCAGCTCTCGCGTCATTATTAGTTTTCACTGGCTTTCGTTTAGCGTCACCGCGTGAATTCGCTAACGTAATGGGTATTGGTAAAGAACAATTATTTATTTTTGTTGCGACAATTATTAGCGTGATTGCGACCGATTTATTGATTGGTGTCGCGATTGGAATTTTGGTAAAGCTTACGATTCATTTATTTCACGGCGCGAAACCTGACAATTTATTCAAAATTCATTTCACTCAAAACGTTCAAGCTAACAGTTCAATTTTAATTTCTATCGAAGGTGCAGCCATTTTCTCGAATTTCTTAGCCTTAAAAGAAGCGTTAGCAGAAATCGAACACGGAAAAACGCTGATTTTCGACAAAAGCAAAGTAACGTTAATCGACCACACAGTGATGGAATTTTTCCATGAGTTTCAGCATGACTACGAATCACAAGGTGGACATTGCAAATTTCAAGGTTTGGATGCACACGAATCCTTTTCAGATCATCCGTTGGCGGCACGTCGGATTAAATCGTAATTTCATAATCAATTGGGGAAACCAATGATTTTATTTTTAGCTTATAGCGCGGTTTTACTGAGTTTCGCGTCAGGTGGTGTGGCAATCGCGCATTTATTCAAACCCGAAGTAAATAAACAATTGGTGTTTTGGTTGTTGGGCGCATCGGGATTGACGGCGATTTTAGCGGGGCTGGGCGAATTGATTTATCCTGAAATCCGCCTCGATACCTTGAGTTTAGGGCTACCTTGGATTCCGTGGCACGTTCATTTTGATAGTTTGTCGGCATTCTTTTTTCTGATTATTGGCATTGCGGTATTTGCGGTCAGTTTTTATGCACCACATTACACGCACCATGAACAAAAAAATGCTGAAAACTTTGCGGTTTTGAGCTTGTTCACGGGCTTATTTATTGCAGGAATGATGCTGGTTTTACTGGCTGATGATGCGTTTATGTTCATGATTGCGTGGGAATTGATGTCAGTCGCAAGTTATTTTCTGGTGGCGTTTCAACATGAAAATGCCGCGAATCGCCGCGCCGCATTTTTATATTTATTGATGGCAGAAGTTGGCGCATTGCTGATTATTTTAGCGTTTGGCGTGGTCGCGAGTTTTGCCGATGGATTTACGTTTGATGCCTTACGCGCTTCGACAATTTCGACGACGTGGATGAGCATTGCGTTTGTATTGGCGTTGATGGGCTTTGGTATGAAAGCGGGTTTAGTTCCGATTCATGTTTGGTTGCCTGAAGCGCATCCTGTCGCGCCATCGCATATTTCAGGATTGATGAGTGGCGTAATGTTAAAAGTTGCGTTGTATGGACTGATTCGTTTTTGTTTCGATTTGTTACCTGAAGTGCATTGGCAATGGGGCGTAGTGTTATTGATTGTCGGTACGATTTCAGCGTTGAGCGGAATTTTATACGCCATGATGCAACAGAATTTGAAACGCTTACTCGCTTACAGTTCCGTTGAAAACATTGGCATCATCGTGATGGTTTTGGGTTTGAGCATGATTTTCTTAGCCAATGATCAACAAGAACTGGCTGCACTCGGTTTATTAGCTGCGTTGTTTCATGCCTTCAATCACGCGCTGTTTAAAAATTTACTGTTTTTGGGCGCGGGCATGATTCATCATCAAACGCATGAATTAAACATTGATATGTTGGGCGGATTGATTAAACGAATGCCGAAAACTAGCGTGATTTTTCTGATTGGCTGCATGAGCATTTCATCGTTGCCGTTGTTCAATGGTTTTGTGTCGGAATGGTTGGCGTTTCAAACCGCGTTGCAGGTTGATGTTTTGGATAACGGTGTTTTGCGGAGTTTAATTCCCGTTTCAGCGGCGGCATTAGCATTGACCGCAGCATTAGCTGCAGCGTGTTTTGTGAAAGTTTTTGGTTTAATTTTTTTAGGCGTTCCGCGTTCGCGTCATGCCGAAAAAGCGAAAGAAATTCAAGACAAAGGAATGCACGCCGCGCCAGCGATGTTGGCGGGTTTATGTTTTTTCTTTGGAATTTTCCCTAGTTCGATTTTGCATTTAATTGATAATGTTTCAAAACAATTACTCGGTTCAACATTGCCTGCAAAAGACGTATTGTCGTTCATCTCGATTGCACCTGTTTCACCCGAACAAGCGTCATATACTGCGCCATTGATTTTAATCGGCGCAGTGTGTGCGGCAGGTATCAGTTTTTGGTTATTGCATAGAAATTCTGAAACCACGATGCGAATCGCGCCAACATGGGATTGCGGTTTTGGTGGTTTAACACATCGGATGCAATACACATCTAGCGCATTCACGATGCCATTACGTCGAATTTTTGCAACGGCATTTTTAATCGATGAAAAAGTCGAAAAAACGATGCGTGAAAATACGAAATTAAACGTCGCTGATGTGCGTTATACGTTGCATATTCAAGATCACAGTTGGGTTCGTGTTTATCAACCGATTGAACGTGGCGTGAATGTTGTGGCTAAACAAGTCGGGCGTATTCAAACGGGCAACATTCGGACGTATCTTGGTTATTCGTTAGCAACGTTAATTCTTCTTTTATGGGTGGTCAGTCTATGAACTGGTTAATCGCTATTTTACAAACTGCTTTATTTGTCGCGCTCGCGCCATTTTTGGCGGGGTTCATGAAATTTTGCAAATGCCGTTTGCAAAACCGCCGCGCACCGTCATTGTTGCAACCGTATCGGGATTTACTCAAATTAACGCGCAAACAACCTGTCATTTCTGAAGATGCGTCGTGGTTGTTTTGCACCACGCCTTACATTGTTTTTACCGCAATGGTTTTAGCTGCATCAGTTGTGCCGTTTATTGCCGTTGATTTACCAACTTCTGCCGAAGCCGATGTAATTGTGTTAGTCGGATTTTTTGCTTTCGCTCGCTTCTTTTTAGCGTTGGCGGGTTTAGATATTGGTACCGCATTTGGCGGCATGGGTTCGTCGCGCGAAATGACAATTTCATCACTCGCCGAACCTGCGATGTTGATGGCAGTTTTCACGTTAACAATGACCGCTTCGACAACAAATTTATCGGGCGCAATCGAACACGTTTTGAATGAAGGTGTCGTTTTACGTCCTTCATTTGTGTTTGCATTATTTGCGTTAATGTTAGTCGCCGTAGCAGAAACAGGACGCATTCCCGTCGATAATCCGACCACGCATTTAGAATTGACGATGATTCATGAAGCGATGATTTTGGAATACAGCGGACGACATTTGGCGTTAATTGAATGGGCAAGTCAACTTAAATTTATGCTTTACGGCGTTTTGATTTCAAACATCTTTTTTCCGTGGGGCATCGCAGAAAGTTTCGGTTTATCGGCGTTAGGTTATGGCTTGTTAGTTATCGCTGGAAAACTCATTTTGTTGTGTGTTGTTTTAGCCATCGCTGAAACAGCTGTTGCCAAAATGCGCTTATTCCGTGTGCAAGAATATCTCGGTTTCGCTTATTTATTGGGCTTGTTGGGAATGTTAAGTCATATCATTTTGGAGTCCACGCGATGAATATCGAATCTCAAGATTTTTACACACAGGCGATTTTATCTATGTCCGCGTTGGTCGGTTTAACGTCTTTTTTAATGCTTGGGCAAGGGCGATTATTGCGGCTGATTTTTGTATTTGCGGTGCAAGGGTTGTTGCTGACGTTGACCACTTCAATGGTCGCATTCAGTTTGGATAATCCGCATTTATATATTTCTGCTGTCCTGACATTTGCATTGAAAGTTGTTTTCATTCCATGGATGTTACAAAAACAAGTGCTTGCCATGAATATGCACCGCGATGTTGAAGCGTTAAAAAATAATACTGCTGTGATGTTAGGTGGTGCGAGTTTAATGGTTTTTAGTTACTACGTTTTACAACCCATTATTCATACATCATCAATGATTATGCTGAATGCGTTAGCGGTGAGTTTGTCAGTTGTTTTGTTGGGCTTATTGTTGATGATTTCGCATCGTCAAGCCGTCGCGCACGTTGTGGGTTTTATGTCGATTGAAAACGGTTTATTTTTTGCCGCGATTGTCGCCACAAACGGAATGCCAATGGTGGTTGAATTAGGCGTAGCGTTTGACGTTTTAGTCGCAGCGGTTTTATTCGGTATTTTCTTTTTACACATTCGTACCAGCATTGATTCGCTCGATGTGGATATGATGAATAAACTAAATGAGGTAGACAGATGATTGCGGTTTATTTGTTATTGCTATTATCGGCGGCAGGAATTTTATTTTTTGGGCTTATAGGTCATAAAGAAGATATTGGCAAACTCAACACGCGCATTAACGCCGTGAGTTTATTTATCACAATTTGGCTAGCGATTACCGTTTTTAATCAAGGTACGATTTTATCAAGTGGCAAAGCGTTTTTAATTGATTCGTTTAACGTGTATTTGATTGTACTGACGGCTTTTGTGGGTTTTACGACTTCGTTATTTTCTGCACCATACATGGCGCACGAAAAAGAAATAGGAAAATTATCGGATTCACGTTTAAAACTTTATTACTCAATGTATCAAGGTTTTATGTTGGCGATGTATTTGGTTTTGACGACTAATAACATGGGCATCATGTGGGTTTCGATGGAAGGCGCGACGCTTGCAACGGTTTTATTGGTGAGTTTGTATCGCACGCCAGAATCGATTGAAGCGGCTTGGAAGTATTTTATTTTGTGCGGGGTTGGTATCGCGCAAGCGTTGTTCGGAACGATTTTGTTGTATTACGCTGCATCGCAAATTGGTGACAGTGAAAATGCGTTGCTTTGGACGGTTTTGCATGAACACGCGACGCAATTAAATCCTGATATTTTAGAAATTGCGTTCGTGTTTTTGTTGATTGGTTACGGCACGAAAATAGGTTTAGTGCCGTTGCATAATTGGTTGCCCGACGCGCATTCTGAAGGCCCAACGCCCATGTCGGCGGTATTGTCCGGTTTATTATTGAATGACGCGCTTTATGCCGTAGTGCGAAATAAAATGCTGGTTGATGGCGCAACGCAAAGTCACATTGCCGGCTATTTGATGATGGGATTTGGGCTGGTTTCCTTTTTAGTCGCGGCGTTATTTCTGCATCGCCAAAAAGATATTAAACGGCTGTTTAGTTATTCCTCGATTGAACACATGGGATTGATGACGTTTGCGTTTGGTATCGGCGGTCCGCTTGCGACCTTCGCGGCGTTGCTGCACATGACCGTTCATTCATTAGTAAAATCGGCGATTTTCGTGACCGTGGGTTACGCCTCTCAATTGGCTGGCACACAAAAAATCAGCGGCATTCGTGGCTTGATTAAAACCCAGCCTAAAGTTGGTTGGGGATTGTTGATTGGCACGGTGGCGATTGCAGGTTTTCCACCGTTTGGCGTTTTTACGAGTGAATTTTTAGTTTTGCTCGCCACGATGCGCGAATATCCATGGCTCACGCCGTTGTTATTATTAGGAATTGGAATTGCGTTTGCAGGGCTGTTTCGCCATATTCAACCGATTGTTTATGGTGAAAAACCGGAAGGTCAATCTCCAATTAAAGCTAATTTTATTCCCGTCATCGTGCATTTGGGATTGGCGTTGTGGTTAGGTTTAGCGATTCCGGGCTTTTTAAGTGATTGGTTTAGTCAAGCGACATTGTTGATTTCAGGGAGTGCGTTATGAGTTGGCAAAAAGCGTTTTTATCGCAGTTAGTCGAAACAGAAATTTTTGTTAAATCCGAACAAATTTTGCCAGCTGTAGAATTGTGGCAAATTGATGATAAACATTGGCAGCGTTTCGCGGAAATTGCCGCCGAAAACAAAATGCGTTGGGCGGCGGGCTGGGCTGAACAAATTGACAGACAATTTTATGTTCATGCCTGTTTTGAAAAATCAGGGCGTTACATTTTATTACGCGCCACCGTTAACGTTTCAAAACCAGAAATTCCGTCGCAAGCTACGGTTTATGCGGCTGCAAATCGCTCTGAACGCCATACACACGATATGTTGGGTATTGAATTTTCGAATCATCCCGATCCACGTTGTTGGACGCGCCATAAAGCATGGGGAAAACACGATTATCCATTGCGTCACGATTTTTCTGTTCATGGTTTACCAACAGAAATTACGCCGCCCGACACGGGTTATCATTTTATTCAATCACATGGAGTTGGTATTTATGAAATTCCTGTTGGACCTGTTCATGCAGGAATTATCGAACCGGGACATTTTCGTTTTCAGGCGGTGGGCGAATTGATTTTGAATTTAGAAGAGCGGCTTGGTTACGTTCACAAAGGCACCGAAAAAATCGCCGAAGGTCGCACGCCAGAAAGTTTGGCGAAATTAGCGGGGCGCGTTTCGGGTGATACTTGTGTGTCACACGCTTGGGCAGCTTGCATGGCA
>CAIQZX010000044.1 GCA_903876445.1 uncultured Pseudomonadota bacterium | reverse complement strand
ACATTTTAAAAGAAGCATTGCGAGTTAGCGATGCTATACGAACGCCGAGTGAATGTCAGACTGTCTAGGCTTTGCCAAAACAGCTATTTGCGTTGAAGCGTTTAGGAAACTTTATATACTTTTATATTGTTTTCATAACTACGATAAACCTCAATTTGAAGTGAAATAAAAACTAAAAAATTTAGCAGTATTTTATATTTAGACGATAATTAGTAGAATCCAAATTGCTTTTCACCAAATTTACAGGACATTTATGACGCAACACCACAATACACTTGAAGATGCTCGTAACTTAATTGCTTCTATTCAAGAAAATTTAAACCAAATTTATGCTGTTGCTCCAACTTTAAATGGAAATAATGTCATTCGCGAATCATTGATTCGAAGTGCTACCGATTTCAAGCAAGCCGCAGAAAAATTAGCACATCCTGCCTTGAGGATTGCAACTATTGGCACAACTTCGGCTGGTAAATCAACGTTAGTTAATGGCTTGATTGGTCGGCAAATTGCCCCAATGGATGCTGGTGAAATGTCAGCGGGTATATTGCATTTAGTTCACAGTGATAAAAGACATCTAAAAATTGATGCGGTCAAAAATTTATGGGACAAAGTTGACGCAACAAACGTAGATGATGCCGTTATTTATGAACACGTCAGAGAAAAAGTTTTTAAGGTTTATCATGAGGCTAAAAAAACGCAAACTATTCCTGTTCCAACTATTCGTGTTGAAGGTGAATTGCTACCTGCAGCGTGGTCGGATTTATTGCAATTACCTTCAGGTGTAAATGTTGAAATTTTTGATTTACCTGGTTTAAACAACATTAACGACAAAGACAATTTTAAAGTAATACAGGATTACTTAGAGCAATGCTTTTCTTTAGTGGTGATGAATTATTTACATACTGATTCTGCTAGTCGTGCCGAATTGTTCAAAGAAGTGAAAAAAATTGTAGATGCGCTAGGTGGTAAAACAGATGCCATGATTTTTGTTTTGAACGCCGTTGATAGTCGCAGTGAAAATGATGATTCATTAGAAGATCGTATAAAAGAGTTTGCTAATGCAATTCAAAAGGAATTAAAACTAAAAGAAACGCCAAATATAATTCCTGTAAGTGCGCGAGCTTTGTTTTATGCTCAATGTACTTGGGGATGGAATAGCCCAGTAAATGGCGAACCTACGACAGACAAAAATTTTCAAGTCAGTCAGTTGAAAAAATTCAGCATTGATTGCGCTAAGTTTTTAAAAGAACATAGAAAGCATAGCAATGAAGTTAAAAATTGGTTACGCGATATAGAAGATGCTATTGATGACAATGACGATGTTTCAAATGAATTACTTTCGACAGAAAATTTGAAACTATGGGTTGAATGGACTTGGCAATATAGTGGTGGATTAAATTTATGGGGAGAATTGCGCCAACGGGTCGATGAACGTTTTTCAGAAATTGTAATCGCACCAACGTTAATTCAACCATTGGCAAGTTTAGAAATACTTTTATCTACACTTAATGAGTACAGCGTTATACAGCGTCAATCGGATAAAGAGGCAGTAGAAAAAAAGAAAACAGAACTTGAGCAAAAATTTAAGGAATTAAACTTTTTTTTGGAACAAGAGAGTTTAGAGTTTGAAGAACAAATAAAAGAAACTGTTGAACTAATATCAAATGCCATGGCAAGTCAAGATGAGCAAGAAATAGATTTTGCAATTAAAAAATTATTTGGCATAGATAACGATTTAAGAGAATCAGAAGCTGCTGAAAAGTTAAATGGCGTTGTAGCTGAGATTAAGGTAGATCTTCGTAATAGCGTGATTTTACCTGTTAGGAATTACTATTTAAATGGTCTCTTATCTTCCGAATTGTCTGAAGAACTTGGAAAATCATTGCCACCTGAGCAACGAGATTCGATTTCCAAAGCAGCTGAACGGTTCAAAGATAGAGGATTTTCAGGTGATGTAGCAAATAATGGGTACAATAAAAAGGTTAAAAAGAATGATGTAACTACTGACAATTATGAGGATGCCAAAAAATCAATGGAAGAAACTCAGAATGCGTGTCATATATTATTCCGTGAGATAAGATCTGGTTTGACAAAACGTGCTTCTTATATGCTGCAAACTCGTGATCATGCTATGCAACAAGCATTAGGTGTTTTATTACAAAAAGGGATGATTGATATTGAACAACGTGTCCATAATGAACTGCCAGAATCATCTGAAACACTGATTGCTATCTATCGAGAAAAATTGGCTAGTGTTAAATTCAAACCACTTCCAGAAGATGTTTTCGAACTAGCAAAAATTGATGCTGTCAAACAGGGAGATGTAACAAGAAATGAAGGTAGTTGTTTCAAAACTCCAACAATTGAAAAAGATGGGTGTATAGAAATTAAATTACCAAATGCTTCTGAAATGGCTGATATGTGGTACGAGGGGGTGAATAAAGCAGAATCTCAACTTTGGAAAGCTGTAGGGGAGTGGTTTGCTGAGTCTGCACGAACTCAAAACGCTTTATTTCAAGAGTCGTTACAAGAAGCTCAAGAACACTTAATGGAATTATTAAACCAAAGATTAGTACAAAGTGAAGCTGAATATCAAGAAAAACTAAAAGAATTAGACAACTTAGAAGCGTTATCTCACAGCATAACCGTGGATAGTCGTAATTTAAAAATATCTGGAAATATGCTTGGAGTTGGAAATGAGTAACAACACTCAATCTACATTCAAAGAATTTGAAACATCAGTTAAATGGTTATTTGGTATTGATAGTGTTAAGTTAGAGAAATCAAATTTAAAAATAAATGATGAATCGTTTGACGCTTTTTTGAAAGAATGTAGAGATACCGTAAAAATAACATCTGATGGATTATTTGAAGAAATCAAAATGAGATTTCTACGTTTCAGATTGCCAGAAGACTTGTACGACATTGAATTAGCATTTGATTTATTGAAAGGTTTGGCTACTAAAACAGTAGTCGATGGGAATGGTTCTACTCCTGTGCAATTTTTTTGTAAGACTGGAAAACCTAATACTTTCTTAGCACTATTTTTGATTTTAAAAATTCGGATTGAAAACCAGAACAAAATTATTAAATTGGAAAACGAATTTTTTTCACGTTTTTCTATATTAGTTAATGAAATTAAAGGGAATACTGTTGGGTTAGAATCAAAATTCGATTCCGAATCTAACGAAATGTCACTCATTTTAGTTTTTGGTAAAAGTCATTGGGCGGCGATAAAAGAAATTATTAACAAATATATTCAAAAACAGCTACTTGACGATACTGATTATAATTTATTACAAAATAAGTATGTTTGGTATCGCTACAAACCAAGTAACCAACTCAGTAGTTTTGAAGATGATCCAAATGGAAATATGTGTTTTTTAACAATTGATATAACATTAGATAATCCACCTAAAATTGGAAATACGATGCACATCCAAGATTTGATCGAAAAAACAAAAACGCAGCCTTCAATTATTACTGACATGAAATTAGGAAATTCCTTTGATCTTGGAAGTTCTGGATTAAACGCAAAAGGTTTTATAAAGGTATAAAGGAGCTGTAAATATGAGTAACTGGCAACAAACCTGCGAACAACAACGCAACCGCTTAGAAAAAACTGAAGTATTAGCTGATAAGTTACTTACACTGTGCAGTAAAGCACAGTCTCATTTACCAACTGAAATTTTACAAGCAATTCGTGCAGAACGCCCACGATTAGAACGACAGTTAGAACGTTTGCGTGCTAATCGTTTTGAGGTTGCAGTGATTGGCTTAGAAAAAGCAGGTAAAAGTGCTTTGTTGAATGCGTGGTTAGGACAGGAAATTTTGCCATCTGAAGATAGACGTTGTACCTATACAACGACTGAAATTTTGTCAGCGTCTAATGAAAAAGAGCAACATTTACTTATTGAGTATTACACAAGAGAAGAAATTGATAGTTTGCTTCAAGGCAAAGAAGAAGACTTAAAAAAATTAACTCCAGCTTCAAAAGAGTACAAAGAATTGCAAGCTGATATTGCGGAAACCAAAGACAATATCTCTAAACTTTACGACTACGCCGCGAAAGGTAAAAACAATAAACCTATTCCATTTAGCGATATAGAAGAAATAACAAGTGAACTTTATCATGCAGTTGCTGGTAGCCCTTATCCCGACCCCGAAAATCCAAGTAAAACTCTCATGGATAGATCGCACCCTAGAGCTATTAAACGCATAGAGCTAAAAACAACTAGGTTAAGCGGTACTGGAGGCATTATTTTTCACGATGTTCCAGGCTTCAATTCAACGGTGACTAAGCATAGAGAAGAAGCCGAAAAGAGAATGGAAGAATGTGATGCAATCATTTTCGCAAAAAAGATGGATAACTTTAATCTTGATTTAGCTGAAACATCCGTTTTAACAATTGCCGATGCTGACCATATAAAACTGGAAGAAAAAATATTTGTTGTTACCACTCAATGTGATAAAGCACTGGATAGAGAACAATATGACAAATGGTTACAGGATAATCAAAATGAATGGTTAAAAGTTCCTAAAGAGCGTATCGTTCCTGTATGTGCAATAGCGCATTTATCTCAATTAGGGACATGTAGCAAAGATGTACAAAGATTAGGTTTTTTATCAGCAAAAAAGTTAGAAGAATTTGCTATTGATGATGGAATTTTAAGATTAAAAAAAGCAGTTGATGATTATGTCGATTCTGAACGTACTCTTGTATTGCAAAGACGTTGTAACAAAATAGTTGAAATCTTAAAAAAACAAGCACAACAAGTATTTACTCTTTTAGAGCCTATTTATAGCCAAATTACCGACAACGATACGTCAGAGGATGATTTGTATGGTGAGGATTTTGGTAAATGGTGGGGAAGTGAATGGGCGAAAATCAGACAAGAATTTATAACCTGGGGAGTTGCCAATATAGATGGAAGGGTGGGTACTGATGATACTGGTACAGAACACACAAAATTAACTGAATTGCGAATGTCTTATAACGACGGTGTAAAAACTTTGTTTGCTAATTTGCAAGAGGCTAAAAAAGAGAATATGGAGTTGACGTATAAGGAAGCAATTAAGTTAGTTCCTGTACCAGCTCATGGAAATAAAGCAATTCGAGATAAGCTATACCCAGAAATTCAACGAATCTTACAAACAGACTTGCCAAATCAATTAACAGGTTCGCTGAAAGCCATTACGGATGAAATTGTCAGCAAAGCGAAACAAAGTTTATACGAAATTGATGATGTTGAAAGAATATTGCTAGATAACCCCGCAATTATTGAACAACAAATTCGCCACGGATTTAAGACATTATTTTTGCGTTTTGGAAGAGTAGCTGCGGATGCTTTCATTGCATTGCCTTTGCATGAAAGACCGAGACTATTGAAAGAATACGAAGCAGAAATTCTTACATTAGAGGCATTTTACGACGGTAGTGATAAGAAAATAGGAAATTTGACAGATTATTTGCGTGCTGGATTATGGGTCGTCAAGACAGCTAGTGCCATTGGAATTGTTCCACCCATTGTAGGAAAAGGCATTAAAGCAACCGAAAAACTCGGTGGTATTGCCGACATGATTAGCACTCCCAAAAATACAGGTTCTAACTTTGATCCATTTTTAAAACCTACAGATTTATCAAGCAATGAAATTTATGATGAACCGAAAGATTTTGAAGACGTTGTGAAAGAAATCGAAGGCGACTTAATCGCATTACAGGATTATTTACAAAACAGTGTGTTCCGTGCTGCTGGTTTCATTACTTACTCAAAACAAGAATTACAACAAATTAGAGAGCGTTTCATTGAACTTGAAGAAAAAGAACGACGTTGGGATTACATTGTCAGACGCGAAGCCAAACGACAAAATCCGAATGTTCCTTTTAAAATTCATAATCGGATAGAAGATTTCAGACTTCGTCGTGAGATTGCACTTGAAATAAAAGAGACGAAAGAAATGGAAAAAAATGTGATTTGAGCAATTTTTAATTTAAAAATACTTTCCACAATCCTGACATTTGTTCACGCCATTGCTGCCAATAACTTTGGTTTTGTTGGTGGCGTAAGCAACGCAAATATCTCACTCGTTGTGCTTCATTTAAATGTTCGTGAATCACAGGAAGCAAACCATCGTCAATGTTATAAATACCAACTTCAGGATTTAGACAAACAGGCACAATGTTTTCGAGCGGTAAATTCAATTCACCCGCGATAACTTCACAAAAACGGGTAGGTTATCGGATAAGCCATGACTGTTACCAGCCACAGCTCCCCTAAAAACCGTTCGTGCAAGTTTCCCCGTATTTTTAAAGCCACTTTCGTGACCCAGCATAACTGCCTTTGCAATACGCATTTGTAGTCAATTGCGAGTAATGCCAATTCACTT
>CAIQZX010000043.1 GCA_903876445.1 uncultured Pseudomonadota bacterium | reverse complement strand
TGTTGAAAGTGGTCAAGAGTTTAATTGAGCAGTCGATTTTTGGCAATAGATGTAATGTTAACGGTGTTTCAAACTCTGAAACACGACTATATTTTTATATGAATTGCTATGAAAAATGTAAAAGAAAAACATATTTTGTTTTTATTGTTTTCCCCCTTGAAAAGGGGGAGGCGCGAAGCGCAGGGGGATTTGCTTTAAACTACGAGCTTAGAGCAAATCCCCCTGCCTCCGCTACGCTACGGCTTCCCCCTTTATAAGGGGGAGAAACTGGGGGGATTTTGAATTTAGTGACAGTATTTTGCGTTTTTGTTTCAGTCCAATAATGACGCGGGTTCTGTGCCAAATTAGGTCAATTTTTCGAGCATAATAACAGATACAGAACAAAATCGCTGGAAGCCGCATTGTTTCTAACTCGAAAAATGGGAAAGTTGTTAAAAACAACAACAACTTTTGTTGATTTTGACAACTTTATGATAGACTGCCTGCATACCAAAAATAGGCAGATTTATATGACAAGAATTGATATTGAAGCACAAGAAAATCCGATTGGAACAAAGTATAAAGAAAAACTAAATGATGGCTTTTATGTTTATGTTCCTCGACGATTAAAAATTAAGGATTCTTTTATTATGGTTTTTCAAGAAAAGTTAGAAGAGCTTGCTATTGATGGTTCGATGACGGCTACAGAATGGCGGGTGTTTAGTTATGTTGTGGCACAATCAGCCTTTGAGAATTTCATTCATATCAATCAAACTAAGGTGTCTGAAAAATTAGGTGTTAGCAAGGCAAATATCAGCAGAGCCTTCAAGCGTTTGATTGACTTAAAAATCATTGAGAAAATTACTCATGACAACATTAGCGGTTATCGCTTGAATTATGAAATTGGTTGGAAAGGCAAAGCCTCTAATTTGAAATCGCACATGAAAGACAAAAGAAACGCCGAGCATGAAAAAATAATCCAAATAGCTAAACACGCGCGTGAAGCCAAAAAGGCTGCGGAATCTAATGACGCGGCGAATAAAGAACCTGAAATTATCACGGAACAAGGAGATGTAGATGTTCCCACTAATGATGTTCCGTGCTGAATCGTGTTGGGCGGATAGTGTTTTGCGTTTTTGTTTTGGCTTGTAGCGCGGGATTGCGTGGATGGTAGCGTGTCTGCGCTCCCATGCACGAAATTCCCATTATCCCTGTTACGCAAATGGAGGACGCACACGCCGGTACGCCCCGACATAAAATCATTTAACGGTTTCAATTGTTTTTAAAACGCGCAATGCTTTTTCAATACAATCGTCGAGATGCGCTTCACTTTGTGCTGCATTTACAATTAGCGGTGCGCTCAAACACAAACGTAATGCACTTTTTTCATTGCCACAAAAAACCGGTTGCCCGATTTGGCAACGTGGATTTTGTTGCGGCAATTTTTGATAAACCGCGAATGTTTCAACGGGTGAAAGTGGTTTTTGATGCCGCAAAAGAAAAAATGGAAAAATAGTGGGCAAATCATCCCAGTCGCTATTTTGAACTAAACCATCACGATTCAAATCAGGGACTTCTAATAAATCAAAATGCGGGGATTTTTTTAAATATGTCTGCACGGCTTCGGCAAAAGTAAGAATAACGAGTTGGATTTGTGCGGCAGTTAGAAAAGAAAATGCACGATATTCCTGCAAGGCAATTTCCATGCGAAGTAATAATCCGAAATTCGGTTTTTCTAATTCGGCTGAAAATTTAATTGTTGGCGGCAAAATTAACATCGCAGAAAACGAAGGCGCGGTTAAAAATTTCGACCCTGTCAACGCAACAATAAAATTTTGCTTAGAATAGGCGTTTAATGTTGTGGCGGAAAGTCGAAACTGACACGCATCGACTAAAACCGTCAAGTGTTTTTCAAAAGTATTTTTTAATGTAATCGCGCAATGTGAACTTGGCGCAATCATGCCGGTTTTTGATTGATCTACGATAATCAAAAGAATATCACGATTTTCAGAAATTCCTTTTTCAATCAATGATGTTACTTCGTTATCAATATCTGAAATCGGGCGTGGCAATCCATTTGCAAAACGCAATGAAAACGCGACAATGTTAACGCCTCTTTCTTGTGCTAACGCTGCCGCAACACCGCTTCCTGTTTCGTTACTTTCAGGCATAATAATCAACGTATTATCATTAACAGAATTTGAAACCAGTCGATGCAAATCGGTACCGGATGGCGAAAAAATTAACGGTGTTTCGTTGTCTAAACCAATAAGTTCACGCCACGCAGATTTTTGGCGTGTTATTTCTTGCTCATGAATAGCGACGGAAAAATTTTCTTGTTCAAAACGCATTCGCAAATTATCTGCCATCGAAAAACGCGAACTCGAAATCGGTGTTGCGGTAGAAGAACTAAACGCTAAAACCTCATCATCTGGTGTAGGACGGCAGCCATATTTATTCACACCTTGCGTATTTAAAGCTAATCGTTCATCGCCGCCAGAAATGAGTAATTGGGCTGTTTTGTTTTGTTGCATTGTTAACCGTATGTTTTGGAATTTCGCTACTAATTAGCGATAAAAAAACCGCCTTTGTGAAAAATTCGGCAGGCGGTTTTGTTGTTGACGTATTTTATTTAACGGTAGGTGCCGCAACGGCGTTCGCAACTGGCTTAATGACAGGAATCGAAGTAGTTGCCGCAACAGATGTTGCTAAAGGCGTATAAAGATTGTTAAACATTCGTACTACGACAAATAACATCGTTTTAGTTAAATCGAGCATTGAATCATGATAATCATCGCCGGAATCTTTAGCGAACTCATCAACCGCCATATTCAAAAATTCAACTAAACCCGTTTGAATAAACTCGCCGTCTTTAGGCTTGAAAAAATCTTCACGCATTTTTTTAGCGACTTTTTCACTGACATGACTTGAAGTCAAAAGTGGTGCAAGTTCTTTATCCAACAACATTGCCTGACTTTCCATCCATGTTGAATCGTCTTTAAATGTACGCGGCATTTTGCCAAACGCTTTTTGATAAACACACAACACATCAAAACATAAATCTGCAAAATGTTGAGCAAGATTTTGGTATTTTTCTTCGCTGCTTTGGTTATCAATAACCGATGGAAAAACGTTAAACAACGTCGAAGCAAACATAGGTTGATCAATTTCAAATTGAATCAAAATGCGTTTGCCTTTTTCTTCATCAATACTGCGTGCGTATTGCAAGGCTTCGAATAACTCGCGTTCAATAAGTTCGTGCATAAAAGTCCTAAATTTTAATAATTATGAATTTGCCATTGCGGCGACAATCGCATCGCCCATTTCAATTGTGCCGGCGGTGGTAGTTGGGTTCAAATCGGGTGTAACGTGAATGCCTGCATCGACTACTTTTTCAACGGCGGTTTTAATGCGTTCAGCCGCTTCATGTTCGCCTAAATGGTGCAACATCATTATACCCGCCATAATAACAGCGGTTGGATTTGCCATGTTTTTGCCAGCAATATCAGGTGCGCTACCGTGAACGGCTTCAAATAAGGCGGCATCTTTGCCGATATTCGCGCCGGAAATCAAACCTAATCCGCCGACCAATCCCGCCGTTAAATCTGACAAAATATCACCAAACATATTAGTGCAAACGATAACATCAAATTTTTGCGGATTCATAACCATGTGCATACACGCCGCATCGATAATCACATCTTCAAATTGAATGTCTGGATAACGCGCCGCTGTTTCGCGTGCAACATCTAAAAATAAACCCTGTGTGTATTTCAAGATATTGGCTTTATGACAAACGGTTACTTTCTTACGTCCGTTATCACGCGCATATTGAAACGCATAATCAATAATACGTTCTGATGCAGTGCGTGTCACAACGGCAATACTTTCAGCAATATCTTTTTTAGGTGTTAAATAATGCTCTAAACCTGCGTAAAGTCCTTCTGTATTTTCGCGGACAATCACAATATCGACATTTTCGTAACGGGTTTTAATGCCTTTCCAACTTTTTGCAGGGCGAACATTCGCATACAAATCATATTTTTGGCGCAACGCTACGTTAATACTTCTGAAACCTGCACCAATCGGTGTCGTCAAAGGCCCTTTAAATGCAACGCGCGTGCGATCAATAGATTGCATGGTTTCTTCTGGAATGGGTGTGCCAAAAACTTCAAAAGCTCCTAATCCAGCAGGTGTTTCTTCCCAGTTAATTTTTGCGCCAGAAGCGTCAATGATTTTGACGGCAACATCCATAATTGATGGTCCAATGCCATCACCTTTAATAAGTGTTACGTTGTGCATAAGTTGTTCCTAATGTTAATTTTAGTAAATCGCTTTTTAGCTTTCGCATTTTACACCGTAACACACGCGGTGGCGCATTTGTGACATAAAATTACGGTTGTTGACTGTATTGATATTTAAATTTTCGTTTTAACAAAACGGCGGGATCGTCGGGAATCCTTTTTAACCATTGCTCATTGGCTTGTTGTTGCTCGGTTGTTTCTTTTTGCATTTCAACTTGTTTTTTTGCCTGCTGAGATTTTTGTTCATCTTGCTTTTCAGGTGTTGATTCTTGTGCTTTTTGTTCTTCCGCTGAATCTTCTTTTTTTTGTGCTTCTTTTTTATCTGGATTTTCACCCGCTTTGTGTTCTTGTTTTTGTTCAGCGGTCGAATCTTCTTTATTTTCGTTTTGCTTTTCTTGTGCGTCTTTTTCAGATTTTTCGTTTTCTTGTGGTTTTGATTCTGGCGAATTTTGCGGTTTGTTTTCTTGATTTTGTTTCTGTTTTTCTAATTCCTTTTCAACGACTTCTTTATTAAATTTTGCATCATTATCATAAGGATTTTCTTTTATCGCTTGTTCATAAGCCGCGAGAGCTTCTTTTAATTGTCCTTTTTTTGCTAGCGCATTGCCTTGATTATAAAAACTGCCGGCTTGCTGAAATTGTTCGGTCGCTTTATTAAAATCACCGGCTTTATATTGCGCGGCAGCTTTCCACTCTGGATTTTCAAATTTTTCAGCCGCTTGGGCAAATTGTTGTTTTTGGAATGCCCGTTGCGCTTGCTGATTAGGCGTGTGCCATAAATCTTGCCATTCCAACGCATAACTATTTTTAGGCAAGGGTAATAAAAATAAAATCGCTAGATAAAACGCGCCTTTTCGGAATTGCCATGCTGCCCACGGTAAAATCAGTAAAATCAACCAATGCCCGTTATCGTCCCATTGATCCAAAAATGAATTTGTTTTTTCTGTCGGTAATTCTGTTAATGGCACGTCGAAAGTTTGTAATAAGTTTTTTATATCACTGTCATCGGCGGTCATCAGTTGAAATTTTCCATTTCCAGCATCGGCAAGTTTTTTTAATTCTGTGGTTTGTAATTTTGGAATTAAAATTTTTCCTTCGTCATCTTTCGCAAAGCCACCTTCCGGCAAAGGAATCGGCGCACCTTCTGAAGTGCCAACGCCTAAAACAGATAATCGATATGCGCTCATTTCTTTTGTGATGAAAGGCACAGTATTCGATAAGTCTACGCTGTCGGTGATTAACAAAACTTGTCCTTGTGGCAAACCGGCTTGTTTCAGTAAATCAACGGCTTTTTCCAAACCTACCCGTGCGTTATTTCCTTCAGCCGGCATAATGTCAGTTGTTAAGGCTTCCAACTGGCTATGAATGGTTTCAATATCATTCGTTAATGGCGTAACGGTAAAAGCCGCATCCGAATAAACGAGTAAAGCGGTTTGCCCCTCTTTCCGTTGGCTTAATAAATCCGCGATTTTGTAACGCGCTCGAACTAAACGGCTCGGTTTTGTGTCTTCCGTATTCATCGATTCCGATAAATTTAAGGCAATCACTAACGAAGCATTATTTCGAAAAGCCGGAACAGGCAACCGTTCCCATGTTGGTGCTGCTAACGCTAAAATTGTCAAAAACGCCGTGCCACACGCTAACCAAAATGCCACCGTGGATTGTTTTCCACCACCATTCTCAAGCAAATACGGCAATAATTCGCGGTCACAAATTGTTGACCAATGCGCGGTTGAACCAGAACGATAACGATAATTTTTTATCGCTAAATAAATCAATGGAGCCAAAGCCAAAAAAGCATAGGGTCTTAAAAAATGAAAGTTCGTTAGAATTTCTGTCATTTAAATTTTCTCCAATTCAACAATCTAATAAAAAAGGCGTGACAAAAATCACGCCCACGAAATGTTATTCAAAAAAATACACAATTAAACGGGTTCAACACATATAAAATCATCTGCAACCAAACTTTTCACACCGTTCAACTGAATTGAAAATTCGGCTTTATTATCTGCATCGGTGCTGCCATAAAGAATGTGTGTTGCTGTATCAAAACGTAACTGTCCCGTTGCATCCGTTTTGCTGAAGGCTTTTGCACCAATAAACGAAAAATCGTGCATCACAGGTTCCGTAAGCATTAGCGACACGTCAATTTTATCGCCTTCGCTGTGCTTAAAATCCGTAATGATGTCACGGGTTTGAGCTGTTAATCCCGTTTCTTCGGCGTTATAAAATGTAAATTTATCTGCGCCTAATCCGCCCGTCATTTTATCTACGCCCATAAGTCCAGCAATCCAATCATTGCCGATTGAACCCACGATTGTGTCATTTTCAGCCGTACCCGTTAATCGCCACGTTTGTTTCAAATCATTAACGGTGAATGGTGTGGCAAACTGTGTTGAGTTCGTAAAATTAACGCCGATGTTTAACGATTCGGACGTTAAAGCAGGATTGATTGCAGACAAATCGAGATGATCGAAATAGATGCGCGTAGTAGTAGCGGGTTCAAAACTGACTGGAATCGGTTCATGTGTAACGGCATATTCAGCAAGTTGTTCTGCACTCGCCTCCTTCATTCTGAAAGCTGATATTGCATTCACATCCGCAACATTCACTAACTGTCCGTCGTTGTTAAAAGAGAGCTTTAAAGGATTTGCAGTAATTTCACCTTCTTCTAAAACAACCGATGATAAATAACTTGCTGATGCAGGTGTTGATTGTTCGCCTTGAAAAATCAATCCTCCCGTTGGATCCATTGGAAAAAAATTAACAGCATCCGTTGATGATAATGTTATGACAGCTGGCGAATTTGCATCTGCGACAGAAGGCAATGCTGATGAATCAATGAGCGAAAACGCCCGCGTTATTTTAGATAATTCAGACAAATCAACCGCGTGTAATGAATCACTCTTAACGGTTTCTGGGACTTGATCTTTTTTTGCAAAAACTAATGCCCCCGTCACATCCTCAAACGATACAAGATTGCCATTTTTAGCCTCAGAAAATAAATCAATTTTTGCGTCAACAGGAAAAACATGAACGCCATCGATTGGTGATATTAACGTTGTAACAGCTCCAAGATTCGTAGCGGAAGACAAATCAATTTCAGATAACGGCAAATCAAGGGGAGGAAGTGAATTATTATCAATGGTTAAATCGTGTTTAACTGTGTCGATATTTCGACCGTCAACAAACACATAAGCATTCCATTCATTCGCTCTAGCCGTTTTCGCAAAATACGTTGAAAAAACGTGGTTATTGCCATTTTGGTCAGCAATGTTCATTGAAACAACACTGCTATACGTTGCAGGATTTGGCACATAAGGCGAGGCATCATCGGTGTGTTTCAAAAACGAAAACGCTTTGGTGATAGGTTTATTGGTGCCATTTAAATTCAACGTCATTTCGACGTTAGTAATTGCATCGGAGGCGACAATTTTTTTTGAAGCAGCCATTTTTTGTTCCTTGAGTTATTGAAAAATTTACGACATTTTTTGCCAGACATTTGGCGGGTTAAGTCGCTGAATACTGTTATGCAAAAATGATGCCGTTTAATTCCATTTTCGTTTCCAGCTCAACAAACCCGCTAACGCCAACGCAATCGCTAATGGAATAAAATACAATTCCCGTTTTGGACGGAAATACTGTTTATCTTTTTCGACCGGTTCCAGTTCATCGAGACGCATATAAATGTTATTCAAATCGTCCAAATTTTTTGCACGGTAATAATAACCGCCTGTACTCTCTGCAATTTTAATCAACATTTTTTCGTCTAAATCAGCGGATGGATTCACTTTGCGATAACCAAAAAATCCCCCCACTAACATTTCATCCGCACCAATGCCGATTGTGTAAATTTTTAAATGATTCGCCACCGCAAGTTCAGCCGCTTTTAAGGGCGAAACTTCGCCAGCTGTGTTCGCGCCATCGGTTAATAAAATTAAGACGCGACTATTTTGTGATTCATTTCGTAATCGTTTTACGGCTAACCCAATCGCATCACCAATCGCCGTATTGTCGCCTGCTAAACCGATTGCGGATTCGTCCAAAAGCGTGGAAACTGTTTTGCGGTCAAACGTGAGCGGTGTTTGCAAAAAGGCTTGTGAACCAAACAAAATCAATCCGACTCTGTCGCCAACGCGCCGTTCAATAAACGCTGTGGCGATAGATTTAATCGCAGTCAATCGATCAACATAATCTTTGCCTAAAATAAAATCTTTTTCTTGCATACTGGCAGATAAATCAACGGCTAACATTAAATCGCGTCCATTCATTGCTTGCTCAATCGGATCGCCCAACCATTGCGGACGCGCCACAGCAAACACTAAAAACATCCATGCTAACGCGGCTAAATACAAACGTGAACGTTTTGTTGTGACAATTTTAACGGTGTTAGGTTGTCCAAAATCCGCTAAAAAAGGCACGCGCAACGCACTTTGATTCGTGTTCAATTTTGCAGGCGCGAACCAATAAACAAGCAGCGGCAAAGGAAGTAATAAAAGTAACCACGGTGAAAATAATTGAATCATTGGATTTTTTTGGGTCGAGAAACATTTGAGTTTTGAGCGTTTAACCACGTTTGCGCGAGTTTAAATAAGGCAGTTAAATCAACATCGGGTGGTAATTCTTTTTGATAAGGCGCGTCAGCTAAACATCGCCCTACGCCATTTTTAAAGCCTGTTTTTTTGAGTGAACTATCCAAATAATCTAACCAAGCCCGTCCGGTTAAACCACCGTTTTCGGGATGAAAATTTACCGTCACTCGTCGTAACAAACTGGATAATTCTCGGACTTTTTCCAATGGCGTGAGCGCGTTGTTAGTTTGTAATTGTAAAAGTAATTTTTTGGCTTCTTTAATTGCGGTTTTTTGAAATAACCGTTGAATTAACGCGATTAAAAAATAGCTAACAATCGGCACGACAATAATAATAAACCACCAGCCTATCGCGGGCGGAAACCAACCAATGGCTTCGGGTAAATGAATGTCTCGAATCGGTAAATCTTGAACGGGCGGCATAAAAAATCTACATTTTCAAACAAGCTAACGGGTCGGCTTGCGTATTAACAGGAATAAAAATCATATTGCGTTGCTTCGCTAAATCTTGCAAATGTTGCTGCTTAGTCAAAAAACGCTGCTGATAGTCGAGTGATTGTTTTGCATTCGCTTCAATAATCATATCGTGTTCATCTTGAGTAAAACGGTATTGTCCGGCTTGTGGCAAATGTTGTTCAAGTTCATCATAAATAAACATTAAAACGACATCGCAATGTCGAGCAAGTTGCACTAATAATGTTTCGGCGTGAAACGTCAAACCGCGAAAATCACTAATGACATAAACCAAACTGCCGGGTCTAACATGATGCAATAATCGCTTTAATACAGGTTCTAAATCTAATTCCTCGCCACGCAAAGACGCATCAAGAACCGGTTTTTTCACTAATAAATTCAGAAAATGTAAGACCGACTGTTTGCCATTTTGAGGTTTGATTTCGTGACAATGGGAATCGGAAAATAATTGTCCGCCAATTCGATCACCGTGATGATGTGCCGTCCATGCTAATAAAGCCGCAATTTTTATGGCTAATACCGATTTAAAAACACCGCGTGTCGCAAATTGCATGGTGGCGCGTTGGTCAACAGAAATAAAAACAGGACGTTCACGTTCTTCGCGGAAAATTTTCGTATGCGTTTTGCCCGTTCGCGCCGTCACCCGCCAATCGATACTGCGAATATCATCGCCCGCTTGATATAAACGGGTTTCATCAAATTCCATTCCTCGCCCTTTGAAGCGTGAAATATAACCGCCACTTTGTTTAGCGCGAATTTTACGATGATGAAAATTTAAACCGGCAGCAGGACGGGCGAAATCGACTAAGGTTTTCAACGAAACAGCGATACGTTCAGAAACAACGGGCATTTGTGTGGTCATGTCACTTTTTTCAGATGAGAGAAGTCGGGTTAGTCGAAACATAACCCGACCGAATTTTTAATGTTTCAGTGTAGGAACAGCGGGAATTGCAGGTGTCGCTGACTTCACAGCATCAGAGGCTTTCGTTTCAACGGCTTTCGTCGCTTCGTTTTTTTTGTCTTCGACCGCTTTTTCAGCAACGGATTGAGGCGTATCCATTTTCATGTTTGCGCCACATTTCATTTCCGCTTCAGCCAATTGTAAGTAACCTGACGCAGGTAATTCCGTTACACCAAATGGATTCGTTTCCGCGCACACTACGCCAGACATTAACGCCGCTGTAACCGCTAAAGAAGTTGTAATTTTTTTCATAAAACCCTCTCAATTATTTTTTTGGCGGATGCACATCATACAATGGTGAATTATCTAAGGCTTTGCCAGCAGGTTTTACTTTAGCCGCACCGCACGCGCCATCTTTACCTTTTGTCATCATTTCGCCGCAGCCTTGCATCGCTTCGCCACAACCTTGCATTTTCGCACCACACGCACCTTCTGTGGTTTTAGCATCTGGGCAGTTTTTCATATTGTCTTGGCATTGTGCGCCACACGCGCCTTCTTTGCCTTTCATGTCCATGCCAGCCATTGCACCGCACGCACCTTCTTTCATCATTGCGCCGTGCATTTCACCACACGCGCCTTCTTTGCCTTTCATCATCGCGCCACACGATGATTCCATGCCTTTTTTCATTTTGTCGCCGTCCATCATGTCGCCACATTTGCCTTCGGCAGTTTTGGGTTTTGACATTTTCATGCCAGCACACGCGCCTTCAGCAGTTTTTGGGGCATCCATTTTCATGTTTGCGCCACACGCCATTTCAGCGGCGGCTAGCTGCATATAACCTGACGATAATTCGGTTGCGCCAAATGGATTTGTTTCAGCATTCACGGCTGTCGCAGAAAGACTTGAAATCAACGCCGCGCCCATAGCAAGGGCGAATGGGGTAGTAATTTTCTTCATGGTAACAACTCCTAAAATTTTAAAATTTATTGTTATTAAAACATCAATGCGCGAACGTCATCGACTCGCCCTTATGATACCAAAAAAACCTAAGTTATCGCCGTTGCTTAATTTCTTGGCTTAATTGATAAGCGGCCATGGCGTATAAGGGACTGTGATTGTAACGTGTAATTACATAAAAATTATGAAAACAAACCCACAACTCATCGCCTTCGACTTGTTCAAGTGCGACCAATTTCACATTGGCATTTGCCGCTACATTTTCTTTGGTATTCACACCGATATTATTGAGTTGTCCAATGGTTGTATTAGGTTTTAATTCTTTACTTAAAAAGGTTTTGTACTGCATTCCTATCGCGTTGGCGGAAACAGCAACTGATTGTCCGCGTTGCCAGCCATTTTTTTCAAAGTAATTTGCTACGCTCGCAATCGCATCACGGGGATTTTTCCAAATGTCACGATGTCCATCGTGTTCAAAATCTTTCGCTAAAGAACGAAAACTGCTAGGCATAAATTGTGGATAACCCATTGCGCCAGCATAAGAACCAAGTGGTTCGCGCGGGTCTTTATTTTCTTCGCGGCAAAGTAATAAAAATTGTTCGAGTTCACTGGTAAAAAATACACTACGCGGCGGATAAGCAAACGCCAAAGTTGCTAACGCATCTAACACACGATGGTTGCCCATATTTTTACCGTAACCGGTTTCAACGCCAATAATTGCCACAATAATTTCAGGTGCGACACCGGTTTCTTCCGATACGGCGGCTAAGGCTTGTTCATTTTCACGCCAAAATTTCACGCCTCCTTCAATGCGTGCCTCGGTGAGAAAAATTTTGCGGTATTTATGCCACGGCAAGCCTTCGGAAGGGGACGAAATTTGTTTTAAAATGCTGTCTTTAATAACCGCCGATTCTAATAATTCTGTTAATTCACGCTCTTTAAAATGGTGTTTCCCTATCATTTGACGGACAAAATATCTCACGTTTTGATTGGTCGGCGAAATGGGTTTTGTGGTCAACGGCAACGGCGGTTTGACTGCTTCAGGTAATGGTGGTTTTACAGCGGGACGCGCGGGGTCAACTTTTTGCGGTGTTTGCGGTGGTGGCAAAATTTCTTTTGCTTTTGGAATGGTCGGAACAGGCGGTTTTTGGGTTTCGCGCTCTGGTGTGGTGCTACAGGAGGTTAAATTTAACGCGGTCGTCATTGCTAACACATAATAAAAATACCGCGCGAACTTGGTTATTTTCACGAGAGAAGCCCCACAATATCAATACCTTGTGAATCACCGTCCGCAAAGCGTACCATTTCAACACTGTTTAAATAATCTGTGCCATCTAAAACGGTTTCGTCATTCCCAACGTAGCTAATAATAAATTGATTTTCAACGTCGATATTCGGCTTAATTTCATAGTCATCTTTGTTGCCTGCAAAAACAGCTATATCGTTGCCATCACCGCCATCTAATACATCATTACCCGCGCCACCTTCTAATGTGTCATCGCCGCCTTCGCCATTTATGGTGTCATTCCCCGCCGCTCCGTTGAAGTCATTGGCAAAAACGCCACCTTCTTTTTCTTGCAGTACATTATTGAAAGCATCGCCGGTGCCGTTTAATTCTTTAGTGGTTTTAATTGCCGATAACGTCAAAATTTCGATGTTATCGAAACGCCCTAAATCTACCGTAACGCTAGAAAGAATTTGATCATTTTCACCGCCATTTTTGTCTTCGACAATTTTGTCTTCGAGATTGTTAATTAAATAAGTGTCGTCATTTTCGCCGCCGATTAGCGTATCGACACCTAAACCACCGTCTAGCTGATCCGCGCCACGTCCACCCATCAATTTATCGTTGCCTATGCCGCCGTTTAAAATGTTATCGCCAACATTTCCCGTAATGGTATTCGCTAATTCATTGCCTGAACCGTTGATATTTTTAATGCCCGCTAACACTAAATTTTCGAGATTTTTACCTAAAACATAACCGTCTAAAGACGTTTCAATCGTATCGTTGCCGCCGGTTTTTAGATTTTTATCTGTTTCGGTCACGCTGTCTTTAACATTATCGACAACGTAATAATCATCACCTGCGCCGCCGTCCATTTTATCTGCGCCCACGCCACCATTTAACGTATCGTTGCCGGCATTTCCGGTTAATTTATCATCACCGTTACCGCCTTCTAATAAATCCTGACCGCTGCCGCCATTTAAAATGTCATTACCGTCATCGCCGTACAATTCATTGTTTCCATTTCCGCCATCGAGTGAATCATTACCTTCGTTGCCGTTTAAAATATCGTTACCCGCTTCGCCGCGTAATGTGTCATTTCCAGCCAAACCGGTTAATTCATCATTTTTTGCTGCTCCAATAATTTTATCGGCATCTTTCGTGGCGGGTTTTGTTTTCGCGGTAAAACCATTTATGACAATTCCAACTTGAACTTTCTCGGTTTCGAGACTTGTTTTGCTTTCGTTATTATTCAGCGCGTCAACGTAATCAATCGCAACACTGATTTTTTTACCCGCATCGGCTTTGGTTAATTTATAGGTTTCTTGGATCGCATTTTTTATTGGCTGACCATTTGATAGCCACTGATAATTAAAATCGCCCACGCCATCTTCATCGTCAATCGAATTCAGCAAGGTCAACACTTTACCCACTTTTAACGTTCCTTCAATAATCACTTCGCCGGTTGCACGATGATTTTCATCGGTTGGTGTGTTAGTAGGTTGTTCGATTGGTTCAACGGGATTTTCAATGTTCGTTATCGGTGCTGTTGCTGTTTGCAAAACAAAACTTTGCCAGCCATTTACCGTGCCGTTTTTGCCATCAATCACGTTGTAGTTCAAATTCACTAGCCCGTTGTAATTCGCCGTCGGGGTAAATGTCCAAGTATTATCGAAATTCGCGGTAAGTTTGCCATTTGTTGCCGTCAAATTACTGATTGATAACGTATCTTTATCGGCATCACGGAAACCTTGTAATAAATCCGCCGCGTTAATTGTGTAATTCGTATTCGCCGTGCCGCTTGCTAAATTCGCACTCGCTGCACCGGTTGGCGCGTGATTTGTTGCGATTGCAACCGGTGGCGCGTCGGCGATTAAATTAAACGATTGTGACGCATTGATTTCACCACCGTTATTATCGCTAATCACATAATCCAACGTTACCAAGCCGCTCGCGTCTTTATCAGGTGTAAATGTGAACGTGCCATTATTGTTATCACGAATTTCGCCATTTTCAGCCGTGACTAACGCGACACGCAATAAATCGTTATCGGCATCAGAAAAGCCTTGTAATAAATCCGCATTCTGAATGGTATAAGCCACATTTGCTTTGCCATCCGCTAATTTTGTTGTCGCTGAACCGGTTGGGGCTTGATTAGCTGCCGAAATGTTAAAGGATTGCATCGCGTTAATTTCGCCGCCGTTGTTATCACTAATCACATAATCGATTGACACCACGCCACTAAATCCATTGTCGGGTGTAAAGGTAAATGTGTCGTTAGCATTTTCTGTTAGGTTGCCGTTTTCTGTCGTTACAAGTGCTACACGCAATGGGTCGTTATCCGCATCGGTAAAACCTTGTAATAATTCAGCACGGCTAAAAATCGTTGGCGTATTAAACGCGCCATTATTTAATTTTGCTGTTGCAGTGCCAGTTGGCATTTGATTTGTCATGGTGTGATTTCCTGTGTTTGTTGAAATGCTTGCATAGTTATGAAAACAATATAAAAGTATATAAAGTTTCCTAAACGCTTCAACGCAAATAGCTGTTTTGGCAAAGCCTAGACAGTCTGACATTCACTCGGCGTTCGTATAGCATCGCTAACTCGCAATGCTTCTTTTAAAATGT
>CAIQZX010000042.1 GCA_903876445.1 uncultured Pseudomonadota bacterium | reverse complement strand
CCAAAAGAAATTTTGTTTGATAACGCGAAAAGTATCATTTTAGAGCGTGATGCTTATGGAGAAGGAAATCATCGATGGCATCCAAAATTGCTTGAGTTATCAAAAGACTACGGTTTTGTGCCGAAGGTTTGTCGCCCTTACAGACCGAGAACAAAAGGCAAAGTAGAACGCTTTAATCGTTATTTTGTTACCCCATTGGCGGCTACTTTTCGCGCTCAAGGCTTACAACTTGATGTGGCAAGTGCAAATGGAGCAGTCGAGGCTTGGTTAAACAACATCGCAAAGTCAGTTATGCTGATTTTTTAGAACAAGTGCTGTTTGATGAATTAGAAGCGAAAAAAACACGAACTAAAAACACGTTGTTAAAAATGGCAAATCTTCCCAGTATCAAAACGCTAGACCATTACGATTTTAACTTTGCTACGGGAACACCTAAAGCTCTCGTTCATGAACTGGCAGGGCTTGGATTTATTGAACGTGCTGAAAATATCGTGTTGTTAGGACCTAGCGGCGTTGGAAAAAGTCACATCGCCATTTCGCTTGCTTATCGTGCGATTATGCAAGGGATTAAAGCCCAATTTGTGACAGCTGCAGACTTGATGCTGCAACTTCAAGCGGCTCATCAACAAGGTGTTTTAAAGTCGTATTTTCAACGCTCGATTCTTGCGCTAAGGTTACTGGTCATTGATGAAATCGGTTATTTGCCATTTGGTAGAGAAGAAGCCAATCTCTTTTTTAACGTCGTCGCTAAACGTTATGAAAAAGGAAGCATCATTTTCACGAGCAATCTACCATTTAGCCAATGGGCTAATGCTTTTGCTAATGACCAAACATTAACGGCTGCAATGCTGGATCGACTTCTTCATTATTGCCACATCGTTCAGATTACAGGAGAAAGTTATCGACTGAAAGATAAAAAACGTATTGGAAATGCTCCTTCCAATTTGGGAGCAAATTAACCTCAAGGGGGTCAGTTTTCAAACGTTGTTTTTTGAGCAAAAGGGGTCACATTTGAACCGTTGTTGACATAAGCGGGGAAATTTGTTGTGGAAAAAGATTTTTAGGAACAGATAAATGAGTAAAACATTGTTCGTAATAGGCAACGGTTTTGATTTGCATCATGGAATTCCATCAAGATATGATGATTTTAGAGAATTTTTGAGTGAGAAAGACAAAGACTTGCTTAATTCGATTAAGGCACATCTGCCTTTGTATGAAGATAAATTGTGGTGTAATTTTGAAACAGCATTAGCTGATTTAAATAAAGATTCTGTTGAATATTACACATCAAGTTACTTGATGTCATATTCAGATGATGAATGGCGTGATTCAGGACACCATGATTATCAGTATGAAATTGATAAAATTGTCACCGCGTTGACGGATAGTTTGAAATGCAAACTTAGCGAATGGATTTTTGAAATAGATTTGAGTAATTACAACAAAAAACTGCATTTTATAAGTCCTGACAGCCACTACTTAACGTTTAATTACACGCAAACGTTGCAGTCGCTTTATGCTGTACCAGACAAAAACATCTTACACATTCACGGCAAATCGGAAAATCAAAATTCAAGTTTGATTTTAGGTCATGGCGATAACCCAATCAAACAAGAAAAATTAAGCTGTTACGATGCGGATAAAGACATTAGAATTTTACAAGGCTAGCAAAGCATAGCCGAGTATTTCAAGCTCAGTTACAAACCAACAGATAAAATTATCAGTGACAACAGGGATTTTTTCACGGCGTTAAATGAAATTGATAAAGTCATTATTCTTGGACATTCGATGTCGGACGTGGATATGCCTTATTTCAAAAGGATATTGCAATCAGTAAATTTTAAAAACACAGTTTGGCAAATCAGTTATTTTGAAGAATCCGATAAAATAAGATTTCAACAACAGTTTAAAAAGTTAGGCATTAAGGCTGACATGATATGTTATGCCAAAATTGAAAACATAGATGAATGTAATCGGCTAATTCACTGCAACAAACAACAAAACCTTTTTAATTAAATCCAAATCAAAAAAATACACATAGCTAAATCACTACGAGTTTTAAAAATCAAAAATTAATTTCATAATCTTCTTTACTTAAAACAGTATCATAAAGCCCAACATCATCTTCGCTGTGCTTGTTAATGCCAATGTATTCAAGTGAAGCATCTTCATATCGTTTAAATTTATAGACTGCATCGTTCATCAAGGCACTATTAAAAACGCCCAAACTTACTAATAATTCAAAATCAAAAACAGTTAGACCTGTTACTTTTTTAAACAAACCAGGTTCAAGTTGTGTGATGACATCTTTCAAGCAACGTTCACGATAATCCGTTAAATACATGAACACAGGAATACGAGTTGCAAACTTGATCAATTTATCCTGTATTTGCTTTCGGAGGCTTTTGTATTCTTTCTCTTGTTCGGTTAATTCCTTTTTTTCTTTAGGATTTAACTCTTTATCATTAGCCTCTTTCTTTGCTTTTTTAACTGCTTCTGACTTGTTAATAATGGTTTCAATGTCTTGATTAAGATTTCTAAAGCCTTCAATACTCATAAGGGCATTCATAGCATCTTTATTCGCCATTAAACGGGCAAGAGTATTATTATCAACATTTACAAGTAATGCACTTTCCCAACGTCTAGCCAATAAAGTAGCAGTAGTACCACTCATTGCCATATCTAAAATACCAGCCGCATCAACTTGTTTCATTGAACTGCCATCGTAGGCTAGAACAGGAAGAAAATTTATAAAATCAGCAACTTTTGCCTCTGGATTTGATTCATCAACGTTTAAACGGCAACTATAATCTGCAATTTGTCTTAATGCTCTGTCTGGGGCAAAGTCAAAAACATAACATTCTTCTTTTAAAATATCTTCTGAATTTGGTGATTTACTATGAGGGTTTTTGATTACCCAAGGTGTTTGCACTCGAAATGCTGCTTGGAAATAAGTTTCTGGGCTTGAAGAATTGCGGAGCATAAATATCCCAGTCCAAGGTTTTACAGAAACTCCAGTTGTTAGTTTTCCACAAGATAATGTAATCGTTTTTGAATTCAAAGGATTGTCAGTCATTGCGGCTAAAATAGGTGGTAAAGCCTCTATTCCAATTCCAGCACTTATACCAGCGGCAACCACAACATCATATTCATGGTAAAACTTATTTTGGCGTTGGCTCAATAAATTAGACATGGCATAACAAGCAGCCACTGTAGGTAAAAACCAAAAAGTATGATTAAGAACTTTTAATAACGGAGCATGAGAAAATGGGAACGGTGGCTTATTAGCTCCCATTTTTAGATTATCAATAGTGGTTTCATCGAATGAGCCACGAATCAAATCTAGCCATTTCTGAACTTCATCTTCATATTTAAAATGAGCTTTTTCTTTATCACCTTCCGCAGAGAAAAAGGTATTCAAATCAAATTCATTGAATTCTCCCTTCATTGCTATTTCTCGAATGGAATCTGGTAACTGATAAGTCAGCATCACCATTCTAGGCAATGAAGCATAAGGGTTTTTATCTTCTGTCCAATTATTTTTGGCTCTTTGCTCGTCTGAATAAGTCCAGTTGAAAATTTGTTCTTCAATGAATTCACCTGACGCAATAGCTCTAAATGGTGTACCAGATAAGTAAAGATAATGATTGGTAGTGATTGGCAATATCTCCTCATCAAAGTATTCAATCCCTTCGCCCTCACCAAACTCTAGTTCTTTTTTACCTTCTGCTTCAAACAGCTCTTTGGCACTTTCTCTCCATGCACCGTAATGGTATTCATCAAAAATGACACAGTCCCAATTTGTTGAGTGAACCCATTCATTATTTGTTTTAATTCCACCAGTTTTTTTATTTCGTCCTAAAAAATCTTGAAATGAACCAAAACAAATAATTGGTTTAGTTTTATCGGCATCATCAAAAGTTAAGCCATTACGGCAAATAAATTGCCAACCTTTGAAATCAACATGAGATTGTAAATCTTCTTCCCAAGCACTTTGTACAGCAGGTTTAAACGTTAAAACCAAAATTTTTGACCACCCCATTTTTTTTGCTAATTGATAACTAGCAAATGTTTTTCCGAAACGCATTTTTGCATTCCATAGAAAATGGGGTGTTTTATCTGCATTTTCAGCTTTAAAACTTTTGAAATAAGAAATGGCTTTGTCTACTGCTTCCTGTTGCTCAGGTCGCATTCCAAAATCTAATGTGCGGTTATCTTCATTCCTTACCCCACTTTTAACTGCTAAAACAGCCGCTGTAACTTCCTTTACAGTACATTTGAACCATTCACCTTCTGGGTTCTTAATTCCTTTTTTTCGCAAATAACGGTGTACATCGTGGTCAGTAAAAGAACTACCATCATTACGCATAGCAGATTCTTCAAATACAATTTTGTACTTTACTGCACTGGTTTTTAGCTGTTCAGCTACACGAGTTTTTGCATCACGGTCTGTAAAACCTACTTTTAATAAGCCCTTATGTTCATCTACGCCCACCAATTCATAAGCATAAATTGTAGGATTAGCCGAGGGACGTGGTGGAAAAAAACTAGCCATTTTTTTTCTATAAAAGTAATCCATGATCAAAATCCTTTTTAAAATTAAGTGGTACAGTTGCTCTTATTTTCTCTATATTTTGGTATTTTCCATAAATAAAGCCATGTGAATTAGCTATGTTTCTCACAAAATCATTGCAATTAACTCTTGATACCATAGCACCACCTCTACCTTTTGTATGCTTTAGTGACACACGAAGAGAAATTGGCGTTTTTGAAAAAAATTCAATTCTGCCTTCCTGCCCCCATGCTCCTTGATCATCATTTTCTTCCCAGACTATATTAGTTGCCCCATTATTTTTTGCTAGAAAACCAAGAAACTGATAATAATCAGCTTCAGAATCAAATTTTATTTGTTCTTTAAGTCCAAATTTTTTTCTGTACATATTTAATTACATTGGTCTAATTGTTTGAAATATAAAATCCCTTTCTTGTTCGTTGATATTAAATAAATCGAATAGCCTGTCATTTGACCAGGTTTCTGTCATATCAAGATCGGGTACAAAAGCAAATTTTCCTTTTGTAATATTCTGAGTTAATAAAATGGTGGAAACTAAAAATCTGCAAAAACTCGTTTGTAAATATGTAACCATATTTGAAGCCTCTAGTTCTGATTCATATTTTCCTACAGCTAGATAAGATTCTGTACATACAGTACCTGGAGGCATGACTTCTATCTTAGAGAAGATTCTTCTCTTCCCGTCCTTGTCTGGTTGCCCTCCATGATCATTAGATGCTTTTGACAAAAGAACTTTCCATTTGTCAATCAGCTCAACATTGCTAGTTATTTTTTTCTTAGAAATATTTCCAGTACCAGAACTAGAAATTAAAACCAAGTCACCATCTGATTCAAAATTTTGATTAGAAGGTAATCCAAATGGCATTCTGCTTGAGACAACACGATCCAAAAAAGAGCTATGCTGACTTTTTATTTTTCTAATAATTCCAATAGAAACATTGTCTCTGATAAAAGTATCAAATTCTCCTAAAAATCTTTGATCTTTGATTATGGTATTTTTTCTGACTGTTGTTACATCACAAATTCCATTTCTATCTTTTTCCCAGAGAAAATAACAAACACCACCCGCAATATCTACACCTGGGAAACAATCTCTCGAATCAACATAATCAACTAACACACTAATTCTATGATCTTGTAACATTTCATCTCTAAAATTATCCAGACCTTTTCCACCTGAATACCAACGAGCTGGTACAATCATAGTCAAATAGCGAGGTTTTAATTTTTTTGCTTGTTCTATGAACAAATTATAGATAGGTTTAGCACTAGAACCAGTCCCACCACCATCATTTAATTGGTAAGGCGGATTTCCAACAATAACGTCAAATTTCATATTAAATAATTTCTCTGGTTTATCTGTATGGATAAAATTGTAGGCATAAGTTTCTAATGCCTTGTCACGGTGATAAACGTCTTTACTTGCTCCACAATAACTGCATTTGCCATCTTTCCAAGTGTGTTGAATGGATTTATAAATTACATTGCCTTGTTCATTATCGAACTGATCACAAACTGAGTATTCGCTATTAGCCGTTTTGGAACAATAAACACTTCTTCTTGATAACAAAGCCGTCAATTCTGTGATTGCAATGCCATAAAGCTGGTTTTTTAGTATGTGATTTATTCGTTCTTGTTTATCTGGGATTTTTTGCTCCAATCCGACAACCAATCTTTTTGCCATTTCACGAAGGAAAATTCCACTTTTAGAAACAGGGTCAAGAAACTTAGCGTCAGGATTACTCCAAATATCTGCTGGTAACAGGTCTAAAATATCATTTGCTAAACTTGGTGGTGTGAATACCTCGTCATTACTAAGATTTGCAAGACAAGTTAAAACATCAGGATTGTAATTTATCTGCATCATCTTGTTGACCGAGTTCTAAAAAATGAATGAGTGGAAAGTCTTTTACTGGTTCGTCAATTTGCCCCATCTCGCCTTCATCATTAAGAAGTGAAAATTGATGACTTTTTTCTACTAAAAATTTGAAAATGTAATCCCTGCGTTTAATTAGACTTCCATTTACAGCACTCCATTCAGAAAACACGATAGGTTGTTTGCTGACAGGATTTGTAAAATCTAATGCGTCACCCCAAAGGATATTTCTGTTAAAGATAAACTCAGCTGACTTTAAACACTCTTCTTTGCATTTTTCACCATATAGATCAGTGTAAATTTTCTCAAAGATTTTGAACAACCGATTACGGCACTCAACAGCGTTATCTTCTAAAATATCAACACCATAGATACTTGAAATAGCCAACACAGCATATCGTTCAAATTCAATTTGGCTTTTAGCATATCGTTCTTTTACAACGGCTAATTTTCTTCTCAACACTTCAGCTAAAAAATTACCATTTCCACAGGCTGGTTCTAAAAAACGAGAATCAATTCTTTCAGTTTCAGGTTTTACTAAATCCAGCATGGCATTCACTTCACGTTCTGACGTGAACACTTCACCATGATCGGCAACTCGTTTTTTTGATTTTATTTGTGTCAATTTATATCCCTTTCAGAAAGCAAATAATTCTTGAAGTGTACTGGATCGATGCAATAAACATAGCAAATACCCAGTTGTGGAGATTCCGACAAATGTCATTTAGGCATACATGGCTTGAATGATACAGCATCGCCACTCCATTTTATAAAAATTATCAAAGGTTGATATTTTGCCACATACCTTGCTCTAAAGGTTAAATTCAAGATTTAGAGAAAAGTTCTATAAAATTGTGAGTAAGTTCGATCAATGAAAACTGCCTTGCACAAACAAATGTTTTTAATTATTTATGGATAAAATTATGGCACACAAAAATATCTTAAAAAGAAAAGTAGATTTTCAATATGAAACCCCACATTGAGCAGCACCGATTAGCAAAAAAATGATTTAAAATCTGCACAATTATTTTCCAAATTTCCGAGAAAAAATGTCGATTACAAATTGCTCAATAGAACGTTTAGATCACTTAGGTATTATTGCTGGAGTCATAAAAGACTTAAAAATCATTGAATTGATTG
>CAIQZX010000041.1 GCA_903876445.1 uncultured Pseudomonadota bacterium | reverse complement strand
TTTTTCATGCCTCACAATTTAACATATTAAATGTGAAAAACAAAACTTAACACGAAGAATTATTTATGACTAACGAAAATCAAAAGCACTCCTTTCCTCCACCACCTAAAGGAAGGGGTATCTCGGAGCTAAATCGATGAAAACGAAACAAACCGGTTTTACCTTAGTTGAATTGCTTATTGCCATGACAATCATTGGAATTTTAACAAGTGTTTCTTATCCCAGTTATGTTAAACACATCCAAAAAACAAAACGTGCTGAAGCAGAATCGGCTTTAATGTCACTTGCTGCAGCAATGGAACAATGGCGTGTTGAAAATAACAATAATTACACGGGCGTGACGCTTGGAACGGCAACGACCGCGATTTTTTCAAATCAAGTTCCAAGTGATTGTGACACGACAACTTCTGTCTGCACCAACAAAAAGACTTACACACTAAGTATTTCAAGGCTTACAGCAAGTAATTACACATTAAAAGCGACCCCTTTTGGCTCGCAAATTGGCGATGAATGTGGTGATTTAACACTCGATTCTACGAGTATAAAAGGGGCGGTAAAGACGACAGATTGCTGGGAATAATAGGTAAAAATACGAAAACATTGACTTTGACAGGTCTGCTCTATAGAATCATTACCAGCTCGAAATAGATTTACCGTTATGCTTATCTCTACGAAGTTTTAGTTGTACCGCTCGTCCTGCTTAAACCATGAAGTAATCTTTAATTTCACAGCTCCACCGCCCGAAAGGGTTTTCAAAATTTTTTAAAAAAGGCTACAACAATGGCAACAGGTACAGTTAAGTGGTTCAACGCTGAAAAAGGTTTCGGTTTCATTCAACAAGAAAGTGGTCCAGATGTATTTGTCCACTTCCGTAACATCGCTGGATCAGGCTTCAAATCATTAGATGAAGGACAAAAAGTCCAATTCACTGTGACTCAAGGTCAAAAAGGTCCACAAGCTGAAGAAGTAACCGTACTTTAAGGCTACAAAAAAGCCGCCGTTTCTTTATGTGAAACGGCGGCTTTTTTATGTCCAAAAATCTATGTTAAACGCGAGAATCAGAACGACTAAGAAGACGAACATAAAATGCTGCACCAAAAAAGAGTTGCAGACTTAAAAACACTTCTAAACCCGCAAGCCAACGCTCATCAACATTCGCGTAAGATTCGACCGCGCCATGTATTAAATAAAACAAACTAATATAAGCCATCCACGAGCAACTTTTTTTATTGCCATTCAAAAAACCACGCATTGGAATCAATAATGGCGTGATGTTAAGCAATAAAAGTAACGCGACCGGAAATCTTGCCGATGGAAATAAAACGGTTTGCCAAAGCATCAACAAACCGAATAAACCCAAAAATGCGATTATTGCTAACCAATAAAAATACTCTTTTTTCACACTAATAACGCCAATACATTTTCAGGTGGACGACCGATTACTGCCTTCTTTTCGGTTATTGCAATCGGACGTTCCAACAGACGCGGATGTTTTACAATCGCTTCTAATAAATCCTGGTACGTTAAATCTTCGGCGGCGAGATTTTCAGTTTTATATTCTGCTTCAACTTGCCGCATAAATTGACGTGGTTCTAAATCTAATTTTTGGGCGATAATTTCTAATTCCGCAATCGTCAACGGTACTTTTAAATACTCGATAATCGAAACATCAACGCCTTTTTCTTGCAATAACGCTAACGTTTGTCGAGATTTACTGCACTGTGAATTGTGATAAAGCGTTATTTTCATCGTTATTCCGCTTTTGCCAAAACAATTTCAGACGTTGGAAATTCAGGATGTGGCAATGGTTCTTTCCCTGCCATGAGCGCATCGATTTGGGTTTTGTCGATTGTTTCCCATTTCATTAACGCTTTCGCCATGTTGTGCAAAATGTTAACGTTATCTTTCAAAATCTGTTCTGCGCGTTGGTAATTTGCATCGATGACAGCGCGAATTTCTTCATCAATTTGTTGTGAAACCAATTCTGATACTTTTCCACCTTTTGATGAATAACCCATAAAAGGCTGGCCGCCTTCTTCGCCGTAAACCATCGTGCCTAATTTTTCTGAAAAGCCCCAGCGCGTTACCATATTGCGAGCCAATTCAGTTGCGCGTTCAATGTCATTCGATGCGCCCGTTGTGACACGATCGCCGCCGTAAATAATCAATTCTGCAATCCGTCCACCAAATAAACTGGCGATTTGGCTTTCTAATTTGCGTTTACTTGCGCTGTATTGATCTTGGTCAGGCAAAAACATCGTGATTCCCAACGCACGACCACGCGGCATGATACTAACTTTGTAAACGGAATCGTGTTCGGGAGATAATTCGCCCACAATACAATGTCCAGCTTCGTGGTACGCGGTAAGAAATTTGTCTTCTTCCGACATCACCATAGTGCGTTTTTCTGCGCCCATCAGAATTTTGTCTTTCGCTTTTTCAAGATCGCTCATGCTGACTTCTTTTTTGTTAGAACGGGCTGCAAGTAATGCGGCTTCATTCACAATGTTTGCTAAATCTGCACCTGAAAAACCGGGTGTACCACGCGCTAAATCGTATAAAACCACGTCTTCTGCGGCGGGAACTTTTTTGATATGAACATTTAAAATTTGTTCACGTCCGCGCACGTCAGGTAAGCCAACATTTACTTGTCTGTCAAAACGTCCCGGACGCAATAAGGCTTTGTCCAATACATCGGCGCGGTTTGTCGCGGCGATTACAATAACACCTTCATTACCATTAAAACCGTCCATTTCCACGAGAAGTTGATTTAATGTTTGTTCGCGTTCGTCGTTACCGCCACCCATTCCAACACCGCCGCGTTGTCGTCCAACCGCATCGATTTCATCAATGAAAATAATGCAAGGGGAATGTTCTTTTGCTTGAGCGAACATATCGCGTACCCGTGATGCGCCAACACCCACAAACATTTCAACAAAATCCGAACCCGAAATGCTAAAAAATTTCACGCCGGCTTCGCCAGCAATGGCTTTTGCAATTAACGTTTTACCCGTTCCAGGAGGACCAACCATCAAAATACCGCGTGGAATTTGTCCACCTAATTGTTGGAATTTTTGTGGTGCAGCAAGAAAATCAACCAATTCCGCAACATCTTCTTTTGCTTCTTCACAACCCGCAACATCTGTGAATTTAATTGTTAATTTATCTTCTTCAAGCATACGCGCTTTACTTTTACCAAAGCCATTGCCACCATAACCTTGATTACGACGCATATAAATAACCCATACCGTAATCATCAATAACATCGGAAACCATGCGATGAAAATTTGCATTAGCATAGATTGTTTTTGCGGCATTTTTGTCCGAATTTGAACATCGGCAGCAAGTAAATCGTCGATTAAATGCCCGTCACCAGGATTGAAAGTTTCATAACTTTCACCATCGGAAGTCCGTAATTTAATCGCTTGCCCCATAATTTCAACGCGATCAACTTGTTTGTTTTTTACACGCTCAATAAAATCCGAATATGCCAATGAATTATCAATTGGCGGTTCTGTGTTAACGCGATCAAAGATGAGAAAACTTGCGATGCTAATTGTAAGAATAAAAAAAATGTGAATTAAGTATTTGTTCATTTGCCACGCTCCAATTTTTTATTTTGCCTTATCGAACCAATCGAACAGCATCATACCCGCGCCTAAGGCTAGCGTAAATAGAAATGGTTCTATTTTACCATCGCCAAATGCGGCAAGAACTGCCCCAGGACAAAAACCTACCAACCCCCAGCCTATTCCAAAAATCATCGCCCCCAAAATTAAACGTTTATCAATAGGATTATTGGGCTTTGGCAAATGAAATTCCGCATCACAAAGAGGTTTTTGACGTTTTAAAATAAAATGTTGTAACGTTGCTAACGTTATCAACGCTCCTGCCATCACAAAAGCTAAACTTGCATCCCACTCTCCCCTCACATCCAAAAAAGCTAGCACTTTATCCGGATTATTCATTTGTGAAATCGTTAAGCCTAATCCAAATAAAATGCCGCAAAATAAACCGGCTATATTTTTTGTCATTGTGAAATCCCCAATAAATGGCGAGTAATAAAAACGGTCAAAATTGCCATTCCCATAAAGGTGATTGTGGCGGCAATTGAGCGAATTGAAAGTCGGGCCATGCCACAGACTGCATGACCGCTCGTGCAACCATTTCCCAAACGTGTACCAAAACCGACTAGAATTCCTGAAATTATCAGTAATAAAAATGAACGTGAGTAAACAGCTTGCGTGTGAGGAACAATTAAATTGAAAAGCACGGCACTTAAAATAAGTCCGCCTAAAAAAAATAATCGCCAATCTTGAGTATTTTTTTGAGCATTCATTACGCCGGCAATCATCCCAGAAATCCCCGCCACGCGACCATTTAAATACAGTAATAATGCCGCTGATAAGCCGATTAAACTACCACCAAAAAAAGCGGAATAAGGTGTAAAATTTTGCATAAATTGAATTTTCCAGTTTTGAGTTATTTTTGTTCCAACGCTGTTTGACAAGCCAAACACGTTTTGCACGCAATCGCTTTACGGCGTTTTTCGGGAATTTCTTCGCCACATTCTTCGCAATATAAAGCGGATTCACCGTGATACATAGATTCACGAGTTTCTTTGATAAAAAGTTCGGTCATTTTATCCATTCGTTCAATGATGGCATCCGTGCCGCCCGCCCAAGCTGCTGACATATTAAAAACTCCTAGCTTTGAATCGCCCGCGCTACCGCTTCGGCAACTTTAATGCCATCAATGGCGGCAGATAAAATTCCTCCTGCATAACCCGCGCCCTCACCTGCTGGATATAATCCAACAGTATTCAAACTTTGGAATTTTTCATTGCGTTTAATTCTAATTGGCGAAGAAGTGCGTGTTTCAACACCCGTTAAAAGCGCGTCGTGCATCGCAAAACCTTTTATTTTTTTATCAAACACAGGCAATGCCTCACGAATTGCAGAAACAGCATAATCCGGTAACGCATAACTTAAATCGCCTAATTTCACAGACGGCGTATAAGAAGGTTCAACTGAACCAAATTGTGTTGAAGGTTGTTGTGTTAAGAAATCGCCGACTAATTGAGCAGGCGCAGAATAATTCTCCCCGCCGAGCAAAAATGCTTGTTGTTCCCAATGTCGCTGTAAATCAACACCCGCTAAAACGTGTTCGGGGTAATCGATTTCTGGCGTAATTCCAACCACAATCGCGCTATTTGCATTTCGTTCGTTACGCGAATACTGACTCATTCCATTCGTAACAACATGACCTTCTTCGGAAGTCGCCGCCACAACTGTTCCACCCGGACACATACAAAAACTATAAACAGATCGTCCATTTTTACAATGATGAACTAACTTATAATCCGCCGCGCCCAATAATGGATGTCCTGCGCTACTTCCGAAATGGCATTTATCAATTAAGGATTGCGGATGCTCAATGCGAAAACCCATCGAAAAGGGTTTCGCTTCCATGTAAACGCCAACGCGATTTAACATTGCAAATGTATCGCGTGCGCTGTGACCAATCGCTAAAACAATATGTGAACTTTCAAGAATTCCACCATTCGCTAATTGCACACCGGTTACTTTTCCATTTTGAATAAGTAATTCATCAACACGATTCTGAAAACGAATTTCGCCACCTAATGATTCAATTGTGGCGCGAATTTGTTCAACCATTGAAACCAATCGAAAGGTACCGATGTGCGGCTTACCTAAATATAAAATTTCAGGTGGTGCGCCCGCTTTCACGAATTCCTGCAATACTTTTCGTCCATAATGATTCGGATCTTTGATTTGAGTATAAAGTTTGCCATCCGAAAATGTCCCTGCACCACCTTCACCAAACTGAACATTCGATTCTGCGTTAAATTGGCGTTTCCGCCATAAAGCAAACGTATCTTTTGTTCGCTCACGAACAGATTTTCCCCGTTCCAACATAATTGGGTTAAAACCCATTTGCGCCAAAATCAATGTCGCTAACAATCCACAAGGTCCAGATCCTATAACGATTGGGCGAATTTTATTTGTCATTGCCGCGTGTGTAATTAAACGATATTCGGTGTCAGGTGTTTGATTGATATAAATATCATCAATAAATTCCGCTAGAATTTCAGCTTCATCTTTAACGTCAACATCAACCGTGTAAACCATTTTAATATCGTTACGTTTTCGTGCGTCATGACTTTGTCGAAAAATATGACAACTAATAAATTTATTTAAATCAATTTTCAGTCGATGCAACACGGCAGTTTGCAAATCAATTTTTGAATGATTAAGCGGAAGTTTAAGTTCAGTGATTCGTAACATGATTTTTAAAGTGTAAGTAAGTTAAAAAATTGGTTGCTTTTAATATGTTAGATGAAAAAAGATTTTTTATCGTTATTTTTACAATCAATTTGTCGGTTTGTTTTGGATATTGTAAAATGAAGTTCAAGCAGTAGCACCACGCACCGTGAAATCAAACTAAACTACATAGCCCTTAGGAAAATAAAATGGATATATCACCAGAGATGTTACAAAAAAAGATTCTTATTGTTGATGATGCCGCTTCAATGCGTACTTTAACAAAAGCGATTTTGCGCGAAGCCGGTTTCGCTCATGTTTTTGACGTTCCAGGTGGTCGTGAAGCGTTAATGATGATGGCGAAAGTTAAAATTAACGTGGTCATTTGCGATTGGAATATGCCTGGCATGAGTGGTATTGAGTTGTATCAAGCGGTTAAAGAAGACGATAAATTAGCTACACCACCTTGGATTATGCTGACTTCTTCTTCAGATGGCGAAAAAGTAAAAGAAGCAATCTCAGTTGGCATTACATCTTACATTGTAAAACCTTTTAAACCCGATAATTTAATCAATCAACTTGTTGCAAAATTAAAGGCAGGTTGATTTCTCAACTGTAATCACGGCAATCTCGCCGTGATTACGCCAGAAAAAACGTCGTTTCTATTCCGCTTGTTCTACTTCAACCGTTTCTGCAAAGTCACAGTTTTTCTGTGGACAGATTTTCTGAATGCCATGTTTTTTACTTTCTTTCAGTGTTAATAATGCCCAGTTACATTTTGGACAAGGCTCGTTAATTGGCGCATTCCAAAGCGCGTAATCACAAGCTGGATAGTTTTCACATGAATAAAATATCTTTCCACTGCGAGCTTTACGCTTAAAAATTTGTCCTTTAGTACATTGCGGACAACTCACGCCGGTATCAATTGGCTTTTCGATCGGTTCAATATAACGACATTCTGGATAACCTGTGCAACCAATAAATTTTCCAAATTTACTGCTTTTGTACAGTAATGGCGAACGACATTCTGGACATTCGCGCCCTTCAACTAATTCGGGTTCATTAGAAACCGCATCGTTCAAATTTCGCGTGTAATTACAAGTTGGATAATCTGTACAACCAATAAAACGCCCATTACGACCTAAACGGATTGATAATGCCTTGTTACATTGCGGGCAAAGTTCATCAATCGCTTCTTGCGTAACATCTTTACGTTGCACAGTAGATTCTTTTTCAATGACTAATTCACCAAATGGTTTCCAGAAATTTTCCATTAACGGAATCCACGCTTTTTCACCCCGCGCCACGGCATCTAATTCATCTTCTAAGTTCGCGGTAAAACTATAATCCACATATTTCGTGAAATGTTCTGTCAAAAACTTATTTACGATTCTCCCCACATCAGTCGGGCGAAAGCGTTTCGTTTCAAGCGTGACGTATTCCCTATTTTGCAATGTTGAAATAATGGACGCATACGTTGAAGGGCGACCAATACCATGTTCTTCTAAGGCTTTGACTAAACTTGCTTCGCCGTAACGTGGTGGCGGTTCGGTAAAATGTTGAGCAATCAAAACATCGTTTAGTTGAACCGCATCACCTTCCTTTAATGCCGGTAAAAAGTTTTCTTTATCATCCCCTTCTTTAGAATCATCCTTGCCTTCTAAATAAACCGCCATAAAACCCGCGATGGCGACAGATGAACCCGTTGCGCGGAAAACGTGCATTCCATCATTACAACTCAAATCAATAGCAACGCTATTTAATGTTGCATGAATCATTTGGCAAGCAATAGTGCGTTTCCAAATAAGTTCATAAAGTTTAAATTGTTCTGCCGTCAAAAAAGATTGAATCTTGCTTGGCAAATGACGTGCCGAAGTTGGACGCACTGCTTCATGCGCTTCTTGGGCATTTTTTGATTTTGTTTTATAAACATTTGGCTCTTTAGGTACATTCACCTCGCCATACATTTCAGCAATTAAAGCGCGAATATCATCCACAGCATCTTTTGATAAGTTTACCGAATCGGTACGCATATAAGTGATTAAACCGGCTGTTTCTCCACCAACATCAATGCCTTCATAAAGTTGTTGGGCAACCGTCATCGTGCGTTTGGTTGTAAAACCTAATTTCCGCGCGGCTTCTTGTTGCAATGTTGATGTAATGAATGGTGGCGCGGGATTACTCTTACGTTGTTTCTTTTCGATTTTTGCAACGGTTAATTTACCATTTGCATCATCAAGCAAAATTTGTCGTGTCGTTGTCGCTAAATCTTCATTATCAATACTGAATTGTGATATTTTTTCACCAGAAAAATGGGTGAGTTTTGCTTTAAATGCTTGCTCTAACGCGAAAACCGCCGCATCCACTGACCAGTATTCACGAGTTTTAAAGGCTTCAATTTGTAATTCACGTTCAACGATTAAACGCAAAGCAGGACTTTGTACGCGACCCGCCGATAAACCGCGCCGAATTTTTTTCCACAATAATGGTGATAATTTGAAACCCACTAAATAATCTAAAGCACGACGAGCTTGTTGTGCATGAACTAAATCGTAATTAAGTTCCGATGGCGCTGCAATCGCTTCTGTGACAGCCTTTTTGGTAATTTCATGAAAAGCAACGCGATGAACAACTTTATCTTGCAATAAATTCTTGTCATTTAACAATTCTAATAAATGCCAAGAAATCGCTTCTCCTTCTCTATCCGGATCAGTCGCTAAATAAAGCGTGTCGGCAGGTTTTAATGCTTTCGTAATAGCTTGAATGTGTCGCTGATTACGCTCGACAATTTCGTATTTCATCGCAAAATCGTTTTGCGTATCAACAGCCCCTTCTTTCGGAACTAAATCACGAACGTGACCATAAGAAGCAAGCACTTGAAAATCTTTTCCCAGATATTTTTCGATAGTTTTGGCTTTTGCGGGGGATTCAACAATGACAAGATTTTTACTCATTTAATCAGTTCCATTCGATTCAAAATTTTTAATGCACATAAGTTGGCAACAAGTCATAAACAATATCTTCCATTCTGGCTAACGCCAATTCTTCATCGAGTTGATTAAGTAAAACAATCAACACAATCCATTTCAATTTATCAATAGTTATTATTTCTTCGAGTGCAATGGCACGATCTAAAACTAATTCACGGCTAATTGAATTTAAAATGCCGGCGTGTTCTAACGTCATAATTAAATTCTGGCATTCGACATCCAAACGTTCTCTCTCAAATGGACTAAAAATGCGAAATGATGACAAAGCTTGCGGCGCAATATCGACATCTTCAAGAGCCAGTGACTCAAGCCAATCAAAGGCTCGAACCACATCTTTATGACCAAAACCCGCTTCTAACAATTCAGTTTTCACTGCGTCATTATCAGGAGGGATTTCACTGTCATCGTCCATATAGTTTTCGAAAAGGTACATCAGGACATCAAATATATTTTCTTTCATAATTCCAAATTATTTTATGCGGACATGACAACCGCTGGCAGTGACTTTAAATTGAGCTAAATAGTGTTAGATTCAATAATGTTTGTTCGTCCAGGTCAAGCAATGATTGCTGTGGTGTTGCATTTGACATCCTCCCCACCCTAAAGGGAACGGGGATTCCTGATTTAATTCAGGAGCAGGCGTATATCGCTATTACCTGCTGGTTTCTGCTGCTGACGGCATTACCACACCGTTCACTTCACAGACTAGCCCCCGATAGACCTCGGGTTGTTTTTGATTTTTGTGGCGAATCCTAACACTGTTCTCTTGG
>CAIQZX010000040.1 GCA_903876445.1 uncultured Pseudomonadota bacterium | reverse complement strand
TTTCATAATCCAACGTGGTGCTGGCTTTCAAATACAGTACATGGTCGTCAATTTCAAAAGAACTGGCATCCGTACCCGTCAAGCTCAAGGTATTGGTACCGAGTGCATCATCGGTTACGGTAATATCCACAACTTTAATGCGGCTCGCGGTGCTGGTATTTTCAGCTAACGTGGTGGTCGCATTAGACAATGTGACCAGCGTCGGAGCTTCATTCACATCTTCTAAGGTAATCGCCAAACTCCGACTTGCGGCATCGATTGCAACATTTGAATGGTCTTTTCCTGTAGCCGTCACCGTTAAATCATAAACACGATTTGCCCCACTATCTAAAGGCGATTCATAATTTGGCGAGGTATTAAATTTAATTACACCTGTTGATGCGTCAACATTAAACAGCCCTGAATCTGTACCTGAAATTGAATAAACAACACTCGCATAACGTCCCTGTCCCGTATTTGAAGCAATCGTATAAACCGGAGTAGAAGTGTCAACGTTTTCATTTACATTAACCGTCGCATCTGACGTAACATCAAGCGTTTTAGTGGTTAATCCTTCTGTCGTTCTGTCTGTTGTTAAGTTCGCGCCTCCTGTGCTATCAACCAACGCCCCCGTACTTTGATCCATCGACCAATAATTGACTAAACCCGTTTCACTTCCAGAAATGGCAGTTTTATAAGTCGTTGATCCGAAGGTTTTCGCGGTATTCCAAATAGCTACTGCATCCATACTGCCACTAAACGTTTGGTCTGGATTTAACGCACTAATAACGCCGCTGACCATATCTTGGTCGTTGCCGAGTAATAATCGGTCATGAGAAATAGCTGTAGTATTAGTTAAGGCACTGGCATAGGCATCATATTGCTCTCCTGATTGCTTGTACCCAAGCGTCGCGGTATAAGCCGTGCCATCAACATAAAGATTAACCGTACCTGCTGTTGTCCATGTTGCCGCTAAATGATGCCAAGTGTTATCGGATACATTTCTGGCTCCGTTGGTATCTACAACATATTTTTTATTACCCACCCAAATCTCAAACGTTGATGTCGATGTAATTTCCAACAAAAAATCATTGCCGATTCCTGAAGCTGCCCACGATAAAAGACTGCCGGTTGTATCGGCTGTTTTTACCCACATTTCAACAGTTAATTCCGATAAATTCGACATCCCATCGTAATTAGTTTTAGAAGCTAATGCGGAACTGGTACCTTCGGGGAATGTTTGAGCGATTGTTTTGCTTATATTTGGTGATTCATACTCAACTAAGTATTCGGCGTAAGTGCTACCAAAACCACTTTTAGGTTCAGCCGTCCATTTGAAATCACTGCCACGAAGCACAAAACCATAATCACCTGTGCCTGGTTCACTTGTAGCAAAATTAGTGTACGAAAAAGGCTCGTTTGTAATCCATTGATTATTGCCGGCCGAAACTTGTTTGCCGCCTATCCAAGAAACGAAATTGCTGATAAAACCTAATCCACCGGAACCAGTAGCCCTAGGGAAATTCGTCGTAACAAAACTTTGTTCGGTCGCATCATTGATTGTCAGTAAATGTGCTGTCCATTCGGCTGTTGAATGAGTAAGTACATCCGTAACGGCATGATCAAATGTTCCAGTTGAACTAACGATTCCGTAATAATGTCCATTTGCAGCGTTATAAATCACGGTACCCGCTGGTGCAGCGAAAGTGTGAGCATAATCCGCCGATGCAAAAGCCTTGCTTTCAATCACACCATTCGACTTTTCCAACTTCCAATCGCCGCCTAAACTTGCTACGCCCGTGGTATCGCTACTTGCTGCTACATCCGCCGAGGTAGCTTTCGCCAACGATTTAATGAATGCGCTGCCTTCCGCCCCTTTTGCGACATCGCAACCATAAAGCAAAATATCGCCATTTTTTGACAATGAATTGCCGATTTTTTTCAGTTGTGAGATGTAATGTGAAAGGTTGTCGTTGTTTAATGTGCCGTTAGCGAACTCTAATTCGCCTGATGAACCATGCGAAATGATATGAATAGCATCGAGGTTGGTTTGATTTTTTAACGCGGCCGCGATTTGAAAAATGGCATTGGTTTTGCCGTTAAGAAGAACAACTTTGACGTTGGGTGCAACGTCCGCGATGAGCGTTTGTTTATCTACGACATTTGCATCGATGAAAAGTATTTCGTGACGTTCAGCAACCATGATAATTCTCTCAAACTGAAATGAAAAGGAAAGGTTTTGGTCAGTCTACACCCTACACCATGATAATGCTACACCCTACACCATGATAATGGAAATTCAAACCCGAACGAGTTATCGGATAAGCCATGATTGTTACCAGCCACAGCTCCCCCTAAGAACCGTTCGTGCAAGTTTTCATGTACAACAAATGCCTTCAGTTTAACCCACATTGAGCAGCACCGTTTAGCAAAAAAATGATTTAAAATCTGCACAATTATTTTCCAAATTTCGGAGAAAAAATGTCGATTACAAATTGCTCAATAGAACGTTTAGATCACTTAGGTATTATTACTGGAGTCATAAAAGACTTAAAAATCATTGAATTGATTGACGAAAAGCTCGGAATTCACAAAGATGAATCTATTTCTGCGGGTGAAACAGTGGCTGGAATGATTATCAATGGTTTGGGTTTTTCAAATAAGCCGATGTTTTTCGAGCATATCCCATTGGAATTGTTATTTCGAGAAGGCGTTAAAGCGGATGATTTTAACCGTTTCAAATTAGGTCGAATTTTAGATCGTTGCTATAGCTATGGCGCAGAATTACTGTTCAGCGAAATCGCTTTAAATGTTTGCCAGCAAGAAAAAGTCGATACTAAATTCAATAGTATGGATACCACAACATTC
>CAIQZX010000039.1 GCA_903876445.1 uncultured Pseudomonadota bacterium | reverse complement strand
TTTTTCATGCCTCACAATTTAACATATTAAATGTGAAAAACAAAACTTAACACGAAGAATTATTTATGACTAACGAAAATCAAAAGCACTCCTTTCCTCCACCACCTAAAGGAAGGGGTATCTCGGAGCTAAATCGATGAATGCACTCTCAATTCAAAATCTTCATAAAACATATCAAAATGGCTTTGAAGCCTTAAAAGGCATCGATTTGGAAGTCAAGCAAGGTGACTTTTTCGCTTTACTTGGCGCGAACGGAGCGGGTAAATCAACCGCAATTGGAATCATTAGTTCACTGGTCAATGCGTCAAGCGGCACGGTAAAAATTTTCGATTACGATGTTAAAACGCAACGCAATTTAGCGAAAAGCTGTTTAGGATTAGTCCCACAAGAAATCAATTTTAACCAATTCGATACCGCAAAAAGCATTGTTTTAAATCAAGCGGGATACTACGGTATTCCTAGGAAACTTGCATTACAGCGTGTCGAAACGTGTTTAAAACAAGTTGATTTATGGGATAAACGTGACACGATTTCACGACGTTTATCGGGTGGAATGAAACGGCGTGTAATGATTGCTCGCGCTATGGTACATTCACCCAAATTATTGATTCTTGACGAGCCGACAGCAGGCGTTGATATTGAAATTCGGCGGTCGATGTGGGAGATGATAAAAGAAGTCAACACACAAGGCACAACGATTATTTTAACGACACATTATTTAGAAGAAGCCGAAAGTTTGTGCCGAAACATTGCGATTATCGATAAAGGAAAAATTATTGAGCATTCAGATATGGCGAGTTTGCTTACGCGCTTACACGTTGATTATTTTATTTTGGATTTAGCGCAATCCGTTAAAAATCCGGTGTTGAGCGGTTATGAAATCAAACAAATCAGTGAAAAAGTATTGGAAGTCGGTGTGCCGAAAGAACGAAATTTAAATGATTTATTTGCCCAACTTAGTGCGGCAAATATCCAAGTTGTCAGTATGAAAAATAAAAGTAATCGACTAGAACAGTTATTTGTCAATTTAATTGATAGCAAAAATGAGCGGAATTTATGAGCGTATTTATTTCATTTAAGACGATTGTACGAAAAGAAATTTATCGATTTATTCGAATTTGGCCTCAAACGCTTTTGCCGCCCGCCATTACAACTGCCTTGTATTTTTTAATTTTCGGCAAACTTATCGGTGACAGAATAGGCACGATTCATGGCGTGAGTTACATGGATTATATTGTGCCGGGCATTATTCTGATGTCAGTGATTACACATTCTTACGCGAATGTTGTTTCGTCATTTTATTCGACTAAATTCCAACGCAATATCGAAGAATTGCTTGTCGCGCCTGTTCCGAATTGGGTAATTTTGGCGGGTTATATCAGCGGTGGAATTTTGCGTGGCGTTTTGGTTGGTATAGTGGTGGCGATTATTTCACTTTTTTTCACACCGTTAACCATTCAAAATCCGTTAATGGCAATTACGGTGGCGTTTTTAACGGCAACACTTTTTTCTTTAGCCGGTTTTATTAACGCGATTTTGGCGGAAAGTTTTGATGATATTTCCATTATTCCGAATTTTGTTTTAACGCCCCTTAGTTATTTGGGCGGCGTGTTTTACTCCGTCGATATGTTGCCAGAAATTTGGCAGCATATTTCACTAGGAAATCCGATTTTGTACATGGTCAATGCGTTTCGTTTTGGCATGATTGGCATTTCTGATGTCGATATATCGCTTTCCTTTCTGATGACAGGCGGTTTTATTGCTTTGTTAGCATTATTTTCGTTAATTTTGTTGTATCGTGGGACTGGTATAAAAAATTAAAAAACTTCAATTCAAAGCAAGAATCAATGAAGATAGTTTAGGATAATTCAAAGAACTCAACATTAAAAAGAATTTAAAATTTATGACAGAAAAAACACTTATTCTTATTGTCGATGACAACTCTGACAACATTCGGGTTTTAGGTGCAGCTCTAAAATCAACCGAATACAATTTGTCTGTAGCTATCAATGGTAAATCTGCACTCAGTATGATTGAAAAAGAAATCATGCCGAGTTTGATTTTATTAGACGTTATGATGCCTGAAATGAATGGTTTTCAAGTCTGTGAAGCATTAAAAAATAATCCCAAAACTAAAGATATTGAAATTATTTTTGTCACAGCCGTCACCAATCCTGAAGAAGAATTGCGAGGTTTAGAATTAGGAGCGATTGATTACATTCATAAACCTTTTTCAATTCCGATTATTCAAGCAAAAATAGCCTTACATTTAGAACGCATCAAAAGTAAACGAGAATTACAACTCAAAAATGAAGCCTTAGCTGAAGTTAATCGGTTGCGTGATGACATTGAACGCATGACACAACACGATTTGAAAACGCCGCTTAATGTCATTATGTGTTATTCACAGATGATCATCGAGGACGATATTTCAAAAGATGAAAAAGAACTATTTTCAAAATCCATCTATGATGCGGGAAATAAAATTTTGTACATGATTACTAATTCGCTTGATTTGTACAAAATGGAAATTGGCACTTACGAATATGTTCCGGAATCTACCGCACTAAATGATTTGATTAAAGATGTTATTAACGATTTGCAAACCTTAGCCACATCTAAACAACTCAAAATAGACATCGAAAAGAAACGTTTTGACGCTGCCGTAGAAAAACATTTGTCTTATTCATTGTTTGCTAATTTACTTCGTAATGCCATTGAAGCCAGTCCGATTAACGGCATTATTACAATAAAAATGCACTATGAAAATGAACAAAGCGTGATTTCTATTGCGAATTCCGGTTCTGTTCCAAAAGAAATCCGTGCTACTTTTTTTGAAAAATACGCCACTTCAGGAAAA
>CAIQZX010000038.1 GCA_903876445.1 uncultured Pseudomonadota bacterium | reverse complement strand
ATTCGCCGACTTTTTTTATCATTTTTTGTGGAGTAGGACTTGGTATTAAAAATCATTTTTTTTAACTATTTTTAAACTATTTCGCAGGAATTAAGTTATGAGCGAACATGACGACCTAAATTGGACACCCATGATCTACAACAAGGCAATGATAGCCAATAATTTAAGCATTCTTTCCAAAAACAAAACGATGATTAAAGTCGCTTTAGGTGGAAAAGATGCTATTTTGACTGCGCTTATTGATGTCAATCTAAAAAAAGGCTTGATTGTTTTTGATACAAGTCCTTCCGAACATTTAAACGATAAATTACTTAAATTATCCCGTACTGGTGCTAAATTTAGTACGGTATTTAACGGGATTCAAATTTCGTTTGCCGGAAAATCAGTGGAAAAAGCACGGCTATCCGGTCATGACGTTTTTGTGATGCCATTACCGCCATCTTTATATTGGCTAGAAAGACGCGGGGCTTTTCGTGTCGGCGTTCCAAAAAGTGTCAATCAGAGCATGGTTTCCATAGCGATTCCACCACCCGATGCGTTAAAAGCAAAACCGGCTTATAAAGCCCGTTATGAATTTGTGTTAAGCAAAATAAGACGGGAATTAGAGCAAAAAATTGAACAAGAACAACAAGAAGAGCGCGAGAAGTTTGAAAAGGAAGTCGCGGCAATGCCGCCAGCAGAACGGAAATCAGCGTTGGCGGAGAGAGCAAAATATGAAGAAAATTTGATAGAAAACCCGATTCTTCCAGATGAAAATTTACTGAATGTCATTAACTTAACGTTATTTGATATTAGCGTTACAGGTTGTAGCGTCGTTAACTTCGATGAAGATTTTTCCTATTTTTTGAATGTCAGATCGCTTTACGAAAATTGCGCTATTACAATGACAACGCCAGAAAATCCAAAATATGGCAAAGCTAAAATTCCGTTGGAAATTATGATGAAACGTCGTCTTGAGTCGGATAATGAAGATGACGATGATGATGATAAAAAAATTCAAAACGTTTCTTTTGAAGAGTTAATTGGTTTTAAATTCATCGAGCCAACCCAAACGGAGGAATCGAAAGTTTTTCTTTATATTCAAGCTCTTGATAGATTACATAAAAAGCGTTGACGTAGGATTTTCTATGCAAAAAGAAACGACTTTCTTTCTGCATAGCAGATTTTCACATTTTTTAGAATTCCGCAATTAACGAAACAATAAAGTCGATTTCTTCATTTGTTAAATTTGGATACATCGGTAAACAAATCACTTCATGCGAAATTTGTCGCGCCACGGGTAAATTGGCTGGCGCGGCAGATGGCAAACTACGATACATCGGAAAATCGCTAATCAGTGGATAAAAATAACGCCGTCCAAAAATGCCATTTGCTTTGAGTTTTTCATAAAGTGCGTCACGATTTTTTTCGACGAAAATCGGAAAATAAGCATAATTTGAAAAGTGTTCGCCGATATTACCACAGCGAATTCCGGCTATGTTTTTCAAGCCTTCTCGGTAACGTTCATCAACCGATTGACGTTTTTTTAATGCGTCATCAATGCCTTTAAGTTGCAACAGACCAAACGCCGCGTTGATTTCACTCATTTTACCATTGATGCCGGCTGCTACGACTGTGACTTCATCTGCAAAACCAAAGTTTTTTAAATGATCAATGCGTCGTTTTGTTTTTTCGTCGGGACAAACAATTGCGCCGCCTTCAAAAGTATTAAACACTTTTGTGGCATGAAAACTCAGCACAGATAAATCACCGTGATTCAATAATCCTTCGCTGTGATTATCACGAACCCCAAAAGCGTGCGCGGCATCGTAAATGACTTTTAAATTATAGTTATCCGCAATTTCTTGAATTCGTTCAACATCACACGGATAACCATAACAATGCACAGGCATAATCGCGGTGGTTTGTGGTGTAATGGCGGCTTCAATTTTTTCAGAATCAAGATTCAAAGTCAGTGGATCAATATCAACAAAAACCGGTTTAATACCATTCCAAAGTAATGAATGCGCGGTCGCGACAAACGAATAAGGTGTAGTAATCACTTCACCGGTAATTCGCAAGGCTTGTAACGCCGTAATTAACGCAATCGTGCCGTTCGTGAAAAGCGCAATATGCTTTACGCCTAAATACTCGCACAATGTTTTTTCAAGCTGTTGATGGAATTCACCGCCATTCGTTAAAATTTTGTTGTCCCAAATTTTTTCTAAATAGGGAATAAATTCATCCAATGGCGGAAGGGTTGGTTGAGTGACGTAAATAGATTTCATTTTGAATTTTTTGGAGTTATTTAAGGTGCGATGCTCAACTGTACTAAGCGGCGCGTGATTGTTTTTCTAATTTTTATTTTCTATGTGCCGGCAAAGGGGCAAAACCAAGGCATTGCCCCTGTGTGGGATATTTTGGGATTTTTTTGTTTTAACGTCTGAGAAAAATTAGTGTTTATGCGGATTTAACGCATATCTCAAACAAACAACAATCGTCATTGCAAGTGCAACGGCTTTGTCAAAATCAGTAAAAAAGTCCATAGCTAAAATCTCACTTTAAGATGTCAATTCTATTCTTCAATCACTTTCTTTGATTTGCTCAATAATTTTCGGGAATGAGCGGCATTAAATAGCGATTTCACGCGATTTTAACAAGGTAGATTTGTTGAAACAAGTAGATAGTTGACTATTCTGCTAGGTTAAGTATAGTTAAACGCCTTCTTTTTATTCTTTTCGAGGATTTTCTTATGCGGTTAACAACAAAAGGTCGATACGCCGTAACAGCCATGTTAGATTTAGCGTTCTTCAGTAAAATAAACCCCGTTACACTAACAGAAATAGCGGCACGACAAACGATTTCACTTTCTTATTTGGAACAACTTTTTGCACGTTTGCGTAAAGCAGGAATTGTTCAAGGCGTTCGCGGACCCGGCGGCGGTTATCAATTACGCAAAGCTGCTAATAAAATCAGTATTGCCATGATTATCGAAGCGGTTAATGAACCTATTGATTCGACAAAATGCGGTGGCGAAGCGAATTGCCAGCACGATAGCATTTGTTTAACCCATGATTTATGGGTAGGTTTAAGTCAACATATTCACGGTTATTTATCTAATATCACCGTCGCGGATTTACTTGAAAAACGCGATGCAAAACAAAACAGCGAAAACATTATTACGATTAGAAAAACAAAAAATAATGCACGAAATGCGGCGATGTAAAAAATGCTAAAAATTTTCCAAGGTGGCGTTTCCTACTGTAGCGCGTGATTGAAAATCAGAAAACGCCGCCGTAAAAATTATTGAAATTTGAAATAGCAAAACATCTAAAATTGAAAAATCAAAAATTGCGTAAAAATGCACCTTGTTTTTACATATTTCCCCCGCATAATAAACGCCGACGCAAAGGCGTTTTTTTTCGTTTTTCAAACATTCATAATCTTGGAGCGTACAAAATGACAGTTTCATTAAGCAAAGGCGGCAACGTTAATTTAAGTAAAGAAGCCCCAAACCTAAACAAAATTGTAGTGGGTTTAGGTTGGGCTGAACGCGCAACAGACGGAGACGCATTTGATTTAGATGCTAACGCTTTTTTGCTCAATGCTGATGGCAAAGTGCGTAGTGACAGTGATTTTTGTTTTTACAACAATAAAATCGTGGCAAATGGTGCAGTGGAACACGCTGGCGATAATAAAACCGGTAACGGTCAAGGTGATGACGAAACCGTTAAAATTGAATTAGCAATCGTTCCTGCTGATGTTGATCGTGTTGTTTTTTCTGTGACTATTCACGAAGGCGAAACACGCAAACAAAATTTCGGGCAAGTTAGAAACGCTTATATTCGCGTTACAAATTCAGCAGATGGCGCGGAATTAGCGCGTTATGATTTGAGTGAAGATGCGTCGGTTGAAACGGCGATGATTTTCGGTGAGTTGTACCGTAACGGTAGTGATTGGAAATTCCGTGCAGTGGGACAAGGTTTTGCCGGTGGTTTATCACCATTAGCAAAATCGTTTGGCGTGAACGTTTAGGACGCGCAGCAATGGCAATTACTCTCGAAAAAGGGCAGAAAATTTCGCTCGAAAAAGAAGCCGGTGGCGCGTTAACAAAAGTCATCATGGGGCTGGGTTGGGACGCAAAACAAGGTGGCGCGAAAAAATCCGGTTTGCTCGGCGGTTTATTTGGCGGTGGTTCAAGTGATAATGCTATCGATTTAGATGCCTCGTGCATTATGTTTGTTGGTGATAGACCCGTTGATGCCATTTTTTTCGGTCAATTGAAAAGCAAAGACGGTAGCGTTGTTCACAGCGGTGATAATCGCACAGGAAAAGGTGAGGGCGATGATGAACAAATTGTCGTTGATTTAAGTCGCATTCCTGAAAATGTCACTGCCTTGGTTTTCACGGTTAATTCATTTACGGGACAAACATTTGATGCTGTTGAAAATGCGTATTGCCGTTTGTTAAATAGCGGCAATCAAAGTGAAATCGCGCGTTACACGCTGACTTCACAGGGCGCACACACCGCACAAATTATGGCAAAAGTGTATCGCCATAATGGTGAATGGAAAATGCACGCAATTGGTGAAAATGCGTCTGGTCGTACAATTAACGATTTATTCCAACCAATTATTCCGTTTCTATAACTGAAATTCTAAGTGGGTGTGTATTTTCACACCCACAACACAGATGAAAAATTATGAAAAAAACTATGAAAATGTTGGTAGCAGGTTTGGTTGCTACGTTTGCGGTTAGCGCGATGGCAGATGAAATTGGTGAAGTTTCGACAACGTTTAATCTGCTTAGTCCAAACAGTAAAATTGTCATTGAGGCTTTCGACGATCCAGACGTGGCAGGTGTCGCGTGTCATGTTTCAAAAGCACAAACTGGCGGTTTAAAAGGTGCAGTCGGTTTGGCAGAAGATCCTTCAGAAGCCTCTATTGCGTGTCGTCAAATCGGCGCAATTGACGAAGCCAAATTAGGAAATTTAAAAAATGGGGATACGGTTTTTAAAGAAAGTCGTTCATTGCTGTTGAAAAAATTGCAAGTAGTGCGTTTTTACGATAAAAAACGAAACGTTTTAGTTTATTTAGCTTACAGCGACAAATTGATTGACGGTTCACCAAAAAATTCGATTTCTTCTGTACCTGTAATGCGTTGGAACTAACCACTTGAATTCGCGATTTTAATTTTTTGAGAAATAATCACAATGACACAGCAAAATGTTAACTCAGCCGATGATAAACGGAATTATTTTCGCATTAACGATTCCATAAATTTGTCGTATCACTTAATTGATGAAGCGCAAATTCAAATGCCAATAAAAGCGAGTGCGAATAATTTATTGGATAATTGTTCTTTATCGTCCGCGTTAGATTTGATTGCTGAAGAATCCGCTATTATTTACAATAAATTAGAGAAAGTTCATTCCGATTTTGCGGATTATTTGAAATTATTGGACATCAAAATCAATTTAGTTGCTCAAGCCGTAATGAGTTTAAGTAATCAGGATGAAATCAACAAAAACCAAACCCGCAATGCCAATATCAGTGTGTCGGGTGTTGGTTTTGATTGCTGCGAAGTATTAGAAGTTGGGCAGTATTTAGAAATTAAAATGTTGTTAGTTCATAGTACGGCAGTTGTGACAACGTATGGAAAAGTGGTTTATTGCATTAAAAATACCAATTCCGAAGGTGATTATCCGCATTTCGTCGGCGTGGATTATGTGAACATGAAAGAATCAGAACAAGATTTACTCAGTAAACACGTTGCTAAAAAACAATTGCAACAAATTCGTGAGCTAAAAGAAAAAAAAATGTATGCCTATGATTAGTGATTGCTCACTAAGTACCGAAAAAATTAACGCGCATCTTACTGAAAATGCCAGCGCGTTAATCTCAAAATTAGAACTTTTCAAACAAATCGATTCAACAAACCGTTATCTCATGACAGCCACTCAAACAAATGCAGCGTCAGGAAGTGTTTGTTTTGCAGAAACGCAAATAGCCGGTAAGGGTCGTCGTGGACGCGAATGGATTTCACCACAGGGACAAAACATTTATGGTTCATTTTTGTGGCGATTCAATCATATAGAGCAGCTTAATGGATTGAGTTTAGCGATTGGTGTGGGTGTTATTCGCACGCTAAATAAATGCGGTGCAGGCAATGTGGGTTTGAAATGGCCAAATGATATTTATAGCGATGGCAAAAAACTCGGCGGGATTCTTATCGAAGTCACAACGCATTCAAACGGTGAGGCAAGTGCAGTTATTGGTTTCGGTTTGAACTTAAATTTACCACCCAATCTTGAAAACATTACCCAAGCCTATACAAATTTACACGAGGTTGCGCCAAACGTGGAATGGGAACGTAATCGATTGATTGCTTGTTTATTAAATGAATTATTACCGATTACTGCTATGTTTGAAAAAAAAGGATTAAACGCCTATTTAAAGGAATGGCGCAGTTATGATTGTTTACTGAATAAATCAGTTTCTTTATTTGTGGGTACACAAAAAATTAGTGGTGTTGTTCAAGGTATTGATGAAAATGGGTTGTTAAAATTGCAACGTAGTAATGGCGTAATTCAAACATTTGCCTCTGGTGAAGTGAGTTTTAGCGCGTGAAGTTATTACTCGACTTAGGAAATAGCCGTTTAAAATGGGCGTGTGCTGAAAATAATCAATTACATTGTGGCGAATCGTTATCGAATTCGGATATTACACAGCAAATTTTATATATCTTGTGGCGCGATTTAGAGCCGCAAAAAGTGACGATTTCATGTGTTGCAAAATCAGAATTGTTACATCTTATCACAGCGGTGGCGCGGAAATTATGGCGTGATATTCCTATAAATTGCGCGTCTGCAGAAACACGAGCTTTAGGTGTAAAAAATGGTTATTTAAAACCCGAAAAATTAGGTATCGACCGCTGGTTAGCGTTGATTGCGACAAGGCAAAAAACGACCAAGCCAACTTGTGTTGTGGATTGTGGCACCGCTATTACCGTTGATGTTTTAAATTCGAATGGTGAACATCAAGGCGGTTTGATTTGTGCGGGCTTGACCCTAATGAAAAATGCGCTAGCTTTGCACACCGCAGATTTACCTTTGACAACCGCGTCACATCAAGTTGGATTAGCGATTGAAACCGAAGCAGCGATTTATAACGGAACTTTATTTGCCGCGTGTGGATTGATTGAGCGTGTTATGCAGAAACAGCCTCAAAATACACAGCTATTTTTAACCGGTGGAGACGCACTCATAATTTCTACACAATTAACGTGTCCTTTTTTTCTTGAACCAAATTTAGTGTTAGAAGGTCTTTTTTTAATTTAACTAGCCGTTATAATCAATTGAAAAATAATGATTAAATTTTTTTACTCTATTTTGAAACGCTTATTTTCAACAATGTCAACGTAGTTTGGAAAGGTAATTTCTGCTAAACTTCACCGCATATTCACACAAAAAACAAAAACAAATGAAAGAACACTAAAGCGTGGTTTATTAAATAACCGCGCTTTTTTTCGCTGTATTGATTTGAGTTATCACGCCGAGAAATCATGCTTGAAAGTTATTTACTTGAACGCGATTCTGCGCTCGATTCGCTAAGAACCCCTCCGCACCTTGTTCAGGCAGAACAATCTGTTTTAGGCGCACTCATGATTGATAATAACTCATGGGATTTGATTGCGGACAGCTTAACGGAAATAGATTTTTATGCACGGGAACATAAAATTATTTTTCGCGAAATAGCTGTCTTAGCACAGCAACAAATACCTTTTGACGTTTTATCGCTGTCCGAGCGGCTAATTCCATACGGTAAATTAACTGAAATGGGAACTTTTTCTTATTTAATCATGGTGTCCAAAGACACCCCAAGTTCGGCAAACATTAAAGTTTACGCCGCAATGGTTAGAGAAAAATCCGTGATGCGGCAATTACTTCAAGCTGCCACGGCTATTATCGATTCCGTTTATCAATCAGAAGGACGTACATCGGCGGAAATTTTAGAAAATGCGGAGCAATTAGTTTTTAAAATTGCAGAGCAAACAAATAATAAAACTGAAGAAAGCGGCTTTATTAACATTCGTAGTTTGGCAAAAAAAACAATTGAAAAAATAGAATTATTATCAGAAAACAAAGGGCAAATTACGGGTGCGTCAACCGGCTTCCATGATTTAGATAAATTGACTTCAGGCTTGCAACCTTCGGATTTAATTATCGTAGCAGGTAGACCGTCAATGGGAAAAACTACCGTCGCAATAAACATTGCCGAAAATTTTGCACTTAAAGGACAAAAACCCGTTGCCATTTTTAGTATGGAAATGCCCGGTGATGCGATTGTTATGCGAATGTTGTCATCATTAGGAAATGTTGAGCAACATCGCGTCAGATCAGGCGATTTAGGCGATGAAGATTGGCCTAAACTGACCGACGCATTAGCAAAATTAAACAGCACTCAAATGTTTATTGATGATGGTGCGGCATTGTCAACAATCGAAATTCGCGCGAGGTCAAGACGTTTAGCGCGTGATCATGGACAACTGGGTTTGATTGTGGTCGATTATTTACAATTGATGCAATCACCTGCAAGCGGTGAAAGTCGAGTGCAACAAATTTCCGATATTTCGCGAGGATTAAAAGCACTGGCAAAAGAATTAAATGTACCGGTTATTGCGTTGTCACAATTGAATCGTAATTTGGAACAGCGTCCAAATAAACGCCCCGTGATGTCTGATTTGCGTGATTCCGGCGCAATTGAACAAGATGCGGACTTGATTTTATTTGTTTATCGCGATGAAGTTTACAATGAACCTTCAGCAGATGAAGAAAAAGGGGGAGCTGAATTGATTATAGGAAAACAACGAAATGGACCATTAGGTACCGTTAAATTAACTTTCCGTGGCGAGTATTCACGTTTTCAAAATTGTACAAATTCAGGTAGTTTTGTTGGAACACGCGACGATTAAATGTCGATCAACCCGGAAAAATGACATCAAATTGTGTCATGAATTGCGTAATGGTGGCGCGAGATTTAAGTTGTACAGGTTGCGTCAACATTTCAACATTTAAACCATGCTCTAACAGCGATTCCGTTTCGACAAAAATATCATTAACATCCATTGTTTGTAACAGTTCAAACAACATTGCCGTATTTTTTGCGGCATTTTGACTGGCTTTCAAATGAAACACCGATTCATCTAATAATAAAACACTCACGCATTGTTCAAAAGCAGCAGTTGTTAAAATAATATCAATCATTTCCTGCGTATAAATCCCATCATAACTGGGTTTTCGCAGTACAAATAAAAAATTTTTCGTCATAATTTTCTATCCAAAAACCAAAAATCTATCTGCTAAAATTGTAGATTCCAGTAATTGGCCTAACCCGCCTAATCGAAATCCGGAGGCGATATTTTCGACTGTTAAACCTCTACGCTGTGCGCCAGAAATGCAAATGACTAAATCTAACTCATGCTTTAGCGCGAGTTCTGACCAATTTTTAAAAATCGAAATCTCATCATCAGGGGGATTAGCGGATTTAAGCGCGTTATAAATACCATCGTGATAAAAGAAAATACGATAAATTTCATGTTGTTGTGCTAAAACTTCGACGGCAAAATGGTAAGCGGTCAAACTTGCTGCAGAATGATAAGGACTTGCATTGATTTGTAAGGAAAATTTCATAAAAAACCGAAGATGAAAAGCGCGACAGTCAAAAATGATTGCCGCGCGAAAGCTAAAAAACGTTTATTTCCGCAATTTGGTTAACAAAAATTCCCATAATCTTTTTAACAAGGGTAGGGCGGTTGTTATCGCTTGCGTGCAAACAAATTGGCGAGTTTTTCTGATTAGATTGAAAATAAAATCAGCGATTTTTCCAACGGTTTCAGAATGGACATTATCTCGCCATTGCAAATAGTGCATTCCTAAGCCGCTAACAAAAACAGGTTTATAAACCCACATTTCAAGCAATGAAACCACCCACATATAAACGAATGATGCGCCCATTCCCATACCGGCAATAATAACGAGCATGGCGAACATAGGGTGAATTTTGGTTAGCCACCACGATAAAATATCCGCAATCAAAAACACATAAGGCATTCCGATAGCAATACATTTAATGCGTGTTTTAGCGGTTTCTGTAAAGCTAAATATGATACCGACAAACATGAAAATGAAGCTAATTCCGAACAAATGAATGTGAGAAATTCGCGTCAAAGAAGCAAATGTCGCACCTTCATCTTGTGCGCTCGCGGTTTTTACATTTTCAAATTTCGTAAAGTCCGGTAATCCGCCCGCATCTTTGTTGTGGCACATAACACATTTATTTTCAATGATTTTCTTGATTCCATTGTCAATATAATCGTCTTTATCTGCACCATCGCGCACCCATTGAATAATGTCAAAACGCTCCTGTTCTGTCGCGTTGTCTTTCATTGAACCGTTAAGTTTCGTTTCTAAAACAGTACCTGAGCGGTTGCCATAATAGCTGTACACAATATCATCAATAGACAATCCAAATTTACCATCGGCCATACCGTGCGTAAATAAAATTTGAATTAACGCAAATAAATAGCCAACAGCAACTGTGGTGAGGTAGCCTGTAAATAAAATTTTAACCGGCGTATCGTGATCTTTAAGCGGAATATACTTAGGTGTTTTCAAGACGGCAATTTCGTCAATTTCTTCTGGAGGTGGAACGTAAGGTTGCATAATTAAATTTTGAAAGTAAGTTAAAAGGCAGTCGCATTTTAACACCAGTCGGTTTGAAACACGGCGAAAATCTACCTTATTTAAATTCGCATAATGTTTATTATGTTAAATAAATAATGTAACGTCATTAAACGCCATTCCCTACCGATTCCAAAATTCCCAACTCGTTGATTTTAATTATTGGTGAAAATTAAATTCATTAAATCCTACATATTGTGATTATTTTGAATATACAATCTACATATTGTGATAAGTGCGTTTTTAACGCGAATTTTTGCATACCGCAAAATCGCTAATCACTCCCCTATTCCGGCTCGGATAAAACAAATTTTTAAACCAAGGTAATCAAAAATGCTCGTAGTAAAACGAAATGGTGAACCCCAAAAAATTGCAATCGATAAAATTCATAAAGCGGTCGAATGGGCAAGCAAGGATTTAGATGTTTCTTTATCGGACATTGAAACGAACGCCCACATTCAATTTTTTGACGGCATTAAAACCGCACAAATTCACACCGCTCTCGTTAATAGTGCCGCGAGTTTAATCGATGTCGGTAAAACCGATTATGAATTTGCGGCGGCGCGTTTATTATTGCAACAAATTTACAAAGAAGTGACGCAAGATACTGTTTATCCAAAGCTAAGTGACTACATTTCAAATGCCATTTCGATAGAAAAAGTCAAGCCAGAAATGCAATCATTTGATTTGGATGCCTTAAATTCCGCCATTGATGTTTCGCGCGATAATTTATTTAAATATCTTGGTATGCAAACCGTTTATGACCGTTATTTGTTGCGTGACCAGAATCACAAACTCATTGAAATGCCGCAACATTTTTGGATGCGTGTCGCGATGGGAATTGCGTTAAATGAAACGCCAGAAAACCGCACAAAATGGGCAATCGAATTTTATAATGTACTTTCAAAATTTGAATTTATCAGTTCAACACCGACGCTATTCAACTCCGGTACAAAATTTTCACAAATGTCATCGTGTTTTGTAACAACAACGGATGATTCGATTTGGGAAGAACAAGAAGGCGTAAATTTTGGCAAAGGTATATTCGCCACAATGACCGAATGTGCGTTGTATTCAAAATTTGCCGGCGGTATTGGTACTGATTGGACGCGCGTGCGTTGTGCCGGCTCTGAAATTAAATCTACAAACGGCATTAGCTCTGGGATTATCCCCTATTTAAAAGTTTTCAATGATACCGCTGTTGGCGTTAATCAAAGTGGTAAACGAAATGGCAGTTTTGCCGCGTATTTAGAACCGTGGCACGGCGACATTGAACGCTTCATCAATTTGAAAAAACCAAATGGCGATGAACGTTTAAGAGCGCGTGAAATTTTCCCTTACATTTGGGCAAATGATTTATTTATGAAACGGGTTAAAAACCGTGAAAGTTGGTCGCTCTTTTGTTCACACAAAAATCCTGAATTATGCGAAACCTATGGCGAAGAATTTGAACGGGCTTATTACGCTGCGGAAGGACGTGGCGAAGCAATTAAAGTCATCGATGCAATGGAATTATGGAAAGGGATTATCACCGCATTAGTCGAGTCGGGCGCACCGTTAATTACATTCAAAGACGAACACAATCGTCGGAATCCCCAAAATCATGTTGGGATTATTCGCTCTAGCAATCTTTGTTCAGAAATTTCACTAAATACCAGCGATGATGAAAGTGCCGTATGTAATTTAGGTTCAATCAATGTGTCGGTTTGTACACAAGCCGATTTTCCGCGCGTGATTCCAATTGCAATGCGAATGCTTGATAACGTGATTGATTTAAATTTTTACCCAACTGCAAAATCTAAACGTTCAAATTTAAAGCATCGTCCTGTCGGTTTAGGATTGATGGGCTGGACAGATTACATTATTTCACAAGGTATCGATTGGGAATCCAACGAACATTTGCGTTCAACGGATTATGTATTTGAAGATTTTTCGTATTGGGCAATTAAATCCTCTGTCGAAATTGCAAAAGAAAAAGGCTGTTATGCCAGTTACGAGGGTTCAAAATGGTCAAAAGGTATTCTGCCAATTGATACAGCGCGGCATTTGCCAAAAGAATGGCGGCATTCAAGTGTTTCACAAGAAAAATGGGAAGCCTTACGTTTTGAAATCAAACAACATGGAATGCGAAATTCAAATTGTATGGCAATTGCACCAACGGCTACTATTGCAAATATCGTCGGCACTACGCCCTGCATCGAACCCATTTATAAGCAAGTTTTTGTGAAAGAAAACAAATCCGGAAAATTCAAAGTTGTTGATCCCGCAATGCGTCATAATCGCCTTGAATTGTGTAAAACAGCATTTGAAATTGATCAAAATTGGCTGATTAAAGCAGCGGCGGTTCGTCAACGTTACGTTGATCAATCACAATCTGTGAATTTATTCAAAAAGGCGAATGTGAAAGGCAATGTTATTTCAGATTGGTATTTCTTGGCATGGGAATTAGGTTTGAAATCAACCTATTATCTCAAACAACAAATTTCAGAATTATCTTACCAAGAAGTGATTAAACAAGATTCGCCCCAAGAAGTGATTGAACAAGATTCACCGCCTATCTGCCTAATCAACAATCCAGATTGCGAATCTTGCCAATAATTTTTGAACACAGGCAACACGAAATGTGTTGCCTAATTTCTACATACAATTCGAGAAAACTATGAGTGAAAAACGATTCAGCATCAACGACCGAAAGTTAATCAATGGTCCGGTCAATAATTTAATGCAAATCCGCCCAGTGAAATATAGTTGGGCAATGCAACTTTTGGAACAACAACAAAATAATGCGTGGGATCAACGGGAAGTTGATTTATCCGAAGACGCAAAGCAATATGCTACGGGACTTTTAACCGAAGGTAATTTAAATTCGTATAAAAAAGCGTTGGCATTTTTGAGTAATTTAGACGGAATTCAACTTAATAATTTGACCAAAAACATCGGGAAACATATTACATCGCCAGAAGTGTCGATGTGTATTACGCGCCAAGCATGGGAAGAAGCCCAACACGTTTTATCTTACGCACAAATTATTGAATCGATTGGTTTTGATCCGGAAGAAATTTACTGGATGTTTGATACAGATCCTGTTTTGGCAGAAAAAAATGAATACATCACGCGCTCATCAGAAATTTTAGGCACGGGTTTTTCAGAGGAGAATTTTGTCAAAGCGGTTGTAGCAAATATCGCACTCGAAGGCATTTATTTTTTCAATGGTTTTCTAACTTTTTATACCTTGGAGCGACAAGGTTTAATGAAAAACAGCGCAAAAATGATTCAACTTATTCAACGCGATGAAGAAGTGCATTTGCATTTATTTACGAATATGTGGAAGACATTGCGAATGGAAATTCCACACGTTTTCACTGACAAATTGATTGCAGAATGCCGCGAGTTAATTCACCTTGCCGCTCAACACGAAATTGCATGGGGGAAATATATTATTCAAGACGGCGTGCTGGGTTTAACCGATACAATTATTGAAGGTTTTATCCAAAATTTAGCGGATAAACGTCTTGAATCGATTGGTTTGGAAATGTTATACGGTGCGAAAAATCCAATTACTTGGTTCGATGATGCGAGTAAGATAAATTTGGGCGAAACCAATTTTTTTGAGGGTAAAAATGCCTCTTACGTCGCGGGTGGAAGTTTAGAATGGGATTAGCATGAAATTAAAAATTCAAAATGGCAGAATTATCGATGCCGCAAACGAACTTGATTTTATTGGCGATATTTATATTGATGGTGGAAAAATTGTTGGAATTAACCAACCTCCCCTTGATTTTCAGGCTGACGAAATTATCAACGCCACAAACCAAATTGTTTGTGCTGGATTTGTCGATTTAAGTGTTCGTTTGCAAAATATCGCTAAGGAAAGTGTGGTGGCGGCAAGTGCCGGTGTCACAACATTTTGCGTACAACCGGATATTAAACCAATTGTTGATACGCCGGAAGTCGTCAAGCATTTGAAAGAATTGGCGGATTGTGCGAATTATTCGCAAGTAAATTTCATTGGCGCGTTAACACAAAAACTCGACGGAAGTGAATTGAGTTCGATGCTTTCATTGAAACAAGCGGGTTGTATTGCTATGAGTAACGGCAACTTTCCGATTAAAAATTTGTTAATTATGCGTCGGGCAATGGAGTATGCCGCTAGCCATGATTTGTTGTTTATTTATCGTCCAAATGAATTTAGCTTGAGTAACGGCGGCTGCGCTCACGAAGGTGAAATGGCGACACGTTATGGCTTGCCGAGTATTCCCGAAGCCGCAGAAACCATCGCACTGGAACAATGTTTAGAGTTAGCAGAACTAACCGGTTGCCGTGTGCATTTTGGACAATTGAGTTCAAAGCGGGCAGTCATTAAATTACAACAGGCGAAAAAATATGGTTTAAATGTCAGTGCCGATGTGGCGATGCACCAGTTGCATTTGACTGAAAATGACGTGATTCCATTTGATAGTAATTATCACGTTTTGCCACCATTTCGCAGTGAAAAAGACTGTGAATTTTTACGCATGGGTTTATTAAATGGAACAATTGATGCAATTTGCAGTGATCATCAACCGCATACTTTAGATGCAAAACTCGCGGCATTTCCTGAAACAAAAGCAGGGATTTCAACGTTAGAAACACTTTTACCGTTGATGCTTAAATTGGTTTCGGAAAATGCCATTGATTTAGCACAAGGTCTGGCGTTGTTAAATGCCAAGCCGGCGGACTTATTGGGTTTAAAAACGGGAACGCTTTCGATTAACGCACAAGCGGATATATGTATTTTTAATCCGAATTTAGAATGGCGCGTCGATGTTGAAAACTGGCAAAGCGAAGGCATCAATACACCGTTTTGGCATAAAACGTTAAAAGGGCGCGTGACACACACTATTCAAGCAGGAAAACTGATTTTCAAACGCGCTTAAAAATAACATCCCAAACGCCATGTCCTAATCGAATGCCGCGTTGTTCAAATTTGGTCAGTGGACGGTAATCCGGACGCTCACAATAATTTTGCGTCGGACTCAAATTTTCAAAATCCGACGCGAGATTTAAAATATCGAGTATCCATTCTGCATAATTCTCCCAATCAGTTGCAGCGTGAAAATAACCATTTTCTGCCAATTTCCGAGCCAATAATTTCACAAAACTGTCTCTTACAATTCGGCGTTTGTGGTGTTTTTTCTTGTGCCAGGGATCAGGGAAAAATAGATGTAAACCCGCTAGGCTTTTATTTGGTACGCGCTGTTCTAAAACTTCAATCGCATCGTGACAATAAATTCGCACATTTGAAAGTTGCATTTTTTCAATCAGCATCAACAAATGCCCAACACCAGGTCGATGAACTTCAATTCCAAGATAATTTTTATCGGGATTTTCAGCCGCCATTTTCGCTAAACTTTCACCATTACCAAATCCAATTTCAACAATCAGCGGCGCGTTATTGCCAAAAATTTCTGTAAAATCAACGTCAATTTCTGGGTTGAGGCAATAAAGATTCCAGTGATTTTCTAACGCAAAATTTTGTCCAGGTGTTATGCGTCCTTTGCGACGAACAAAACTTTTAATGCGTGGCTGTTCCGTGTTTTCAAATGTCATAAAATTTATAAAGAGATAAACGTGAAAAATGGCACTGCCAACTGTGTTTTTACAGCTGTAGTGCCATTCTGAAAGCAGAAAAGAAAACGATTAGATAAGTAAATCTTCAATCGTTAAGGTTTTTACACCAGATAATTCAATGGCAAATTCTGGTGCAGCATCCGCGTCGGTACTAATATATAGGACGCTTGCCACATTTTTCAGACCTACTTCAAACCAAATCTTGCCTATTGCCTCACCAGCGACTAAGTCGGCTTTTTCAATAAATTCTAATTCTGGTAATAATACATCTAACGCAGCGGGAGTCGATACCACTTCGACTTTCGCATCTTCTGCTGCTGGTGTTGTAGTTGCTAGTACAGCTTCATCAACAACGGGTTTCGCAAAGAAATCTCTCAAGTCGATTTGATCACCTTCTGATGATTTGAAATCTCTAATGACATCCCGCTGACCTTTTGCTACACCGCTATCCGCTTCTTGGAAGACAAAAGTATCTTTACCTGCGCCACCGGTCAAATCATCCTTACCGGCATCACCTTGAATTGTATCGTCACCAGTACCGCCGAGTAATCTGTCATTACCTTCGTCACCAGTCAACATATCATCACCTACACCACCGTCAATCGTATCATTGCCGGCATCACCTTCGAGTTCGTCATCGCCTGCAGAGCCTTTTAAGGAATCGTTCCCTTCACCACCAATCAACGTGTCGTTACCAACGCCACCATCCAATGAATCTTTTCCAATTCCACCATCAAGCAAGTCGTCGCCTTTATCGCCTTTTAAATTGTCATTACCATCGAGACCGTAAATTTCGTCATCACCTGCCAGTGAGTTGATATTGTCATTCCCTACTTTTCCGCTAATAACATCATTACTAATAGAGGGTTTATTAGAAATAACTGACACAACATTACCTGCACCACCTGATGAGGGATTACCTGCACCGCCTGATGAGGGATTACCTGCACCACCTGATGGCGGATTACCTGCACCGCCCGATGAGGGATTACCTGCACCACCTGATGGCGGATTACCTGCACCGCCTGATGAGGGATTACCTGCACCGCCTGATGAGGGATTACCTGCACCGCCCGATGAGGGATTACCTGCACCGCCCGATGAGGGATTACCTGCACCGCCCGATGAGGGATTACCTGCACCGCCCGAT
>CAIQZX010000037.1 GCA_903876445.1 uncultured Pseudomonadota bacterium | reverse complement strand
GAATTTGTTTGCGTTGAATGTGGATATAAAAATAACGCTGACGTAGTCGGCGCAATAAATGTACTAACCCGAGGACTTTCGGGGGCTAGTCTGTGAAGTGAACGGTGCTGTAATGCCGTCAGCAGCAGAAACCAGTAGGTAGTAGTGATATACGCCTGCTCCTGAGTTAAATCAGGAATCCTCGCTCCCTTTAGGACGGGGAGGATGTCAAGAACAGCAAAACATGAATGTCCAAGGGACATGGGCTAAACACTGTAGTGACAGGATTCAAGCAAGAGCAACACATTCCGAATTACGGAAATTTTTAGAACATCAATTTGGTAAAAAATGACATCATGCTAAAACAAATCATAGTTACAACGGCACTACTCTTGAGTTTTCATCAGTCTATAGCTGCAGGACGCATAGTAAATTGCCAAATCGATAATGGTGGCGAGGTTACTTATAAAGGAGAATGCTTGTTTTTATCTGGAAATAAAGGTTCATTTTCACTGGTTAATCCAAGAGTGAATCCGAACACTTTTGATAAGAATAAGCAATTATTTAGTGGCATTGTTGCAGTGAGCGTATCAATCATCGAAAAGAATCAAGCCGAAGTAAGAGGCTTGACTGTTAATGATAATAACTCACGTTGGGGTGAAGCTATACGCAGCGAGGAAGATACAGCGTGTTGGGTTGGCAGTGATTTCAGAATATGTGCTTGGTGAATGGCTATAACGTCATTGTGCCACGTTCAATGCGTCAATACGGTGTGATTGATGATGCAGGATTAGTGGTTCAACCTAAGAAACAATCGGATGAATAAAAATGAATAGAAGAAATTTCCTGAAATTGTCATTACAAGTTATAGCGATGAGTGCTGTGGCTCGTACATCACAAGCATTAACTTCACTTACACCAGCGAATGTAGATGTCATTATTGTTGGAGCTGGAATAGCTGGAATTTCAGCGGCACGAGTATTAAAAGCAAAAGGCTATCGCGTACTAATTTTAGAAGCACGCAATCGTATCGGTGGCAGAATTTGGACAGATAATACTTTAGGTACGCCATTGGATTTGGGGGCATCTTGGATACATGGAATAACCAATAATCCAATCAAACAATTGGCGGATCAATTTAAATTAAAAACCCTTAAGACGGATTATAAAGCCAATCAAATTTATAAAAATGACGGCGCACCAATTACAAACGCTGAAGAAGAAACCTTAACGAATCGCTTTAACGCTGTATATGAGCGAGTAATGGAAATACAACAAAAAAGGCTTGATGACGAATTGGTTGATATATCTTGGCAACAAGCATTAACGGAAGAATTAGCAAAAGAGAATTTTAGTTCAATTGAATTATCGGAGTTATATTTTTCGTTAAACACAGAAATTGAACATGAATACAATGCAGATTTGAGTGAACTTTCTTTATTTAATTGGGATAGCTCAAAAAATGTTAATGGTGAAGATCACATCTTTGCTAATGGCTATGGGCAAGTTATTGAAAATTTGGTTATGGATTCCAAATTAACATCCGATATTCTCACCAATCAAGTAGTTAAATCAGTAAATTATGGACAAAAAGTCGTTAAGGTTACGACAAACAAAAATGTATTTAGTGCTAGTGCAGTGTTGATTACATTGGAAACACCCCCACGCATGTGGGGAAGACAGTATGTCTAATCAATAGGTTATCAAAGTCGTTGCCAAACGGCAACAAAAACTTCACTCTTTATTTTCTTCGGATTTGTAATAAAACTCATCTTTTTCCTGCACTAATTGCAAACCCGATATTTCAACCATTCGTCGTCGAGTATCACCAATACCTGTAATTTCATAATGTGGAGTCTTTGGGATTTCTCGAAAAATCATTAGCCCGCTTTCAATCGGACAATACTCATGCAAATAATCAACAACTTTTTTCGCCGTTGAGTCTTTCACGCCCGACACAAACACATTTGGACGAGGTTCAACAAACCATAATTTCATTCGCCCACGCACCGCAGGTGGCAAATCATTTGCAATTACGACAATCATTTTTTCTTACCTCCGAGCATTTCATCAATATCCAAACCAATTTTGGTAAGCAAATCCATTTCAATCACACGCTTGCGAAATGCTGCTGACATTTTGTGTTTGTTATAAATGCCCGCCATTTCAAGCGTCATGGCAAAAGCTAAATCAATACACAAATGTTCTTTATACAAATCCGCCATGTCATAAACAAAAGGTAATGGCGACCCTGAATGAATAAAACCAATATGCGGCGAATAACCCATTGCGTGAACAGCTGAACACAAAATGCCATAAAGTGCGGCATTCGCGGCGGTATAAATTTGATTGGTCACGTCGCCCATTTCAAACTTTCCTGGCTCGTACTTTCTACCTTTCCAACCCACGCCATAAACTTTTGCTTTGTGTTCATAAATTTCACGCACGCGATAACCTTCCATGCCTTTCAACTGGTCAAGCGTTTTGCTGGTCAAATCAATGTCAGGAAAACGCCGTGCCATCATGCGTTTTGCGACTTCAAGCGATTTGGTGTCATCGCAAGCAAGCTGCATTTGTTTTCGAAAATTGCGTGTATCCGACGTTGGCGAAATTCCAGCCGCGTAAAACAACAAACTATCTTCCCCAACCCAGCACACACTGCAATTCGCCGCCGCCAAAATCTTAATCGCTTCATGTGTCACGCTGGTTCCAGGTCCAAGCAGCAAACAGTTAATTGTAGCAATCGGCAATCTAACGACATTGGCATCACAATCAATCCATTTCACGGAACTGTCGTCAATTTCAAGTCGTCCGCGTTCGAGATACAGAAAAGGATATTTATCTTTGACTTGCGGCAACGTGTCGCGTGTTACTTTGATAATTAAACGGACAATATCGTGTTCATCGTTCATAAAAACCTCCAAAATAAATACAAAAAAAAGGAATTCAGAAATGAACTCCTTTTTTTAAACACCCCACGCATGTGGGGAAGACGCATCGGCTTTGCAAGCTCCCGTTTGGGATTTGGAAACACCTCCACACATGTGGAGAAGATAAAACAAACCAAATTTTTAAAGAACCACTCGACTAAATAACAGTCACACGCCTGTCACGATAAATTTTGCGTTCCCCGAATTGCACAGGCACGTCATTCAACGTTAAAACCTCGCCATCATGCTCACCGCTATCTAACACTTTAAAATCGAGTAATAAACTTTTTTCGGTCGCAATTTTTTCAGCTTCAACGATTGCGTCGTCTTCGTTTTCAAAATTACCGCGATAAACCAAATCCGTCGGCACGCAAGATTTTCGCCCTAAAAACAAATCCCAAATGGGCTGCTGCAATTTTTCTGCAATCATTTCAGCTTTATCGCTAGGCACTTCCAACACCACGGCAAAATGCGCGTCTTGCAAATAGTAGCGGTAGGTCATTTTCGCACCACCGCCGACCGCTTTTTTACCTTCAGCGGTTTTCGGAATTAACAACGTTGTCCACGGGTCTTTGTCGTCATAACCCGAACCAACCATGTGAAAATCGCGCAACAACGGCAATCTATCCGTTTTTTCATCTTTGTAATTTTTTTTAACAAAAGACAAAACGGTTTGTTTTAACGACGCAAATTCAGCTAAAAATTCTTTTTGTTCACCACCATAACCCAGCGCACAACACACCAACCCCATTACGCCCGATTTAGTTGGAAAATTCAGCGTGTCTCGTCGCCCGAATTTAGAATCATGTCCCCACGATTGCAGTGGAGCTTCGAGCCACAGCAACAAATATCGGGTCGTCATAATCAAACCTCAACGTGTGATTTCAACGCTGCCGTTAAATCATCAATGCTGAAATTTTCATCTTCGCCGAAGGTGTATTCTGCTTTTTTGCCAAATAAAGAACCCGACAATTTTTCTTTTTTGGTGAGGTAATCGCTCAATGTTTGAACGCTTGGATTTAAAAAACCGCCGTCTTTAGCTTTTACCGCCGTTTCAAAAGGCACTTGCAAACGTTGACCTTTTCGCACAAACACTTTTGCGAATTCCCACGGCGACGCGCCAGACATTGAATTTTGTCTTGCACTCGGCACAGCAACAAATAACGCTTTCGTGAACGCTTCAACCGCTTCTGGCAAACCTTCACCCGCAAGCGAATCATAAAGTTGTCCCAAATTTAAACTAACATAACGGTAATAAGTCGCCGAGTTAAATTCCAAACTTCCCATGTGTGCCGAGCCTTGTGATTCTTGCAAATCGTCCAGCGCAGTAAAAAATTCAATTTCCGAACTGACTTTGTGCGTTGAAATGGCGTGTGAGAATGAACAAGCCGCTTCAACATTGAGTTCAGCCGCTTGCGCGACCATGCGCCCAAATAGCGCAATGTCCAAACCATCAACCGCAGGATTCAATACTTTTTTTGCGAGTTTTTGAATGTCTTTGTCTTTGATTTTTACCGCATCGAATTCTTGTTCTTTTGCAAATTCAGCAAATGCTTGCGCTTCGCCTTCGCTAAAAAAATGCAACGTATCTTTTGAAAAAGAAGCCGCAACTGCTTCACCACAATTTTTTGCTTGCTCTTCGGTTGCACCTAATTCCACACACGCTTTGCCAACATAATCGGCAATTTTTTTACTACGAATGGCGAGTTTTATACCAAAGTCGTGCATCGCTAAACGCACAAAACGCTTCCAACATTGTGAACTCACACGAGCGCGTTCAATGCCACCAACCATGGCACTTTTGGGACTACCAACATCATCACGATTTAAACAAGTGACGGGGAAAGATTGAAGAATGTGGAACTCGACGATTTGACCTGTAAATTTATTGTTCATTTGAAATCCTTAAAAAATTGAAAAAGTATGTATGATTTTAATCTTTCGCCCCCTTTGAAGGGGGCAGCCTGAAAGGCTGGGGGATGTGCTTTAAATCGGTACAATTTGCAAAAGCCCACAGCCAAAACTGCGTCCACGACCAATACCTTGCTGAAAACTCTTCGCAAACTTCTCTTTATCGATGACGGTTAATTGCCCCAAAATCTGGGCTTGAGATTGGGTAATAGTTCGTCCATCTTTTTCAAAACGTTTCACCGAAACATTACCAACGGCTAAATGTTCAGCTCTAACTTCAAAACCCCATTGCGGAGCTTTTTCAACAAACCATTTCGCAATGTTTTCGCGTGTTCGCAGTGGAATAAGTTTTCCACCACCAGATTGGCGTTTAGTAGGATTGATGACAATTTCAAAACGATAATGCGGATAATCTAAAAAATCATCAGCAATTTTTTTCATAGAAATTTCGCCATGAATCGGTGCATTGGGTTGGCGATTTGAAAGCATCAAAATTTTTCGTCCGCGAAAATCTCCGCCTTTGTCAGCGTATAAAATGCCGCTAGAAACAGCTTGTTGCTTTTCAGATTCAGTGCGAATGTCATCAAATAAATCATAAACCACCCGATGCAAAGAATAGGCATCTCGGATGTTTAAGGCTTTGCAATCGGCGCGTGAAAGGTGCAGAACGCTGGCAATCATCATGCGTTGTCCTCAAGTTCATAATGTCGATAAAAATCTTGCGCCCAACGAGATTTCACATGCTGGTTGTAGTAACGCAAATCATTAAGCAATGAAATGTAATCAAGAGAAATGTTTCCTTTTGAATTTATCAAACTAAAAAGCGGACGTAAAACGCGGCAAACTTCTTCAACTGTTTCACACGCCAGCAAACGACGTAATTTTGCTTTCGCTTGGTCGCATTCTTTGCCGTCCTCGTAACAACGCGCAATCGCTTGACCGATTCTTACTGTACCGTTTTGTTCAACTTTGGCTTTTGCAATTGCTGAACCAATGGTTGCAAAAGGCAAACGTTCATAACTTTTATCAATATCTACAAAGCGAGCAAGATATTCCCAACTTTGATATTCAGTTGCAGGATTATCAGCGCGTTTCAAAGCGGCAACCGCGCCATTATCTTTTTGTGTGATTCGTTCAATGACAAACTTCACAAAATTTTCATTCCTATTTGATTTTGTTGCTTCACTCATGCTTCAACCTCTTGTTGTTTGGTGTCTTTTAAGTATTTGCCAAAATTCGGTAAATTCGCTGCCCAAGCGTTTAATTGCTTTGCCGTATCCTGATGGCAATAACGGTTATAAGAAGTCATTGCAAAGTTTGCAAATTGTTTTCGCAAGGTATTTCTACTTTCATTACTTTCAGCTTCACAGGCATAAACCAAATCTTGAAAACGTCGCTCGCAAAGTTGCCAAAATAAATGCGTGGCTTGTGCAGCTTCATTTTTACCTTCGGATTTTTGACTTTTGAAATAACCCATTGTTGAGCCATAAACGAATTTTGATACTTGTTCGAGTTCGGTCATTTCATGTTTTAATCGTGAATACCACATTTCGCCTAACTGGTTACTGTCCATAAAAACAACGGAATCCACAAAATCATCAGAACCAGAAATGTACTGTTCACCCGCATTGCTACTTACACGCAAACCACCTGACCACACGCCAATTTTAGCTAAACGTGCTTTTCGAGCGCGAAGCAAACCGAGTTTTAAATAATAACAATCAAAACCATTGCCACCATTTTCCATAAAACTTAAAAGTGCCGTAAGAAAACGCCACGGTCTGCGCTCAGTATCAACCCACAAAACTTTGGCATCTTTGCCCGAAAAATTAGCAGCAACACTTGGGTCAATCATGTTTTCTTTGTAACCGAAATGGGCAATCCCTTCTGAATAATGCAAGTCGTTTTGATTAAGCAAACAAAAACGCGACATTGAAATCAATCGTCCCATGAGTGAATTTTGCAATCGTTTTGCAATGTCGCAATTTTCACCTTCGGGCATTTCTTCCCAAGGTGCAACGCCTAGTTTTTGCGAATAGGGCAAATCATCGATTTGTTCTTGTGTCAGTAAATTTAGCCATAACGTTTGTAACAACGTTTCTCCGATTAAAAAATTATGTAAAAAGCCCATGAAACCTAATGATGTTCCTGCTTTTCCTGTTGATGGCTTGCCTTTATCGTTAGATTTACCTTGATAACCCGCTGATAAAACGATTGAATTATCTGTTTTCTTTCCACCAAGACCAAAATTGACCAATTGCACAATCAACATAGCTTTTTCTGCATCATTGAGGGAATTTTCCATTTGAATGGAATTTAAAACGGTTGTGTTACCTGTGGCAATTTCTGGTAAGACTGCACCAAAATTTTGCTTTGCCGCGTTGGCAATTTCAGGCATTTGCAAAAAAGGCTTTTCGCCGTACAAATAAAAACGGTCATGCCATTTTTCTAAATACGCCAAACATTTTTGTGCTAAACCGTCTGCACCTAATTCTTTCCATTCAGCATTATCTTCTGGGGTACAAGCAGCTTGAGAAATGGCGAGTAAAAGTTTAGTCATAGCAATTTTTTGAATGGGATTACCACCCAAAGCACGGTAATTCGGTTCAGTGAAAATTTGTTTCAGGCTAACTAATCCAACATCTGCTATTGGAATCCAACAATTTTCAATCAAATTGAAATTATTCATAAACTAAAACTCATGTTAGTAATAAAATTTTGAGCAGATTAACACAACTTTCAAAAGGCAAAAAACCATTTTTTCACCTTTTAAAAAAAAACACCCTCACACATGTGAGGAAAACAAATATAAAACTTGTTTGAAACTAAATCTCATCGAAACACCTCCACTCATGTGGAGAAACTTTTAACTGCTCGATACCCAAGCCGTGAATCATAACCTAGTTGATAATCATCACAAGCCTTTCCACTCATTAAACTTTTAATTTCGCCACTTTCATCAACCGGTGCAACGCGCAACAAACTTTCACCAAATTCAGGTTTTCCCAAATAAACAAACTCTTTTAACCAGCTCAGTTCTTTAATGGCTATCGGGTTTGGCGCGTGATAATTCACCACATGAACGGTATTTTTAAGCAGTTGTGCCGCTAATTCGTGCCACAGTTTTTTGTCGCTGGCTTTCACGCCATGAGGCAAACAAATTTTACTGTTATCCAAAAAAGTGATTTCGGTTGCGCCGTCAAGCAATTGATAATTTCGCAGTAATAAAACCTGCACGCTGTCTTGTTCGCTATAACGAGTGCTGGCATTTTCAGGCAACGTTGTTCCTGCTTTTGACATTCCTGTTAATGCCTTTTGTCTTAATTCTGCTCGTTTCTTTTCAAGCGCAGATAAATAAAGCTGCATTTGCCCCTGTTCAGTTCGTGGTGTGTAAGTCGATTCAATCAAATCACGAATTTGCGTTGGCAAAATCACCGTTTCTAATTTGTGCCAAACTTCCAAACTACGGCACAAAACGTAAGGGTCATAAACATTTGCGCTTTTGCCGAATTGCGTTTTTGCATCTTCAATTGCAGAATTTAATTCAGGTACAAGTAACCACGCTTCACATTCTGTAAAATTAGGACGTTTATTTTCATGTCGCCATAAACGTCCTAACCGTTGCAACAACATATCTGTTGGCGCGAAACGAGAAATTAAAAAATCGGCATCAATATCCAAACTTTGTTCTAAAACTTGCGTTCCGACCAAAATTCGACCTTTCAAATGCCGCGCCGTTGATTGTTTGCCATATAAATCAACCCAATAATTTTCATTATTTTCGCGGTCAATTTTCAAAAAACGCGAATGCAATAAACCGCATTCAATCGGCAAATCAATGGCTGATAATTTTGTGAAAATGGCTTGCGCTTCGGCAACGGTGTTTTCAATCCATAAAACTTGTTGACCTGATTCGGCGCGTTTTAAGGCTTCATCGATTGCCGCTTCATCATCTTGGCAACAATGAATTTTGACTTGATGCGTTACGGGAGAATCAACGGGAATTTCTGTGAATTGAGCGTCATTGGGTTTGGCAGAAATCAACGGATAACTTTGAGCTTGAACAGATTGCTCTAATAATTTTTCTCGCCGTTCTGTTGTCAGTGTCGCGCTTAAAATGATAACGGTGCAATGAAGTTTGCGTAACACATTGACCAAATCATTAAGCAACGTTCCTGTGTAAGTATCGTAACTATGCACCTCATCCAAAATCACTACTTTGCCTGCTAGTCCGAATGTTCTAACAAATCCATGTTTGACATTCATTACCGCCATTAGAGCTTGGTCTATTGTGCCGACAGCAAACGGGGCGAGAATGCCACGTTTTCCTTGTTCAAACCATGAGCCGTTTGGATTTCCTTCAACGCCCAATTCTTTTTTTAGCCACGCGGTACTATGAAGCAACAAGGCTTCTTGTTGATTTGCATCTAGCAAGATTTTTTCTAAAAATTTATTTACACGCTCGTGAATTTTGTCAGAAGTGAGTTGAGTTGGAAGAGCAAAGTAAATGCCTGTAGCTTGTTCTTTTTCAAGTAATTTATAGGCAGCAAATAACGCGGCTTCGGTTTTTCCTAAACCCATCGGAGCCTCTAAAATATAAACACCCGATTGTGTAGCGTGTTCAAATAATTTGCTTTGACTGTCATGGGGTGCGAAACCAAAAATGTCAAAAAAAGTTAAATTGGGTTTGATTTGCGGCTGGATAAAACCAGCATTATCTAAGGCTTTAGAAATGAAAGGTCGCCAATCTTCTACGGGATTATCAAAAAGCGATGATGAACCAATCCAATCAGCAACGGTTGTTAAGCCCGATAAAACAAGTGCTTGCTGTGATGATGTAATTTTCGGAAATTGACATTTCAGACGGTTTTTTAATTCGTCAATGAGCGTTTCGCGTTCTTGTTGCCACACTTTACCGCCAAATACCGCATCATCAGCTAGATTTTGCACTTTTGGCAAATAACCGTGATGTTGCCCTAAAATTTGCGGAATAAATTTACCCAGTTCAAGTTCGTCAGCGGTTGCAAAACTGACTCCTGCATGACCACCCCAGTTTTTTTCCAAATCGGGATTGATATGTTTCAAATTCTCTACGAATTCACCAATTGCAGTATAAATTTTCTTTTGAAATGTTGGACTAACTTTCCCCACATCGTGACACGCTGCAATGAGTATTGAGCCTTCAGGAAATAATGCTTCGCTCAACCGAACTGGCATTCGAGCAATCAATTCACGCGCCACTTCGCCCACAATTTCACAGTGCGTTAAAACATCGCGTCCTTTTTGTTTGTTTTTATCATTGCCGTAGGTTTTTGCTAGACATTGATTTAATTTCATATTCATATTTTTCGTAATAGTTCGTTTTAATCTATTGTTTTGCATTAAGTTATTGTCTATGTATAATGCTTTTTCTGTGAGTGAACATTCGAACAATTCGTTACAATACCTTAATATGCTGGATTTTAGGAATTAAATTTTTAGACATACCCCCAAAAGTACCCCCTATAAAGCAACGCTGCCCCGCATTCGATGCCAAAACAATAAATTTCACGCATAAAAAAACCGCCTTGTTATCGGCGGTTCTCGCACTATTTACGCACTATAAAAAAGCTACCGATTCAACAACGTCAAATGCTCGTTAATCTTTGCATCGAGTTCTTCATCCGACAAATCAGCATAGTTACTTACCGTTTCTTGTACGGTGGTTTCCTTCCATCCCATTTGAGTTTTAGCCCAAAAAATTAACGCGTCGTGTTACCTGCCATACATTGCTCAAATAAAACCTGAGCAACTTTTGAACTTGCTACGGCTTTGCCCCTAAGAATTTCGATCTCGTAATGCTTTGAAAGCGTCTTATCG
>CAIQZX010000036.1 GCA_903876445.1 uncultured Pseudomonadota bacterium | reverse complement strand
CGCTGCTTTGGAGCGCGTTTTCAGCGACCCTGCTGGCGCTGGCCTTGATCGACTGGGATACGACGCTGCTACCCGATGTCATGACGCTGCCGCTGCCTAACGGTTAAGCGTCTTTGGATGAAAACCAAACAATTTTTTGGCTTCTTGTGGTGTGATATATAGGCTCATTGCTATTGTCTTAATTAAGGATGATTAGGGTGATATATTACTATTTATCCATTTCTAATCAATAGACGAAATTTTTACCTGCGAGTGTCGATTTAGCGCGGACACAGATTTGAATGCCGCGCTAAATTTAATAGCGGTTTAGTGGTGAATAGTTAGTTTAGGAACGAGAAACTACTGACGCAAATCTTTAATGACGCGCACGAGTTCAGATTTTCCAGCGATAAGTTCGATGCTGAAACCCAATTTTTTAACCATTTCTAAGGTTGGTTCATTGTCTTTCAATACTTCCGCTTCAAACGATAACATTCCTTTGGCTTTCGCCGTTTCCATTAACGCTTTCATTAGTTTTGAACCAATGCCTAAACGCTGGCAATCATCCGCAACCACAATAGCAAATTCCACTGAATGCCCATCCGGATTAACTGAATAGCGTCCAACCCCTAATTCATTTGGCATCGCGGTATCATCTGTCACAGCGACAAATGCCATTTCACGATCGTAATCAATTTGCGTGAAGCGCACCAACATTTCTGGCGTAAGTTCTTGTAATGCTTGGTGATAACGGAAGTATTTTGTTTTTTCTGATAGACGGCTAACAAAATCCGTTTCCATTTTTGCATCTTCGGGACGAATTGGGCGAATCGTTACGTTAATACCGTTTGCGGTTAAATAACGTTGAGTCAATTCATTCGGATAAGGATGAATTGCCATGTGTGCATAACGGCTGAGTTGATGTGAGGTTTGTGCTTTAATTCTTGCATCAACCGCAATTGCGCCATTTGCATCAACAATTAAAGGATTGATGTCGAGTTCTAAAATTTCAGGCAATTCACTTACCATTTCAGAAATGTTTAATAACACATCGATTAACGCTTGTTTATTTGCGATGGGTAAATTACGGAAGGCTTTGAGATATTTTGCGGCTTTTGTTTTCGCAATCATCTGTTCAACCATATACGCATTCAATGGCGGCAATGCAACGGCATTATCTTTGAAAATTTCGACCATTGTGCCGCCCAAACCAAAGCTAATGGCTGGACCAAAAACAGGATCGCGTACTACCCCAATCATCAATTCTCGTCCGCTGTCCGATTTAAACATGGTTTCAACGGTCATGCCGACTTCTTTAATTTCAGGATATTTGCTTTTGATTGCGTGTTCCATTTCAGTGAAATTACGCGCAATGTCTTCAACGCTACTGATATTTAAACGCACGCCGCCAATATCCGATTTATGGCTAAATTCAGGCATATTGATTTTTAACACCACCGGAAAACGTAACGTTTCGGCGGCAATCATGGCATCTTTCGCGTTGGTAACTTTAACGGTTTGATTCACGGGGATATGAAATGCTGCCAAAATGGCTTTCGATTCTTGTGCCGTTAAAATATCGCGCCCTTCCGCTAAAACACGTTCAATAATCAATCGTGAACCTTTGACATCCGGTGCGGCGCGTTCATCAGAAGGTGAGGGGATTTGTTTGAGTAAAATTTGGTTTTGGGCATATTTCGCTAAAAAGCCAAACGCATCCACAGCCACTTCAGGGGTGTTGAAATGGGCGACATTACTGTTTGCGAATAAAGCACGACCTTCTTCCACTTTCGCGCCACCTGTCCAAGCCGCTAAAACCGGTTTTTTACTGTGTTTCGCGCCTTCAATAATGAATTCTGCGACTTCGGTCGGATTGGTCATTGCTTGCGGGGTTAAGATGACTAAAACGCCATCAATGTTGTCATCGTTTAAACAGACTTCGAGCGATTGTTTATAGCGTTCAGATGTGGCATCACCCAAAATATCAACCGGATTCGCGTGCGACCAATGAACAGGTAAAACAGCGTTGAGGGCGTGCAAACTGTCATCACTGAGTTCTGCCATTTTTATACCGACATCTTCGGCACGGTCGGTACTCATAACACCAGGTCCACCGGCGTTTGTGATAATTGCCAAACGGTCTTTTGTTACGTCGTAATTATTCGCCAATACACGCGCTGCCGAGAATAATTCTGTAATGCTATAAACCCGCACCACGCCAGCTCGTGCAATTGCGGCATCAAAAACGCTATCACCACCCACCATTGCGCCCGTGTGTGACATGGCGGCTTTAATCCCCGCTTCATGGCGACCGGATTTGATTAAAATGACCGGTTTCAAACGTGCGGCGGCTTTCAAACCGCTTAAAAAACGTCGCGCGTCACGAATGCCTTCAACATACATTAAAATGCCAGTTGTTTTCGTATCCGTTGCCAAATAATCCAGCACTTCACCGAAATCAATATCTGCTGCGCCACCCATTGAAACGACAGTTGAAAAACCAATATCTTGTGATTTTGCCCAATCTAAAATAGCCGTACACACCGCACCCGATTGTGAAAGTAACGCTAAATTTCCGTCTTTAATTGTGCCATCACCAAACGTCGCGTTTAAAAATCCACTCGGACGCGCCACACCTAAACAGTTTGGTCCAATTAAACGAATGTTATAACGGTGTGCGATGTCTAAGACTTCTTGTTGTAAGCGATGTCCTTCTTCGCCTAATTCGCCAAAACCCGCTGTAATAATGATGACTGAATTCACGCCTTTTTCGCCGCATTGGCGCATTACGCTTGGTACAGTTTGCGCGGGCGTTGAAATGACCACCAAATCTAAATCTTCAGGAACAGAATTTAAATCCGGATAGGCTTTTAAGCCTAAAATTTGGTCACGTTTATTATTAACAGGATACAAGCCGCCTTTGAATTCCGCTTCTTGCATATTGAGTAATAACCGATAGCCCACACTTTCAGGGCGTTCTGATGCGCCAACGATGGCAACAGATTTTGGGGTAAAAAAACGATTTAAATAATGAGGACCCATGACAACTCCGAAAAAGGTTAAGAAATGATGGCTAAAGTTTAGTTGTTTTGTGTGTCAAATGAATGTGTTTTGTTGGTCTCGAGCCTAAAAGAGCTATGTCACCATGGTACTAACACTCGCTACTGGTCACATTTTGAATGGATTTTAACACAGGATAGATTTTTTGCAGACTATGAAAAATTTGAAATTGAGCCGCTTACATCCTCGCCCTGAACGGCGAGGTTTTTCGCTACTAGAGGATAACCGCTAAATCATTAGAAGCCGCAATTACTTATGATTATCCATTTTGGCTTTACCTAAACTAATGTAAAGCGGATATAATCGGCACTATTTTGTAATGTAACTTTATACTCTTTATGACCACACCAAAACCAACCCGCCACCTTTTAGGTATTTCAGGCGGAAAAGACAGCGCAGCATTAGCCATTTATATGCGTGACCGTGAGCCAAATATGGAATACTTTTTCGCCGATACAGGCGCAGAACTCCCAGAAACACTCGAATTTGTGAATTTGATGGAAGATTATTTGGGCAAAAAAATTGTGCGCTTGAATGCAGGGCGCGATTTTGATTTTTACTTAAAATTGAACGGAAACTTTTTACCGACTGCAAAATTCAGATGGTGTACAACAAATTTAAAATTGAAACCGTTTGAAAAATTTGTAGGTAATGACCCTGTAATTAGTTATGCCGCTATTCGTGCTGATGAAGGTTATCGCAATGGTTATGTTTCGACCAAACCAAATATATCTGTTCGCTACCCATTTAAAGAAGATAGTTTAACGATTGACGACGTTAAGAAAATTCTCGATGAATCAGGTCTAGGAATGCCGAAATACTACGAATGGCGTAGTCGTTCAGGTTGTTATTTTTGTTTTTACCAACGAAAAATTGAGTGGGTCGGATTATCAGAACGGCATCCAGAATTATTTGAAAAAGCACGACAACTAGAGCTTTTCCACAAAAATCAAGGTCGCACACATACATGGACAGAAAGTGAATCATTAGACGAAATTCTTGCACGCAAAAATGAAATAAAAGCTGAAGCTCTTTTAGCTAAAAACAACAAACCTCAAAAACCCAAAAATTTGATGGCTAGTTTGGCAGATGATGATTCAGATGACGATGATGGCTGCCTAATTTGTTTCAAATGAATAATTGGGAAGTTTTAAGTTTATTTGAAAACGTCAATGTGAGAATTGTTAGAGGAAAACCTGTTTTATACAAGCCACTGTTAATTCTCCATGCTTTAGAACAATGTCGTTTGAAAAATGACCGATTGATGAATTTTGAAAGCATTCAACGTAGATTGAGTGACGTTTTTGATCAGTGTTTTCCAAATGAAGAACATAAAAATTTTCATCATGCGTTTGGACGACTTGAAAACGATGGTATTTGGGAAGTTGTAAACAGCCAAAATTTACGCCGCACAAGTTCTAATGATTTGTATAAATCGGAGTTAGTCAAAAATAATGTCGTTGGAGGATTTACAAAGGATATTTATAACATATTAACCGTTGATTATTCATTGATAAAAATGATTGGCGATCAAATACTTTACGAATACATTGATGAATCCTCGCACAGCAAAGTCTTAAACAAATTAAAATACACATAGGCGAAATTTATGGCACTACTTAACAATCAAGGCGAACCCGTTTCAAAATGGTGGATTACAAAGGGGCTTCAAATCATAAAAACTGACCGTCAAATTTTTTCAACTTCAAATTTACGACGTGCCAGATGTGAATTCATCGCTGGTTCAAATCGTTTAGGAACAATTAAAAGTTGGTTATCTGCCGCTCAACTTATCGACAACGGAAGAAATTCCCGTGAATATGAATTAACTAATTTTGGATTGGCTATTTCAAAGAATGATTCAAGATTGGATAAGTCTGCAACATGGTGGGCATTTCATTTAGCATTGTGTTTTTCAGAAGACAGTCAGCCTTATCCTATCTTTTTCACCTCATTAGAAAATGTTTCAAAAGATTGGGTAAAAACAATAGATATTTTTTCAAAATTACTCGGCACACTAAAACAAGAAAATGGAGATTTTTACAGTGATTCAACAATGGAATCATCGTTAAGTAGTGTTCGTAGAATGTTCAAGGACGACCGACCGTTAGAAGATTTAGGTTTGGTTGAAACGCAAGGTGATAGCGTGCGTTTAGGTTCGCCAAAACTAACCGATGAAATTATTGCTCACGCGGTGGCGCGGATGAAATTTCATTGTTTTAAAAGTCGCCCAAGCGTGAGTTTTTCAGAAGTCACACAAACAGGATTAGCGCATTTTTTATGTTGTTCAAATGATGAATTACGAAAACATTTACGGCGTATGGAACAAAGTAACAATTGGAAATCGTGCTTTAGTTTTACGGAAGCGGTGAATGTTGATTCTGTTTCGTTTGGAGAAGAATGCGACCCACAAACAACGGTATTGAAGTTACTTCAAAGTGGCGAAGATACTTGGCTGTAAGGAATCAAAATCCAAATGAATCTTGAACATGATTTAAAAACTTGTCTTACTGATTATCACTCTGTAAATGTGCGTTATCGTCATTTAGGATTTTCCACCAAAAACCTTAATTCGCTTGATAACGCACTCAAAATCCTTTCAACATTATTACCTGATTACCGTGTTTGGAACGGTGAACAACCCGACGAAACTGCTCCGCCACTAAACTGCTCACGAAAAAAATTTCTCACGGCGGTTTTTGAAGATTCGCCACAGGGTTTAATTATTGTCCATCCCGAATTTTGGTTTCGTCGCTGGCAAATTTTAGATAAGCAATCCTTTTGGGAAGCACTCAGCATCGAACATGGCGGTCATAATGTTATTGTAATTTTCATTGAAAATAATGAATTTGCGACAGTTAATCACCGTTATTTTTATCCAAAATTTTTAGAATCCGCTGCGGTAACGGCGTGGATTTCCACTAAAACAAAACTTTCCTAACGTTAGGATTTTTCATGAATTTATTAAACGACCTAATCCAAATCAATTCTACAAACACAGATGCCGCTATTGTTGTGAATCGAGGTTTGAATAATCACAATTTAGTCGATAGTTTCGCACCGACAAAATCTGCCGTCGCGGTATTAAAACATTTGCGCGAAGCGGTTTTACCAACAGCTACTCAAGAACAACGCGCATTAAACATTTTTGGTTCTTACGGTTCGGGGAAAAGTCACTTAGCAGTTGTGATGGCGCATTTACTGCGTGATGGATCAGGTGATATTGCTTTTGAGAATTTTTTTGAAAAGTTGCGAAATTTTGGTGAACCCACACTCGCTGAAAATTTAAAAAACACCTTTTTAAACACGAATGATGTAGACGCAAAACCGTATTTGTTGGTGTCGTTGTATGGTTCTAAAACGCCGTCAATGGGTTCGATGTTAATGGAAGGGCTTTACGACGTACTTGAACGTCATCCAACATTAAATCCTGCTGATATTTTGCCCGCGACCGAATACGATGTGTGCGTGAAACGCTTTGAAACGATGGTTGAAAATAAACCCGAATGGGCAAAAGCAAATTTATCGGAATGGAATTTAGCACAGCACTATTTCGACACAGAAGAAATGGTGGATGATTTAAAAAACCACCAGCCTGTTGCGTTAGAAACCTTTAAAAATTGGCATCAAAAAGCGTGTGCGGGGGCAATGTTTAATCCCGCTACCGAAGGCGGCAGTAATTTTATTGATGCCTATTTTGAAGCAGGCAAAAACTTAGCTGAAAAACACGGTTATGGCGGGATTGTGGTTTTGTGGGATGAGCTTGGATTAGCGTTAGAAAACCTGATTAGTAATCCACTTCGGGACACGATTGGTGAAATTTTCGACCTCCAAGCCTTTGTTGAAAAAGCCTGTTCGCCTGCGCGGGGACACACTTTATTTTTGGGATTAACGCACGTTTCATTTCAACAATATGGTTCAAATCTCGATGAATCTGTCAAAAATCGTTTGGAAGCTATTTTCGGACGATTTCGGGCATTCAAAATTGAATTATCCGCCGCAGAAAGTGAAGGTTATCACTTACTCGGAATGCAACGAATGTGGACAGATTACGGTTTGCAACAATTGGAAAATTCGCGCATAAATCAATTAAAAATCGCCGCGATTTGCAGTGCGTTACCGTTGTTTAAAGCACTTGAGCAAAATACGCTCAATACATTAAGTGAAGAAATTTATCCATTACATCCTGTGATGGCGGCGGGTTTATTTGCCTTATCAAAACTCGCGCAAGCAAATCGAACCGCGCTGACATTTTTTAGAGAAAATTCTGAAAAATTACTGTCGCGCCCAGTCGATGAAAATGCGTTGTTTGATGGTGAATTAGTGCGATTACCTGAGTTAGTGGATTATTACGAGCCGATAATTAAAGATAAAAAATCGCATGAATTAGAACGTTATCAACGTGCCGTTGCAAAAATTAACGCGGATGCCACAGAGCAGGAAATTCACGGCAGAAAATCGATTTTAAAATTATTATTGCTGAATGAATTACTGAGCGATGGCGGTGAAAACTTTCAAACCAACGAAACCTTTTTAGCTTGTGCGCTCTACGATTCAGAGCCGAATACCAGTGAATCTGAAACACTACATTTAGATTTAGCGTGGTTGAAAGGTGCGGAGTTAATTTGGAAAAATGATTTAACACAACAATGGACGTTATTAGGCGATTCGGGCGTAAATGTCGAAGGTTTGATTGAGGAAAAAATCAATCATTTTGCAGGACGCTCGGCTGAAACGTTGCTGAAAAATTATCCTGTAATGTGTGACGATTTGTTGCCGATTTTAGGTGAGCATCAGTTAGATCCTTCTGCGTGTGGCATTGTGCGTTCTTATGACGTTGAATTACTCACGCCACCGATTATCAACACGCTAAAACTCGATAATCCGCTCATCAGTGGCAAATTATATTTAGTGTTAGCCAAAGACCAAGACGATGTTGCTCAAGTTAAAGCACGGATTCAAGAAATTGCGCCTGCCAATGTTTATTTTTGGATTCCGACCAATGGCATTCGTTCCGAATCCGTGAGTTATGGAGGCACTGAATTCAAATTGGGTGGATTGTTGTGCCGCTATCTTTCGATTGAACTGTTACTTAAAGAAAAAACGGCTACTGAGGATGTACGCCGCCAATTTCAAGCCAAACTTGAACGAACAAGACAAGACTTGCTCAATTTATTTAAGATTTTCTACGGACGCGATGGCTTAACCAGTGGCAAAAGTGAGTTGTGGCAAGCAGGTACAGCACAAGCGTTGAATTGCAAAAGCTGGAATGAGTTCAAAAATTTGTTGGCAAAGAAAATAAATGAAGTCTATCCCAATGAAATTCCGATTCGTGCCAATAACATGAATGAATTAAACGATGAAAAATACACAGGTAGTCGCAAGGTTCAAAAAATTGTCGATTGTATTTTGGAATTTGAAACCAATCCCGCTTATCAAACAGATTTGCTTGGCGAAGACAAAGAAACTAGCGAACCTTCTGCGTTAATTGATGGAATTTTGGGTGCGAATGATTTGTTTATTCAGCGACATCCCAATAAATGGGACATTAAATCCATTGAAGAAACAGACGGGAAACTGAAAGATGTATTAACGTTAATGCGTGACACGTTGGCGCGTAAACGTGAAAATCCTTACATTATTAGTAAATTGCGTGATGAGTTAATCGCGCCACCTTATGGTATTCCAAGTTGTAATTTAGCGATTTTTGCCGCTGTTGCAATTCGTGACAAAGTAAAACAATTGCGTTTTGGAACAACAGGTAATGAAACGGATTTTGCCACAAATCTAAATAATGCTTTTGCAAAGGGCAGCAAAATTACCATCCGCGTATTTGATTTTAGTAATAAACAATTGAACGCTCTGATTTTAGTGGGTAAGTATTTAAAAGTGGTTCATTCTTCTGGTAAGTCTCAGGAAGAATATGCAATGGAATCGGCAAATCATTTGCGCCGCTTTGTTACTAATCAACCCGATGTCGTAAAAAATTCCTCTAAATTACTGGAGAAAACAAAAGATTTGGTGAAGTTTTTTCAAGCTATTGCCAAATCCCCTCAAGAAATCGCGGATAAATTACTCGATTTAATCGGTAATGATTCAAGCGAACAAACGTTATATCACTTACTCGACGACTTTGAACGGGTAGAAAATGTAAACCGTCATGACATTAAGCAAACGCTGCAAAAGGTTATCCCGAAAGATATTGAAGAAAAGGCACAACTTGTAGCACGTTTAAATCATGAATCTGCGACACCTCAAGCCAAAGCAGTCGCTCAAATTTTTGAGCAACATCAAGATATGAACGACATTGATGTGAAGCACGTTACTTTGGCTATACTTAACAAACCATTTGAAGATTGCAGTGAAAAAGAAATTGGTCAATGCCAAGGGAAACTAGAAAGTTTAATTGAACATCACACGAAACTTTCAATCTTGGAATTACAACCCGAAATTTTGACAGCAGATAATTTGATTGTTCAATTACGTCAACACATTGAATCTTCAAAATTATCGAAAGATGAGATTAAAAACACGTTGCAACAATTGTTGTCAGATTACGAGTAATCCATTATGAGTGTGCAGTTTATTTTGGATTACTTTCATATTGATAACGAACCCGCGATTGAGGTTCAGGCAAATGAAGAAAATGTCACGTTACAAACACAACGGATTTTTCAACATTTGCGTGAAAATTCATTAGAGTTGTTAAGAATACGCTTAACAAGTGAAGTTCTTTTCCGTCGTTTTCGAGATTTTGAAGGCTGGGAAAATGTTTTGCCGACAATACAATTGATTCCGCGTTTGTTATTGGCTGCAAAATTAGAAATGATTTTGCCCGATTGGTTATCGAATGAAAAAATTGTTGATTTGAATTTATTGAAGTCAGAATCATTTGAGCCTCGATTTAATTCGTTTGAAGAAAATTTATTAGCCGTTTGCCATTTAAATTTAATTTCTGGAAATGATTTTGGTGAATTCATTCAGGCGTTAAGTCAACAAAACAGTGCATTTATAACGATGCTTGACGATAAAAAAATTCAAAATTATGTGTTGAATCACATTGAATTTGATTTGAATGTTCAGCGTGAAAATGGATTATTGTTACTTCAAACATTAAAAAATGTTGATTTAGCTACTTTTGTTGACCGATTTACTTACCAACAGCATTTATTTTATTTACGACAATTTGCCAGTCGTTATGCGCTAGACCTCGCTTTCCCGCCATTAGAATTTTCAGCCGCATTATTATCTCTACCTCGATTGACGTTACTCGAAAATCAAGCGGGCGTGTTAATCGAAAAATGGATTGCTGTGTTTCATAGCGTGAAACACAAAATGCTTTCAGGTGAAATATCAGCCAACGTTTTAGCAGATTTAGTCATTGTCGATTGGTCTATATTATGGACAGAATTAAATGAAACGTTAGACGCGAATTCAACGCTTATCAGCGAAGAATTTGCACAAAAAATTGCAACATTCGGCAGTCAACAAGCAATCACATTAGCTGAAAAATTAAAACAAGGTTCTTATTCGTTGCTAGCTAGTTCGGCTAGTGTTGGGGATGTTTTAGCATGGAGTGAAGGATATTTTGAGTATTGCCGTCATGCGTTTTTATACAAACAAAAATTAGATGAAACCATTAACGGCAGTTTTACCGATTATTTATTATCACAATCGGGACGAATTTCAATTTCCACTTCAAATTGGCATCACTGTAATGAAAAAATCACTGAGTTTTTACAGAAAAATTACTTGGTGATTGTCATTATGGTTGATGCGTTATCGGCTTTAAATCAAGATTTGCTATTAGCTGAACTTGAATTATTGAGCCAACAAGAACAGTTAATTTTAGATTCAAAGATGCTGTTTGCGCCGTTGCCAACTACGACAGAAGTCGGAAAAAAAGCCGTTTTAACAGGAAAACCCGCAAATCAATTCACCGGTGATTATGAAAAAGCACTCCGTGAAACGTATCGGAATTTTTTGTCAGAAGACGCATCGTTAAAAATTATAAATAGCTGGAAAGAATCACCCAAACATATCGATGAATACACTAATTTAATCGTTTATTTTGAAAATGAATTAGATAAGCAACTGCATGATTGCAAAACTTTTGAAATACATCGCGATAATGTAAATGTTATTTGTAAAAAAATAACACGACTTATTGTCCGTTGGACAAAAGATGCCATAAGTTTAGGACGTGACGTGGTGTTTTTTATTACCGCTGACCACGGCATGACGGTGACACAAGAATTTTATTCAGGTGAATCGTTAGGCGAAACAAGTGAACGCTTTTTTAAATTAAAATCCTCACATTCTGAAATCCCACCCGATTTTGTGAAATTTGAAAATTACGCAATCCCCAAAAAACGGTTGCGGCTAACAGCGGATGGATTATTGACGCATGGCGGTTTAACACCCGAAGAAGTGCTAATTCCATTTGTAACGCTCACTTCAAAAACACCAGAACCGACAAAAGCATCCATTAACGTGACGTTAAAAAATTCACAAGCTCGGCGAATTAGTGATAAAAAATGGCAAATTGAACTAAGCTTAATCGCAAATAAAAATGTCAGCGATATTCGCATTAAACTGAATGGAATTTTTCAAGGTGAAGCAAGTATTGATAGTTTGCGAGAGAACAAAAACCAAGAAATAATTTTATGTTTTAGTGCGACAAATGAACAGCAAGGACTTACAGAAATGGAGCTAACAATTTTGTATTTCGATTACGTTTCAGATTCTGTTTCAAGAGTGAAAGCAAACGAAACCATTTTAAAAACCATTGCAATTGATTTTCCTCCCGTACTTTTAGAAAAAGATGTCAGCGCACAACGTTTTGAGGCGATGTTTTGAACAGTCAAGAATTAGACGAAAGAATCAATTTATTATTCAATGAGTTGGTCATTGATAAAGCCTTAGTACGGCGTTTAAAAATTCGTGAAAATCGGGCTATTCCAAGTTTTGTTGAGGAGTGGTTAATTTCACGATTCCAAGAAGCAGAAAAGTCTGATGAAGCGATTTATCAAGCCATTACAGACTTTATGAGTAAACATTTGCCGACAAAAACGGAAAAAGATAAACTCAAACGTCAGTTACAACGTGGAGAAACATTAGTTGTTTTGGATAAATTTGAAGTCAGTATCGACATTAAAAATAACAAACAACGAGTTTCAATTCCTTGTTTAGACGAAGCTGCCGCCAGCGTCACGCATGAAGTTTTAGACAATAACGAATCATTGCTCGAAGGCGGACAATGGGGCGCAGGACGTTTAATTGTTCGACCTGAAGGTAAAACAAACGTAATTGAATTGATTGAATTTCATCCAATGCAATCAGGAAAAGTGAATTTAAAACAGTTAATTTCCGCACGTGAACAATTTACAACTCGTGAATGGATTGCTTTTATTTTACGGGCGATGGGTTATGAACCGTTTGCTTATTCGGAAGCAGAGCAAAACAATCTCATTTTAAGATTGTTGCCACTGGTGCAAAATAATTTAAACATGATGGAGCTTGCCCCAAAAGGCACAGGGAAATCTTTTATTTATTCTAATTTAAGTCGTCATGTTTATTTGAACAGCGGCGGCGGTTTAACACCCGCGCAATTATTTAAAAATTTAAATACTAAAGCTGTTGGATTATTGGCTAAAAACGATGTGTTAGTTTTGGACGAAGGGCAATCGATTAGCTTTAAAGGTGTTGATGATATTCACGCAAAATTTAAAGACTATTTAGAATCGGGGCATTACACAATTGGTGGCGACAAAATTACCAGTGAATGCGGGTTGATGATTTTGGCAAATATCGAGTTGTATGAAAATCAACCACGTCGCACAGATTATATTCGGCATTTACCAGAAATGTTTCATGACAGTGCGTTAATGGATCGATTTCATGGAATCATTGCAGGTTGGGAAATTCCGCGTTTTGAAACAACCAATTCCGCACAAGGTTTAGGCATGAAAGCGGACGTATTTGGAGAATACTTGCATCAACTTCGTACAGTGAGTGCTACCGAGTTTCCTTTTGGTCAATGCCCTGTTTTAGCTGGTGATAGTCGCGATACGAAAGCAGTTGAACGATTAGCCAAAGCGTTATCAAAATTATTGCTGTTAAATTCAGACCATGCTGATTATGAACATTATGTTTTGAATCCTGCGAAAACCTTGCGTCAACGAGTTCGGTCGCAATTAGCAGAACTTGATCCACATGAGTTTTCGGCTAGTCTGAAAGTGAAGTAACAGGTAGGCATAATGAAAAACCTGAATTACAAATGATACAAACATTAGAAATTCCCGAATGGCTCAATTACACAACAGGCAATTTTTCTCATCAAAAAAAGCAGTTAATGCGTGGTTTGAAAATAATGGACGAGGTATTTTAGCTATTGCCACTGGTGGTGGTAAAACGTTAACCGCGTTGGTTATAGCCTCCTTTGTTGCTAATCAAGAAGCATCACTATTGGTTATTATCGCTGTGCCGACTATCGTGTTACTCGAACAATGGGCGGACGATGTTAGAAACTTCGGTGTTGAACCCTTAAATTTTCAAAACTTCCCCACAAATCAACAAGGGCAGAAAATTAACCAATCTGTCAGACGTTTGCGTTTGGGCAATACAAAATGTGAAGTGATTATTGCCACACATGAAGGTTTGAAATCAGAGCGCGTCATTACTGTTTTGGAAAAAGCAGAACAAAATACCCCTCTCATGTTGATTGGTGACGAAGTGCATAATTTAGGCAGCATCGGCTTTCAAAGTGTCGCGCCTAACATTTTTAAGTATCGTTTAGGACTTTCTGCAACATTCGTGCGGCAATTTGATGAAGCTGGAACACAGTTTTTACTCAATTATTTTGGTTCAGTCGTTTTTGAATTCAACTTAGAAGATGCCATTCGGGTTTGTTTGGTGCCGTTCGATTATCACGTTCATGTCGTTATGCTTGATGAGCAAGAAGAATTAGAATGGGGCGAATTAACCTACGAAATACGGAGATTAAGTTATGCGGCGGAATTAGCCGATGGCGCGAATGAAAAAGAACGCTGGAAAATTTTGTGTTTGAAACGTAGGCGAATTGTCGAAAGTGCCGCAGGAAAGGTCAAAGTTTTAGCGTCGATATTGCCTGCAAACAAGAGCGATATTAAAAGAACATTGATTTTCTGTACAGACAAACAGCCTGAACAATTGAATGCTGTGAACGATCTTTTAAATAATCGTCACATTAACTTTCATCAAATTACTGCCGAAGAAACCACGAATAAAAATCGTCTCCAAAAAATCATTCAAGCATTCGATTCTGACGAGTTACAAGTTTTAACGTCAAAGCGGGTTTTAGATGAAGGTTTCAACATACCACAAACAAAAACCGCATTTTTACTAGCAAGTAATACGGTCAAACGTCAGTGGATTCAAAGGCTGGGGCGTGTTTTACGGCAATATCCAAAAACCAATAAAGTCAAAGCGGTGATTCATGATTTTGTTGTCATGCCGTCACACGAAAATGGTGCAATAGACCTCGATTTGAAAGGTTTAATCAAAGGCGAATTAAGTCGTGTGCAGTTTTTCGATGCACTATGTCAAAATGGTTTAGAAAAAGGTGGTACAGCAGATGTTATTGAGCAACTTTTGGAATTAACGGAGTCGAAATGAGCATTGGTTATAAAAAAATAGCAGATTTAATTGAACAAGAAGCAAATAAATTGCCTGAGTTATCCAGCAGCCAAAAAGAGCGATTGGGGAATTTGAGTAAAAAAATTTATACGATGGAAGCCAGTATTGATGCGGTAAGTACGCAAAAAATAGTTGATGACATCATGGTGGAAATTAGTCTAGCAGCATCCGATTTTTCTGGAATAAAAAAATGAAATTGATTAACGCACATTTTAAAAATTTTCGGCTTTTAAAAGATTTAACACTAGATTTTTCAACCGATTCCAATAAACCATTAACTGTCATTCGGGCAGCAAATGAAACGGGCAAAACAACTTCTGAAACGGCGTTGATTTGGGGGCTTTATCAAAGCGAGCGAAAAACCCCTCCGTTCAGGGAGGGGATGTAAGCGGCTCAATTCCAAATTTTTCATAGTCTGCAAAATCTATCCTGTGTTAAAATCCACTCAAAATGTGACCAGTAGCGAGTGTTAGTACCATGGTGACATAGCTCTTTTAGGCTCGAGACCAATAAAACACATTCATCGAAAACCAAGAGAACAGTGTTAGGATTCGCCACAAAAATCAAAAACAACCCGAGGACTTTCGGGGGCTAGTCTGTGAAGT
>CAIQZX010000035.1 GCA_903876445.1 uncultured Pseudomonadota bacterium | reverse complement strand
AGTTTGCCAATTCTTGGTCATGCCGATGACTTAGAAGTGAAACGCACGTTAAATGGCGCATCGATTTTAGAAAAACTATCACCACAACCTGAAATTAAAAAGTGGCACGACACCGAGCCACAATCGCGTAATTATCCTCAACAACCACCGATTATTCCGCACACCACGAAAGGCTATGTGATTAACCAAAAATCCAACAAATGCCTGACGTGTCACAGTTCAGAAGATTCTAAAACAAGCGGTGCAACACCTGTCGGCAAATCGCATTACAAAGACCGAGACGGTTCGCCGACAACGAAAATTTCAGCACGCCGTTATTTCTGCGTGCAATGTCACGTTCCGCAAGTCGATAGCAAACCGTTTATGGAAAATGATTTTCAAGGGGAGGAATAAGTCATGACGATTTTTAAAAATTTGTGGGCGTGGCTGAAAAAACCTTCTGCTCGTTATGCGGTCGGTGCGTTGCTTGGCATTGGTTTTATTGGTGGCGTAGTATTTTGGGGCGGATTTAATACCGCGTTAGAAGCGACTAACAAAGAAGCGTTTTGTATTTCCTGCCACGAAATGCAGGAGAATGTTTATAAGGAATATCAAAACACGATTCATTACAGCAACCGAAGCGGTGTGCGTGCGACGTGTCCTGATTGTCACGTTCCAAAAGATTGGACGCACAAAATGATTCGCAAAGTTCAAGCGAGTAACGAGATTTTTCATAAAATTTTAGGCACGATTGATACGCCTGAAAAATTTGAAACCAAGCGTTTGGAATTGGCGCATCACGTTTGGAAAAAGATGAAAGAAACAGATTCGCGTGAATGTCGCAATTGTCACGATGAAGATGCGATGGACTTTTTAGAACAACGTCGCCGTTCCGTGAAACAGCACATCAAAGGGTTTGACGAAAACAAAACCTGTATTGATTGCCACAAAGGTATCGCGCATTCGTTGCCAACGATGTATGAAGACGACCCTGAAGCGGCGTTGTTAGATAAACGCGAAAAATAAATTTCAAAAACTCGCAGGAGGTGTTTCAACTCTGTGGATGTGACTATTTCGATAAGCCTGCAACGCTTTACCGTAAAAGGTATTCTGAAAAATAGTTAAATCGTAAATACACACAGTTGAAATACATACGTTTTCCTATCGGTGTGCGTAATTGTATCAAAAAAGATACGGAATGTTTAGGCAACCAGATTGAGTTGTTCACACACTGCTCAGTGCGTGAACAGTTTAGCCGAAGTCACAGCAATTTTAACTGCGATTTTTACATCACTTCATCGGTAAAATCGCTAACAAATTAACAATGAGATGGCATACCAATATAAAAACAAAATTGGTGTGACTACATCGTTAAACCTTCGTTGCTATGCAAAAAGGTAAGTAAATTTGGTGGCTCGGTTGGAATTACTAAATCAAAGGTGCTGTTTGCGTTAAAATCGGCATCAAAATTAGATACTGGAGAAAACAACCATGCTAAAAATACAGGCTTACGGCGCATTAGATAAAAACAGTTCTTTGACCAATTTGGAAATTGAACGTCGAACACCCAATGCGGACGATGTACAAATTCAAATTCTTTATTGTGGCGTATGCCATTCAGATTTACATACCGCGAGAAACGAATGGAAAAGCACTCAATATCCGTGCGTGCCAGGTCATGAAATTGTTGGACGAGTAACCGCTATTGGCGACAAAGTTCAACATTTCAAAATCGGTGATTTAGTTGGTGTGGGTTGCATGGTCGATAGTTGTGGGAGTTGCCCTTCCTGCGATGAAGGCGAAGAACAATACTGCGAAAGTGGATTTACGGGAACGTATAACGGATCTGTTTTTGGTGGGGAAAATACTCACGGTGGTTATTCTCAAGCGATTGTTGTTAAAGAAAGTTTCGTATTGCATATCAAACATGATGAAGCACAACTAGCCAGCGTTGCACCATTACTTTGTGCAGGAATTACATTGTATTCACCTTTGCGTCACTGGAATGCGGGCGCAAACAAAAAAGTCGGCATCGTAGGCTTAGGTGGACTTGGACACATGGGTGTAAAACTCGCTCGTGCAATGGGTTCTCATGTTGTATTGTTCACCACCTCACTAAGCAAAGTTGAAGATGGCAAAAAATTAGGCGCACATGAAGTTTGTGTTTCAACAGATGCTAATCAAATGCAAAGCTACCTCAACCAACTTGATTTAATCATAAATACCGTATCGGTTCCGCATGATTTAAACGCTTACCTTCAATTGTTAAAACGCGATGGTTCAATGGTTTTAGTTGGCGCACCTGAAGACCCGCATCCTTCACCAGAAGTTTTTAATCTCATTTTTAAACGTCGGCAATTAGCAGGCTCCCTCATTGGCGGCATTGCCGAGACGCAAGAAATGTTGGATTTTTGTGCAGCAAATAACATCGTGTCAGAAATTGAGCTAGTTCCAATGGATTACATCAATACAGCTTACGAAAGAATGCTGAAAAATGATGTTAAGTACCGTTTTGTTATTGATATGAAAACACTATAAAAATTCAATCTTTATGCCAATAAACAAAATCCTTGTTCAAGAATTAGCTGTTCACGTTAATCAAATCAACGCCGCTGTTGCACTATTAGACGAAGGTTCAACTGTTCCCTTTATTGCTCGTTATCGAAAAGAAGTTACAGGTGGTTTAGACGACACACAATTACGGTTGCTTGAAGAACGCCTCAGTTATTTGCGTGAACTTGAAGCGCGTCGAATCGTTATTTTGGAAAGCATTGCGTCACAAGATAAATTAACGCCTGAACTGGAAGCGGCGATTAAATCAGCAGAAACAAAAACACTTCTCGAAGATTTGTATTTACCGTTCAAACCTAAACGCCGAACAAAAGCTCAGATTGCGAGGGAAGCAGGATTAGAGCCATTGACGCAAGACATTTTGAATAATCGTAATCTGTCACCCGAAGAACTCGCGGCAAAATATATCAATGCAGAAAAAGGCGTTGCTGATGTTGTTGCCGCACTCGAAGGCGCACGTCAAATTATCATGGAAGACTTATCAGAAAATGCACCATTACTTGCAGAGTTACGCGAACAAGTTTGGCAACAAGGTGTGATGCACGTTCAAGTGGTGAAAGGTAAAGAAACGGAAGCTGAAAAATTCAAAGATTATTTTGATTTTCGAGAGCCATTACAAAAAATGCCGTCACATCGGATTCTGGCGATGTTGCGTGGTCACAATGAAGAATGTTTAACGCTCAATTTACAACCCGCCCAAGATGAAAAAGTAGGGCATGAGTTGTGTGTTCAAAAAGTCACTCGTCAATTAAATATCAAAGACAACTCGCAACCCTCAAACATTTGGCTTGCTGAAACAGCCCGATTAGCATGGAAAAGTAAGTTATTTACCCGCTTAGGATTAGATTTAAAAAGCCAACTTCGTGAAGCAGCAGAAACGGAAGCGATTAAAGTATTTGCTCATAATTTGCGCGATTTATTACTTGCCTCACCTGCTGGTGCAAAAGTCACAATGGGTTTAGACCCTGGCATTCGCACAGGTGTAAAAGTAGCGATTGTCGATAAAACAGGTAAAGTGGTTGCAACCGATACCATTTATCCACATCAACCACGCAATGATTGGCATGGTTCAATTTCAAAGTTAGCAAAATTGATTGCAGAACATGGCGTTGAACTGGTCAGTATTGGTAACGGTACAGCGTCGCGTGAAACCGATGCGTTAGTGGCAGACGTTTTGAAGCATCACTCGGAATTGAAGTTTAACAAAATTGTGGTTTCAGAAGCGGGTGCATCGGTTTATTCTGCGTCCGAACTTGCCGCAAAAGAATTTCCCGATTTAGACGTTTTGATTCGTGGCGCAGTGTCGATTGCAAGGCGTTTGCAAGACCCGTTAGCAGAATTGGTAAAAATTGACCCGAAAGCCATTGGCGTTGGGCAATATCAACACGATGTTAACCAAACGCACCTAGCCAAAATGCTCAACAATGTCGTCGAAGATTGCGTGAATAAAGTCGGCATTGATGTAAATACTGCGTCAGTTTCATTGCTCAAACAAGTGTCTGGTTTATCCGCAAGTGTGAGTGAAAACATCGTTGCCTTCCGCAATGAAAAAGGCGCATTTAAAAATCGTTCACAACTCAAAAAAGTACCGCGTTTGGGCGATAAATCCTACGAACAAGCCGCAGGTTTTTTACGCATTACGAATGGTGATAATCCGCTTGATGCGTCAGCGGTTCATCCTGAAGCCTATCCTGTGGTGGAAAATATCATCAAAAAAACAGGTAAATCCATTCGAGATTTAATCGGACAACCTGCCTTTTTGCGGGGATTAAATGCGGCAAATTTCACCAATGAACATTTTGGTGTGCCAACTGTAACTGATATTTTGCAAGAATTAGAAAAGCCTGGACGTGACCCACGACCTGAATTCAAAAGTGTTGAATTTAAAGCAGGTGTTGAAAAAATAACAGATTTGGAAGTGGGAATGCGCTTGCAAGGTGTTGTAACTAACGTAGCGAATTTTGGGGCATTTGTGGATGTTGGTGTTCATCAAGATGGTTTGGTTCATATATCGCAATTAGCAGATAAATTCGTCAAAGACCCGCGTGAAATTGTTAAAACAGGTGATGTTGTAACGGTGACAGTAACGGAAGTTGATGCGCCTAGAAAGCGGATTGCATTGACGATGAAAAGTCAGATTGATTCAAATGAGCTAAAACAAGAAGTTCGCAAAACTGAATCAATGGCAAAACCGAAACAGCAGCAACCATTCCAAAATAATGTCATGGCAAGCAAGATGTCAGAAGTCTTTAAAACTAATTAAACACCAAACACAGCATGGAACAACAAATTATTTCATTCGCATTTTTAATTGCAGGAATCATGGTTGGCGTTATTGCCACATGGTTAATTTTCCGTAGTCGAATTACTACGGCAGTTACTAACGCAACCAATAATCAGCAACTTGAAACAGTGAGACTAAATGAACGTTTTTCAGCTCTGCAAGATGAAAATAATCGTCATCAAACTGCACTTGATGAATGCGATGTCGAAATTGACAATTTAAGAAATCAGCTTAATAAAATGGAAAACGAGCGCACTACGCTTGCAGAAAGAGCTTCTCACCAATCCGAATCTATAAAGCAGTTAGAGCAAGAAAAGGAAACGCTTGTTACTGAAAAATCAGAACTCATACAACAGGTTCAATCGGCAACAGCAAAAGTGGCGGAATTAAACGCGCAACTAGAATCTGAAATGGCTCAGGGTAAAGAAAAAATTGGATTACTCAACGAGGCAAAAGAACAATTAGCAAACCAATTCAAAGCTCTTGCCAATGATATTTTGGAAGAAAAAAGCAAACGCTTCACCGAGCAAAATCAATACAATATGGAACAGCTCCTCAATCCATTAAAAACGAAATTGCATGAATTTCAAGGTAAAGTTGAAGAGGTCTATGTCAATGAAGGTAAAGACCGCAGTGCATTAGGTGAACAAGTTAAACAACTGATGTCACTCAATCAGCAGTTATCTCAAGATGCTCATAATTTGACCACTGCACTAAAAGGGCAATCCAAAACGCAAGGAAATTGGGGCGAATTTATTCTTGAGCGTGTTTTAGAAAATTCTGGCTTAACTAAAGGTGAGCATTACAAAACACAAGAAAGTCATACTCGTGAAGATGGCACTCGCGCTCAACCTGACGTAATTATCTATTTACCAGAAAACAAACACATAATCATTGATGCCAAGGTTTCAATTGTAGCTTATAACGATTACGTCAATGCAGAAAGCGACGTTGCAAAAAGTGCTGCATTAAAACGCCATATCATATCCGTCAGAACACATCTCAAAGACCTTTCAAGTAAAAGTTATCAAGATTTGCATCAACTCAAATCACTTGATTACGTCATTATGTTTGTTCCAATTGAACCCGCTTTTATGTTGGCATTAGCAGAAGACGGAGAACTTTGGCAGGAAGCATTGGCTAAAAATGTGTTCTTAGTCAGTCCAAGCACCTTGCTTTGCGTACTTAGGACGATTTCTCATTTATGGAAACAAGAGCAACAAAGTCGTAATGCACAAGATATTGCCAAACGGGGCGGCGAGTTATACGACAAATTAACGGGTTTTGTGGGCGACTTAGAAAAAGTAGGTGAACGTCTACATCAAGCTCAAAAAAGTTACGATGACGCTTTTAGCAAATTCAAGTCTGGACGCGGAAACGTCATTTCGCAAGCTGAAAAATTAAAAGAAATGGGCTTGAAAACAAGTAAGTCATTGCCTGCACCACTTGTAGAATTTGCAATTGAAAATTCTAACAATCTATCATGATAATAAATTATCTTAAACAAAAGTTAATTTGTTACCAAAATAAAAAGGTATCAAAATGAAAACGATTGCAATTATTAGTAGAAAGGGCGGGGCTGGTAAAACCACCATCGCATTGCATCTTGCTGTTGAAGCAGAAGCAAATGGAATCGCAACAGCAGTTTTTGATTTAGACCCCCAAGCCAGTGCGGCTTTATGGTCAGATCATCGTGGCAATCAAATTCCTGCTGTTATACCAGCACAAGCACCTCGCATCACTACTCGCACAAGCGAAACAGCAAAATGCCAATCTTACTATTTTAGATACTGCACCACATTCTGATGGTATTGCATCAGATGCCGCTTCTCATGCCGATTTGATTCTTATTCCGCGCAGACCATTTTCTTTTGATTTAGATGCTATTGGTGCATCTATTCGTCTTGCTCGTCTTGCAGATAAACCTGCTGTTGTAATCATCAATGCAGCTCCAACTCAAGGTGCTGAAACAGCTGAAGCAATCGCTGCCATCAAAAATGCGGGTGTTGAGGTTTGTCCTATTGTTTTATACCAAAGAAAATCCTATGCCAGTCGCATCCATGAAGGGAAAACGGCAACTGAAATAGAACCCAAAGGGAAAGCGGCAAGTGAAACTCGTGCGCTATTATCATGGCTTTGTGATAGAGTTAACTTAGTTAATAAATAACTTGGTAACAAAAAATAGAAATCATTTGGTAGATAATTATGAATGCGAAAAATCGTCAACCTCTTACTTTTGATATTGATCGAAGTCCTACAACCGATATTGAAACAGCACCAGCTAAAGTAACAAAGCCACAAATTCAAAGACAACAAATTGGAGCGAGAGTTTCAATAGAGAAGTATAGACGACTGAAATCTATTGCCGCATTAGAAGGCTTAAAAGTTCAAGAATTAGTAGAACTTGCTATAGACCAATTTCTTACAAAAAAGTTAAATAGTTAAATTGACAACAAAAAATACAAATATAAAAATAACTTGGTAACAAAATATCAAAATAAGGCTTTTGCATGGATGATAAAAAAGAATTAAGTGAACGCGATATTTGCACCAAATACATCACACCTGCAATAGAAGCCGCAGGTTGGGATATAAAAACACAGGTTCGTGAAGAGTTTTCTTTCACTGATGGTCGAGTCATTGTAAGAGGAAGATTGCATACTCGTGGCGAAAAAAGACGTGCAGACTATTTACTTTTTCACAAAAAAAACCTTCCGATTGCCGTTATTGAAGCTAAAAACAACAAACATAAACTTGGCGATGGAATGCAACAGGCATTGGCTTATGCGGAAATTTTAGATGTTCCCTTTGTATTTAGTAGCAACGGTGACGGATTTTTATTTCACGATAAAACGGGACTATCTGACAAAATAGAAACTGAGTTAAGTCTCGAAGAATTTCCCAGCCCCGAAGTGTTATGGCAACGCTATTGTGAATGGAAGAATTTAAGTGCCGTTGAAACTGATTTAATTACCACGCCTTATTACAATGATGGTAGCAATCGCTCTCCGCGTTATTATCAAACAACTGCCATTAACCGTACCATTGAAGCAGTTAGTAAAAACCAGCAACGTATTTTGCTCGTTATGGCAACAGGGACTGGAAAAACCTACACGGCATTTCAAATTATTTGGCGGCTATGGAAATCCAAACAGAAAAAACGAATTCTGTTTTTAGCTGACAGAAACATCTTAGTTGACCAGACCAAAAACAACGATTTCAGACCATTTGGTCAAGCCATGACTAAAATCAGCAATCGGCAAATCAATAAATCTTTTGAAATTTACCTGTCACTTTATCAAGCTGTAACAGGTAATGAAGAAGATAAAAACATTTATAAACAATTTTCACCCAACTTTTTTGATTTGATAATTATTGATGAATGTCATCGGGGGAGTGCCAACGAAAATGCCGCTTGGCGAGCTGTTCTCGATTATTTCAGTAGTGCTACGCATATTGGTTTAACCGCAACACCAAAGGAAACGAAAGACACGTCAAACAGTGAATACTTCGGTCAACCTATTTACACTTACTCTTTGAAACAAGGCATAGAAGACGGATTTTTAGCTCCTTACAAAGTCATTCGTATAAATTTTGACATTGACCTTAACGGCTGGAAACCTAAACCAGGACAAGCCGATAAATATGGGCGCGTAATTGAAGACCGTATTTACAATCAAAAAGACATCGACCGAAACATCATTTTTGATGAGCGAACACACTTGGTTGCATGGAAAATTACAGAATACCTTCAAAAAACAGGGGAGTTCCAAAAGACGATTGTATTTTGTACTGACATTGAACACGCAGAACGAATGCGGCAAGCCTTAGTAAATCTAAATCCTGAGCGAGTGAAGGAAAGTAGACGCTATATCATGCGAATTACAGGCGATGAGAAAGAAGGCAAAGCTGAATTAGATAATTTCATTGACCCTGAATCGACCTATCCTGTGATTGCGATTACCAGCAAGTTAATGTCTACAGGTGTCGATGCTAAAACGTGCAAGTTGATTGTACTGGATCAAAACATCCAATCCATGACCGAATTCAAGCAAATTATCGGACGTGGTACACGCATTGATGAAAATTATAATAAGTTGTGGTTCACGATTATGGACTTCAAGAACGCGACAAAATTGTTTTCTGACCCCAAATTTGATGGCGACCCTGTTCAAATTTACAATCCAGAACCAACTGACCCTGTTGACCCACCAGACGAAAGTGGAGAGCTTGAATTAGAATCTACAAATGGAGGCGGAAGTGATGGCGAAATTATTATTGACCCGCCTCTACCACCAACATTACCCAAAATTCACATGGGGGATGATGTTAAAGTCGATGTTGATTCTATTGTTATCACCGTTACAGGTGCTGACGGCAAACAACTGACAGAATCTCTCACCGATTACACCCGCCAATGCGTCAACAAAAAATTTAGAACGCTCAAAGATTTTCTCCGCTCGTGGACGCAAGCCGATAAAAAGCAGGCAATTATTCAAGAACTCGCCGAGCAGGGCGTATTTTGGGAAGAATTACAGCAAACCGTTAGCCAACAATTAGGCGATGAACTCGACCCATTTGATTTAATTTGTCACATCGTATTTGACCAGCCTCCACTGTCACGCAGAGAACGTGCCGCCAACGTCAAAAAACGTAATTATTTTGCTCAGTATCAAGGCGAAGCTAAACAAGTTCTTGAAACCTTACTCGATAAATATGCAGATGTTGGTATCGAAGAAATTGAAAAGACCGAAGTTTTAACGCAATTCCCCTTCCATCAAATGGGAACAGTTGTTGAACTGGTGAGTGTATTTGGTGGCAAAGCCAATTATGTAAAAGCCGTCAAAGCCTTAGAAGATGAACTTTATTACGACCTACAAAAAGTCGCCTAACCTTTAAGAAACCAAAATTATGAGTATCAGCAACACCGTAAAATCCATTCAAGACATCATGCGCCAAGACGTTGGTATAGATGGCGATGCACAACGTATTGGTCAGTTAGTTTGGATGCTATTTTTAAAAATTTTCGACGACAAAGAAACTGAATGGGAAGCCACAAAAGACGATTATCAATCACCCATTCCAGAAAACTTGCGGTGGCGTAATTGGGCAGCAAATGATGAAGGATTGTCACAAGAGCCTTTAAAAGAGTTTATCGACAACGAATTATTCCCCGCATTAAAAGGTCTGAAAGAAGAAGCGGATAACGGCGCAAAATTTGTCATTGGAAGTTTGTTTGAAGATGCTTACAACTACATGAAATCGGGCGGTCTTATTCGTGAAGTCATCAACAAAATTCAAGATGGCATCGACTTCAACAAAAGCAAAGAACGTCACTTATTTGGGGATATGTACGAGCAAATTCTCAAAGGTTTGCAAAGTGCAGGGAACGCAGGTGAATTTTACACGCCTCGTGCTGTCACTGAATTTATCGTTAATCGTATTGACCCAAAGTTAAACGAATCCGTTTTAGACCCAGCTTGCGGAACAGGTGGTTTTTTAACTTGCACCATCGAACACAAACGCAAACATTACGCTAAAACGACCAACGATGAGCCTGTGTTACAAAACAGCATTCACGGCATTGAAAAGAAACCATTGCCGCATCTGCTCGCCACAACCAATATGTTTTTGCATGGTATCGAAATTCCTGTCCAAATTCGCCATGACAACACCTTAGCCAATTCTTACCTTTCGTGGACACCTGAACAGCGCGTTGATGTGATTATCACCAATCCGCCTTTTGGTGGCATGGAAGAAGTCGGCATCGAAAATGGCTATCCCAAAGAATTTCAAACTCGTGAAACCACTGATTTGTTCATGGTGCTAATTATTCGATTGTTGAAAGAAAATGGACGTGCTGCCGTTGTTTTGCCTGATGGCTTTTTATTTGGTGAAGGCATGAAAAATCGCCTCAAAGAAAAACTACTCACCGACTGTAATTTGCACACAATCGTCAGATTACCCAATGGCGTGTTCAGTCCTTACACGGGCATCAAAACCAATTTACTCTTTTTCACCAAAGGCAAACCGACTGAAACCATCTGGTTTTATGAGCATCCTTATCCTGATGGCGTGAAAAATTACAACAAAACAAAACCCATGCGTTTTGCCGAATTTCAAACCGAGATTGATTGGTGGGGCGATGAAGCAGACGGTTTTAATGCGCGTGTTGAAACGGAACAAGCATGGAAAATCAATTTTGCTGAATTAAAAGCCGATGCTGAAACTCGTGCAAAACCACATAAGGACAAAGCCGAAGAAATCAAAAAACAAATCAGCGCGTTAAATATCCAATTGAAAGGCACGTTGAAAGGTGAAGAACAGACTGCCTTGAAGCTAAAAATTGAAACTTTATCAACGCAAGCCAAAGAACAACAACAAGCTGGAGATGCCATTTACAACGCCATTTTCAATTTGGATTGTAAAAATCCGCATCAAGTTGAACAATTCAGCCACGACCCAGAAGAATTATTGAGCCAATACAGCCAACAGCAACAAGAAATTGAAGTTTTGCGAGAAAATTTGAAAGCAATTTTAAATAAAACTCTTGCATAAGAACGAATAAGTTTTACAATATAAAACTTTAAATATAAATGGATTAGCCTAATGACCCAAACTTCTACTATTCGTCAATCTGGCGGAGCAGAGATTATCTGTTTGCCAAAAGCCATTTTAAGAACTCTTAATTTGGGTGTTGGTTCTAAACTTGAGTTAACGATTCAAGATAATCAAATTGTCTTAAATCCCGTTGATGCTGAAATATCACTAGAAGAATTGCTCGCAGGTAGTCCAAAAGACGCATTGGCTTTAACTGATGAAGACAGGGAATGGTTAAACGCGCCTGCTGCAGGTAAAGAAATTTTATGAGCTATATTCCTGAACGCGGCGACATCATTTGGTTAAATTTCGACCCAAGTAGCGGCAAAGAAATCATTAAACGTCGTCCCGCTTTTGTTATTACCAGAAAAGCCTTTAATCAACACACAGGTTTAGCTTTAGTAGCGCCAATTAGTAGCACTATTCGCGGCATCAAATTAGAAGTTGTATTGGACGACACATCAAAAACACATGGCTCAATTTTGGTTCATCAGGTCAAATCCTTCGATTTTGTCGAACGTGAAGCCGTTTTCATCGAGCGAGTTTCTCAAAGAATTATCGACCAAGTGAAAACTGTGTTGAAAGTGATTACAGATTAACCAATGGGATAAAATCATGCAAACCGCTATTTCCAGCATTAGCCACAATGCACAAATCAATCAGTTATTACATGAAATCGCCGAAGAAGATAACAAACCAACCGATGAAATTATGATTGAATCGTTGCGTTATTATTTGGAAACCATCAAAAGAAAAAAACTGCAACAGCAAATAAAAAATGCGTCTTATTCGGTGAGAGAACAAAGTTTAGAAATCAATCAATCATTAGAAGCGAGTAATGCCGATGGGCTTTAAACGTGGCGATATACATTTGGTTAATTTCAATCCATCAAAAGGCACAGAAGCAGGAAAAATTCGTCCTGCATTGATTTTGCAATGTGATGATTTAAACGATATTGACCACCCCGGCACGATTGTTTTGCCGCTAACAACACAAATAAATAAAAATGGTTATCCGTTGCGAGTGAATCTTTTACCGCGTGATTTGTTGCAAAAAGAGTCCGATATTTTAATTGACCAAGCGCGGGCGATTGATAACCAGCGGATTACGTCAGAACGATTAACGTCACTTTCTGACGCTGAAATGGCAACCGTTGAGCAGTGTATGAAAATCATTTTAGGTTTTAACAAATGAATTTACTCACCAAACACCTCGACACATGGACAACCGCACCCAATGGCATTAAGAAATTGCGCGAATTGATTTTAGAATTAGCGGTGCGTGGGTTGCTTGTGCCACAAAATCCCGATGATGAACCCGCCAGCGTTTTATTAGAAAAAATTAAAAAAACTAATTTATCGCCAAAAATTACCGAAGACAGCAAATTTTTTATCTTGCCAAAAAATTGGGCATGGTTTCGTGTTGGTGATTATTTAACCTTTGAATATGGTAAATCAATGCCAGCAAAGGAAAGAGATGAGAGCGGAGAAATTGATGTTTATGGCTCCAATGGTATTGTCGGAAAGCATACGGAAACCTTAGTTTCTGAACCTTGCATTGTTGTTGGTCGTAAAGGTTCGGCTGGTGCTTTAAATAAAGCATTAAATCCTTGCTGGGTTACAGATGTTGCTTATTCTGTTTTGCCTCCAAGTGGATTTAATTTTGAATATACTTTTTTGATTTTAAAATCTTTAAAACTTGATGAATTAGGAAAAGGAATCAAGCCAGGTGTGAATCGTAATGAGGCTTATGCTCTTGTTTCAGCACTTCCCCCACTCGCCGAACAACACCACATCGTTGCCAAAGTTGATGAGTTAATGCAGCTTTGCGACCAATTAGAACAAAAGCAAATCAGTAACCAAGAAATCCACGCGCAACTTGTCAGCACGTTACTCACGACACTCACCCAAACCACCGACCCGCAAGCCTTTCAAGCGGCATGGACGCGCATTGCGACGAGTTTTGACAGCTTATTCACCACCGAAAGCAGTATTGAGCAGTTAAAACAGACGATTTTGCAATTGGCGGTCATGGGTAAATTAGTCGAGCAAGAGGCAGGCGACGAACCCGCGAGCGTGTTGCTGGAGAAAATTGCACAGGAAAAAGCGCGTTTGATTTCGGAAGGGAAGATTAAGAAGTCTGCGCCGTTGCCTAAAATTGCTGATGATGAAAAGCCGTTTGAACTTCCAAATGGTTGGGAGTGGGTGAGATTGGAAGATGTAGCTGAAAGCTCATTGGGTAAAATGCTCGATAAAGCAAAAAATAAAGGCGAGTATCAAAAATACTTGAGAAATCTAAATGTGAGATGGTTTTGTTTCAATTTAACCGATTTACTTGAAATGCGCTTTAAAGAAAGTGAAGAAGCTCAATACACAGCAATCAAAAATGATGTCTTAATTTGCGAAGGTGGCTATCCAGGTAGAGCTGCAATTTGGGAAGATGACGAGCCAATCTATTTTCAGAAAGCGATACATAGAGTTCGTTTTTATATTTCAAGCATGAACAAATGGTTTTTATATTTTTTGTTTTTATCTGATTTGACACGAGATATTGAAAAGTATTTCACAGGAATGGGAATACAACACTTCACAGGAAAAGAATTAAAACGTTTTGTGATACCACTTCCACCACTCGCCGAACAACACCGCATCGTTGCCAAAGTGGATGAATTGATGGCTTTGTGCGACCAGTTAAAAACCAAACTCAATACCGCGCAAACCTTGCAAACACAGTTGGCTGAGGCGTTGGTTCAGCAGGTTGCTTGAAAAGTAGTTTTATAACTTGGTAATAAAATAATTTTTTATACTTTTATTTTGTTAAATTTTAATTAAGATAGGTAAGTAGAATGAAATCTAAAACCGAAGAATTTGTGATGATAAGTGTGAAAAAATGTGAAGATTATTGAAAAAAAGATTAAGCTAATTAGCTTATAAAATGAATTAAGGTGTTTTTAATTAACCGCCCGTTCCCCCTGAAAATCCGATGCTTTGGTCGGCGTGAAAGATTCTCAGGGATTAGCGGCATAACCCAGAAGAGTATGCAGTAATGATTGTTTGCAATCCATTTTCTCTCCTTTGTGGAGAAACGTTGGTTATTGAGAACCAACAAACAAAGCCAAAAGTTACAGGAGATGTAACTCTATGACTCGTTCGGCTTTTATAATACCACACACAAATACATTTCAAAATAATAGTTATTGTGATAACGCCACGTTCCAATACCGAACTTACGAACTATTGCCTGACTATATCCCGCTCATCGCAGATACTTTTGCGCCATTTGACGTAGATGCTAACTTCATTTACGACCGCGCGACATTTGATGGACAGGCAATCAAATTCCCCAAACACGCCATTGATGCGCGTTATTACGGTAACACCGCCCTGTTTTCACATCGACACACCGACAATCACGGCAACACCTTTTTTCTCATCAATTTGCACAGTGAAAAGACAGGTGAAACCATTAGCTTCAATACGAAAACAGCTTATTTCCAATTAAGGGATAAAAACACTTACACGCCTAAAATTGACCATGCCGCAGTAAAACAACGTGCAGAAAAAGCCAAACAGTTGGCGCAACAAGAACAGCAGAAAGCCGATTATTTGCAGCGACAATTTGAGCAGTGGCTACAGGAATTAAACGCTACGCCAACAGATGCGCCCGTCGATTCCCACCCGTATTTACTTGAAAAGTTCGGCAAATACACCCCCTTAGCCTTAGCGAAAATACCCAACTTAAAACGCACACAAGATGAACGCGGCGATTGTTTAATCATTGGTTTAACACAAGAAATCGGCGGCAACGTATGCTGCATTCAGAAGATTTACGACCGCAACATTGGCAACCAAGACCGCCCCCGCAACAAAGATTTCAGAGGCACGAAGAAAGGCGCATTTCACGTTATTGGTAACGTAAAAAACGCTCACAAAGGACTGCATTTTGTCGAAGGTTATGCCACAGGATTAACGGTGCATATCGCCACAGGACTGCCTGTAATTGTGTGCTTAGACGCTGGTAATCTACCGATTGTGATTAAAAATTTTGCTGACTTGGGCTACAAAAACCTAAACCTCTGCCCAGATAATGACATAAAAGAAGATAAGCCAAATGTAGGGCTAATTGCTGCATTGAAAGCAGTACAAAACATTCCACTTATCAATGTATTCGTTCCACATAACGACAATAAAAAGTGCGACTTCAACGACATTTTACTCGCCAAAGATGTTAATGAAGTGAAGCGACAATTACATAAAAGTAACGCCTTGACATTTGAAAATGGAAAGTTATACGTCAACAACCGTAAAAATAAATCAGGATTAGAACGCGCAGAATATGAACGCGCTTTTGAGGTATTTATGATGCAAGTTATGCCAGAACAAGCGCAAAGTAGTCGCGCTAAAATTATCAGCAGTTTGCTTGAAAATTGCCCCCGTTATTACTCCCTTGAAACGGCGTGTTTCAAAGCAGAGAAAATCTTAACTTACGAGCGCGATAAAGACGCATTACGAAATGAAATTATCCAAGCGTATCAAGCTAAAAAGGATGCCGTAAAACGGCGCAATTCACTCAAAGGTACAGATTTGCAAGGTGTCATAAAACTCGATTTAGCTAACTCAGCTGATGTCGTGAAATTGCACAATATCGCGCGTTTTGAACGTGCCACCATTCTCGATGCTCGTGGCATGGGTAGTGGTAAAACAGAATCGAATAATGACATCATCAAAAATGACTTAGACGGCTTATCATCATTTCAGGTTGTGCCGCGAGTTTCACTGTCTTACAACATTGCCAACAACTTCAAGACCGCGCATTACAAAAGCGTTGGGCGTGATAAATACACCGCACAAATTCTCACCAGTTGTGTAAATTCAATGCCGCAATTCAACCCTCAGAAAGAATTTCAACACGCCTTTTTTGATGAAATGCGTCTAATTTTAGAATCGGTGCTAGATGGCGCAACGATGAGAAACAACCTTGAAGTGTTTAATTGCATGAGCGCGTTAATCAAAAATAGCCGCTTATCGGTGTTTAGTGATGCGGATTTGAACAGTTTAACACTCGACTACATTCGCAACGCCGCACCTGATAAACCAATTTATTTAATTGTTGATTCGCGCCCAAGAAAATATCCTCTGCCACCTGTAATTTATCGCGGTAGTTCACTGGATACCCTGCGCCATGAAATTGTTGACCGAGTTAAAAATGGTCAGAAACTGTATGTGGTTTGTGATTCGGTGGCTGAAGTAACGAAAACCAAACTGTTTTTAAAATCAAAAGGGATTCAAGAAAGCCGCATTTTAGACATCCACGCAGGAATTGGTTCAACCAAAGGTAATCCGTTGCAACAGGCGTTCTTAGAAAATCCAAATGAAGAATCCAAAAATTACGATGCGGTGATTGTATCGCCAGTGATTCAAGTCGGCTTTAGCATCTGCAACGGTTATTTTGATGCAACGATTGGCTTACTCGGTTCAGGCTCTTGCACCAGCAACGAAATTGCACAAAGTTTGTACAGGGTGCGTGATGCCAAAGAAATTGTGATTGCCATTGCCACACAGAAAAACCGTAACCATGCGGTAAGTTTAAATTTATTCTTAGATGGTGAACGCAATACGCAACACCAAATTAACGAAGCTAGAAAATTAGAGGTCGAACTTGACGAATTGTCACAACGCCACTATCTCGCCTTAGTTCAACGCAATTCAGACAAAAATGACCTTGAAAACAGCATTTTATTACACCTTGAAAATATCGGATTTGACGTAATGCACGAAATACCTGAAATTAAACAAAAAATTGTCGGATTATCTGAAGATATGAAAATAGAGCAAGCCAAAGCAATCAAAAAAGCACCTTCTGTTACGTCCAGTGGATTTGCGGCATTATCAGAAAATAAGCAAAACTTCACTACCGAACAATCTTATATCTATGAACGCCATCAAGTGGAAGATATGGTTGGCGCAACAGCACACACAGACGCGCAACTCGAAGAACTTAATCAACAAAACAACGAAGTTGTTAGAGGGATTAGCGATGACGATATTTCAAATTATCAAGACGGTATGCTGACGCGGATTCTAAACCGTGAATTGATGTTAGTGGACATTGAGGAATTAAAGAAAATTGACCAAGAAAACCACGGCAGAGGGAAACGCCAGCGACGAAAAACGGTTTCACGTTGGCTCATTGATTCGCTACTGGACGCAGTAGAAAGGCACACGACCGCTAAGTCATTGACCAATAGCAAAACAGGTGTAACTAATTTTAGCGAACACGCCTTTGACAAACATATTGCTGCCATTATTTGTGACGAAGTGTTAACCCAAAATGCCGCAATGCTTGTGGCAAATGGTTATGCGGATTACAGCAAACCCATTGAACGACCCGCTCCTACACTTCGAAATATCTTTAAACATTACGGTTTCAAGATGAATACGTTAGGGCGTGACGGTGATGGTGAACGGTTACGGTGGTTTGAGATCGTTGAAAATGACGTGATTACTCACCATTGCGCTAATCGCGCCATTAACCGCCAAAATAAGTGCGTCCGCTAACAAAGGTTTATGTTTTTAAAAAATAACAATTGGCTAGAGGACCGAGAATTAACTGAATTATTGGTAGACACATCGGATAAGCCGTGACTGTTACCAGCCACGACTCTCCTAAGAACCGTGCGTGCAAGTTTCCCTGCACACGGCTCAAGCCTTTTTAAAGCCATTTTCATGACCCAGCATAAACAAAATTAAATCGCGCTTCGCGTTGAGCAAAGTACGCTGTGTAAGCCGAATCATAAGGCGT
>CAIQZX010000034.1 GCA_903876445.1 uncultured Pseudomonadota bacterium | reverse complement strand
GTCACCATGGTACTAACACTAGCTACTGGTCACATTTTGAATGGATTTTAACACAGGATAGATTTCTACGAAAAATTTGAAATTGAGCCGCTTACATCCTCGCCCTGAACGGCGAGGTTTTTCGCTACTAGAGGATAAAAAAAGCCGATACGCAAAACGTACCGGCTTTTTTTTGGCAAAAATAAATTATCTGCCGAAGCGTTTTTTGAACTTATCGACGCGACCCGCTGTGTCTACAACGCGCTGTTTCCCTGTGTAGAAAGGGTGGCAAGAAGAACAAACTTCGATGTTTAAGTCTTTAGCCAACGCAGAACCGGTCACAAAAGTATTACCGCAGCCACAAGTTACGGTAATTTGTTTATAATTAGGATGAATTTCTGGTTTCATGATTTTTCGCATTGCCCACAATGGGCGGTTGATTTAAAAACCGCTAATGATACTGTCTTAACTCACAAATCGCAATGGATTCAAACTTTTATGCGTATTATTACATTAAATGCAAACGGAATTCGCGCAGCGGAACGCAAAGGATTTTTCGTTTGGTTAGCTGAACAAAATGCAGATATAGTTTGCATTCAAGAAACAAAAGCTCAAATTTCACAGCTTGATGAAAACTTTTTTCCTGCTCCATTTCACTGTTTTTATCACGATGCTCAAAAAAAAGGCTACAGCGGCGTAGCTATTTATTGCCGTGAAAAACCAGATCAAATTATTTACGGTTTAGGTATTGAAGACATCGATAATGAAGGGCGTTTTATCGAAGCCCGATTTGGAAATTTGAGTGTTATCTCTTTGTATTTGCCTTCTGGTTCGTCAGGCGAGGAACGCCAAAATTTTAAATTTTCAGTTTTAAAACGATTCAAAATATATTTAGACAATGTTTCAGAAAGTGGAAGAGATATTATTATTTGCGGCGATTGGAACATTGCTCACAAATCCATTGATTTAAAAAACTGGCGCGGTAATCAAAAGAATTCGGGTTTTTTACCTGAAGAACGGGCTTGGTTAGATACGCTTTTTGAAAATGGGAAATGGATTGATGCTTTTAGATTAGTTAATCAACAAGCAGAACAATACACTTGGTGGTCAAATCGTGGGCAAGCGTGGGAAAAAAATGTAGGGTGGCGCATTGATTACCAAATTATTAGCAAATCGTTAAAAGAACGCATAACTTCGGCTGAGGTTTACAAAAATGAGCGTTTTTCCGACCATGCACCACTGAGAATTGATTATTTGTAACGAATGTTAGTACCTAAAAATTCACGTTAAAAGTTCCGACTTTATGAAAACCACAGAGTTTTTTCTCAATTTTCACCATAGAAATTGCAACAATCGGAACTTTTGCTTGCAAAAAGTGACTTTATCGCTATAATTAGCAAAGTAAGTTTTTAGGTGGACTGGCTGAGCGGTCGAAAGCAACGGTCTTGAAAACCGTCGAACCGAAAGGTTCCTGGGGTTCGAATCCCTAGTCCATCGCCAAAAACTTAACTGCCTGATTATGTCCCTCACTGTTATTTGTTTTTAGACAAGCACCTTAGTAAAAATTCCATACTTAAAACTTCAATGATAATCCATCGTTATTTGATGGAAACTTCACTTTTCATCCCATACTGATCACCCGTTAATGTTTTCAAGAACGCGACCACTTTATTCACTTCATCATTGGTGAAATCTTTATCGCGCTGAACTTTCGCCATGATGCGAACAGCATCTTCTAGTTTAGCCACTGAACCATCATGAAAATAAGGGTGTGTGAGTTCGACATTTCTCAATACGGGAACTTTGAAAAAATGACGATCTTTTTCTTGTTTCGTGACGTTGAAACGTCCGTTATCCACTTCTGATAATTGCCCGCCGCGTAATTTGAAATAATCATTTTCTACGCCCATTTTTTCAAACGATAATCCACCCAATGCAGCTCCAAAATGGCAAGACGTACAATTTTCTTTGAATAACGCATAACCTGCTTTTTCATCGGCAGTCAAAATGGTGTTATTTCCACGCAAATACTGATCAAAACGTGAATTTGGCGTAACTAACGATTTTTCAAAGATCGCAATCGCATCCGTCACGGTCGTTTTAGTTAATCCTTGCTCGGCATACAGCTTATCGAAAGCAATTTGATAATCAGAAACCTGTTTTAGTTTTTCAACTACATCATCCCAATTCGCGCCCATTTCTGCTGGACTTGCCACAGGTCCCGCCGCTTGTTCTTGTAAATCTTTGGCACGACCATCCCAAAATTGAGCAATGTTGTACATCGCGTTATAAACAGTGGGTGAATTGATAGGACCTTGCTGACCTTTAATTCCAGTGGCTACTTTGGTTTGATCGGTGCCGCCTTTGTTTAAATCGTGGCACGATGAACAGCTCAACGTGTTATCACCCGAAAGTAATTTTTCGTGAAAAAGTTTTTGACCGACGGCGACTTTTTCAGCATCTAAATCGACTTTTAATGGCAATGGTTGCAAGGGTTCGCCTTTTAAATCATTTGCAGAATCTGCACTGAGCGGCAATTTTGCCCGTTCTTCCGAAATCCAATCAAGAATTAGTTTTTGTTCATCTGCACTTAATTTATCTGTCCAATGCATCGAAAGATATAACGCAGGCGGCATACTGTTGTTTTTTAAAACGCTTTCCAATCGCGCCAACATCAACGGCGTAAAAGTATTTTCGCCGCTATAAAGCTGTTGAGATAAAACCAATCTATCACTCGCATTTTCAATATCTTTTGCCATAAGTTGTTTGGCGATGGGAAATGATGCGTAAATTGGCATTCGTGTCATGCCAGGCGAATGGCAATCGACGCATTTATTTTGAAAAATTTCTGATACTTTCGCAAAGCGTTCTGAGCTTCCAGATACCACAGGAATTGGCTTATTTTCGCCCGAAAAGCCGAGCATATTTGAAATTGGCAACGCTAAACCAGCAAGTGCTAATGCAAATACATATAATGTTTTGTTATTCATGATGCTATTTCCGAAATGAATTGATTGGTGTTCGAGTGTTCAACATTTGAAAGACCATACACTTGAGTTGATTCTTTAAGTGTAAATTCGCCTAAATGTTTAAATTCCCAAGATTCCGCTGCGATTGTTTTAATGGATTCATCAATCGCCACGATTTTATTTGCCTCTCGTGCAAACATACTCAAATAAACAGCTTGATCAACACTATCGCCTAAAACGGTGTAATCCATTTTGATGGACGAACCGATATTACCTTCAATAATTCCACCAGCAGCAAGTCCAAATCCGCAGGTTATCGTATTAAAAACAGGCGCGTGATTTTTTAACAATGTGAATTTTTCAAACGCATCAACGCACGCTGCAACCGCCGCATCGACTTCATTTTGTGCAAACTGCGCCACAATGCAACCGCCTGTATATTTTGCGATTTGTCCGCCATATTGCACAAAGGCAGTTGAGCAAATTTCCAAATACTGATTGATTAAACCAACTAATTCTTCTGGTGGAAAATGTTGAGCCAGTGTGGTGAAATCCGTCATGCTACCCGACACGATAATTCTTTGCGTATTTTTGATTGGAATCGTTAACGGATTAACACCGTCCATCAAAAATTTAAGTAACGCAGGTTGCGTATAACGTCCAATGGTATTGTACGATTGTGCGATATTTTGCAACATCATACTAATCGCCAATAACATTAAATCATTACTTTCATTCAGCGCGACTGTTTTCATACCCCAATTTGTGAAAAGCCGTTCTTCACATTCTGTTTCGGCACTCAAAATAGTAATTTCATTATGACGCGAATCAAGTCTAATTTTTTCTACCAATTCATCAACGATTCTTCCTTCACCTTCTAAAATTTGGAAAAAATAATCACGGACTGAAATTAAAATACCCGTTACGTCACGTTTTTGATTATTGATACTCGAAAGTCGTCCGATTTCAATAATATCTTCTTCACTCAATAACGCATTCAATTTACTAACATACGTCAATCTTTTCATACCCAATGAAACGGTCGGATTTTCTGTTTCAGATTGATGATTACTCAAATTCCGAACCGCTTTTCCCATTAACCAGCCACTTTGAATCAAGGCTTTCAAATCTTCTTGCGTAACAATTTTCAATTCACAATCGGTTAGACATCGAACCGTTTCCACTCGACGATTTTGATGTAGCGGCAAAATTTCGCCGAAATAATCACCAGCGGCTAATTCTCTAATTTTTCGCCCATTTTGAATGACTTTTAAACTTCCTGAATCCACAGCATAAGCCATTTCAGCAGCATCACCTTCATGGAAAATTTCATCACCCGCTTTGAAGTGCATTTTTTGCAAATGTGCTGACGGAGCTTGTGCTAATACAGCAATATCATTCCGAAATGCGAGAACCAAAAACCAATCGATAATAATCCGCAGATTTCTTTCTAAGCCTGGAACGGATAATAAATCAAACAAACGCGAAACAAACCACGCGGGTTTGCCACTAAAAATAATTCCACCCGCACAACACAACGAATATAAACCCATGTTGTAAGGTTTAAACAAATGTTTTCGCGCTTTGAATGCCCGCGAAACATAACCTTGAGAATTTGCCCAAGCATTAAATCCCGCGTAATAACCTAAATCGACTTGATCAATCGTAAAAATAAATTGAGCATCACGCACAGTTTGGCTGGTTTCGGTTATCCAGATGTTTTCAAATGATTTAAGACGCAATTCCTCGTCAATTAAAAAAGGCTCGCTCAAATTTCCGCGTCCTACAAACGGAATGCTTGGGAATTTTAATGTGGCATTGACCACCAGCCCGACAGATTGACTTTGCCCGTTCGAAAAAAATAAATCGCGTTGGGTAATACTCGTGATTTTTTCATCTAAATGGTCAATAACGCCCGCTTTTTTCAGAGATTTATCACGCGCTTTTGAAATTTGTTTTTCAAAATCTGAACGAATTTGCCCTTGTTCTTCAAAAAGATGTACGCGCCAACCCGAATCACGCAACACAGAATATGACGATTCCGCCGCGCGTAAAATCTGACTAATTTCAACCGCGATGGCTGAAGCACATTCGCCTACGCCAATCACTGCAAAGGTTAATAAACGAATTTGTTCCGATGAATCATTGCAAAATTCGGCTTCTTCAACCAAATCTAACACATGTTGTCTAATGCGAAGCGCGTCCGCTACCGAATCAATCGGACATGAATGCGCTTTCATGCCTGAAATATCAGAAACGCTGGATTTCGGATTAAACGCAAGAATTAAACTGTCGTAATTTAGTTCGATAATTTCGTTGTTTTTACGTTTAGCAAAGACCTTTTGATTGATTTCATCAATCGATTCTAATTGCCCGACGACGATATTAGTTTGCTGGAAAATTCGACGAAAGGGATTCACCACATTTCCAGGCTGAACCGTGCCGCCAATCACTTCAGGTAAAAATGGCACAAACAAAAAGTTTGCTTGTTCATGCAGCAACGTAATTCTGACGTTTGAGTATTGCCCAATCAATTTTTCGATTTTCAACGCCGCGTGTAACGCCGATAAACCGCCGCCAATAATAACAATGTGTGCCGATTTGTCTTTGGGAATCGGATGTTGTAAATGACCTGCCGAGTTGATGAGGCACGACAACACCACGCCATAAAACAAAATATGCTCGGTCGGTGTTTCAGGCAAAAGTAAGGCAAAAATCGTAAATGCAGACAGTAAAAATAGCGACAACGGACGCAATAACACACCCGCAATCATCAAAACACCTGCGCTGACTTCAACCAATGCCATCACCAATGTGAAGGCTTCGGGATGCGCTGACAAAATGGGCAAATCGTAATAGGTAATAATGCCGATAGAAAGATTCGGCTGCATCACTTTAAAAAATACGCCCAAATATAATAACGTTGTCCCCGTTAAAATCCGCATGATGGCTTGAGCGCGTTGACGCGGTTGATCCGCCAACCAAGATTGCAGTTTTTGAAAAGTAGGCAGTATTGGCAATGTTAAATAATGTCTACCACCACCTTGTAAAACCAAATAAATACTAGCACCAATTAACGCGCCCGCATAAGCAAAAATCGCTTCACCATATAAATAAACGCCTAGTAAACTCAGTAAAATCAGTAAAAATGAAAATACGCGAACATAAAGACCAAAAAGAATGGTCAGTCCTAAAACAATTTCTGCCCAACGCAACCACGCCCAATCCGAACCCAGTTGTTTTAAATCCAAATCAGGAGCAAAAAATGTAGGAGAAGTAAACGGTTCAACGCTAAAACGGGGTTCTGCGCCGAAAGCGGAAGATAACAAAATCCATGCAAGACAAACACGAAGAATACGCGGAACGTGGTCGCCATAAGAAGCCAATCGCGCTTGTAAATCGGGGAATAATTCACGCGCTCCAGTAAATCCTAACCAAACCCAACCAACAATAAAGAGTGAGAATGCCGAAATCATCGAGACATTCAATTTAGAAAAATGTGAAAATAAATCAGGATGAGGTTTAGAATTCCATGCCTCAATTTGTTCAGGTGATAAAATCCAACGCTCGTGTGCCGAAACAGCATCTGAAAAAAACAATACTAGAAAAAAACTGCAAAATAAAAACAGAATTTTCCAAACGTGTCGAGTAATTAAGTCGCGGATAATCATAAAGTAAACCCTTACAAATCAAATCTATGCGAAGTCTAGTAATTCAGACTTTTTTTGAGATGATAGAGCAAATATCAAATTGACGAAACAATAAATTAACACTGAAAAAAACTTTGTATATAGTTAACGACAACCCATATTTAAATCTACGAATCATTCTGAGCAAAAAATAACCATAATAATAATCATGTTATCAATAACTTATTGACGGTATGGTTTTTGTTTTGTAGCATTGATTGAAAATTGGATTTTAATCAATTCATAATAATTAAACTTTAATAAATTCGTAAATCCAAGTCTAAAGAAAAACACTAAATGATTTTAGAAACAAAAACTACCGCACACCACACATTTTTAATCGGCATATTACACATTTTTGGATTAGCTTTTGCTTATTTTGTTGCTGGAAAATTAGGCAATTTTCTTGTCATTCCTCCTAATTTTGCTACGGTTGTTTTTCCCTCTTCAGGCATTGCTTTAGCGGGCATTCTACTTTATCGAAAACAAGATGCTTGCTTAGGGATTTTAATTGGTGCTTTTTTACTTAACGCAATTCCTGTAACCGCCACTCACCTGTCAGAAATTATAAATTCAGAACTGATAAATTTAGCAATAGCGTGCGGTGGAACTTTACAAGCATTGGTTGGTGCGTTTTTAGTTCAGAAATTGGCAGGAAAACCAAACATTTTATCCACCAAAAAAAATATCCTATTATTTTTATTTTATGGCGGGATTGTTAGTTCATTAGTGAATTCAACATTTTCGATGTCATTGTTGGTTGCAACGGGAAGAGTATCTACCGAAGAATTTTTCTTCAATTGGTTATCATGGTGGAGTGGTGATGCGTTGGGCATCATTATCTTTGCGCCACTGTTTTTAATTTGGTTTTCAACAGAAAATCCCGTTTGGCAAAACAAAAAATCGGCGATTACGTTACCCATTGTTGCCCTTTTTGTTGTGACTATTGTCGCTATTTTTTATCAAATAGAAGAAAGCAAAGCACAAGTAAAAATAGAATTTGAACAACGCACAAAAGAATTAAATGGTGTATTAGAAGCCGCCATCACAACTAAACTCACAATGCTACGTTCGCTTAATAGTTTTTTTGTACTATCAAAAACTCCGGTTTCACGCGCTGAATTTCAAGCGTTTGTAACGGCGACATTTAATAATTTCCAAGGCATTCAAGCAGTACAATGGATTCCGATTATTCAGGCGGTTCATCGAGATGCTTACGAAAAAAGCATACAGAAAGAAGGCTTTCCGAATTTTCAAATTACAGAACGTAATGCAAATAACGAAATGGTACGCGCCGGAATTCGGGCGGAATATGCGGTGGTTAATTTTAATGAACCGTTTAAAGGCAATGAAATCGTTAGTGGTTACGATACCTATTCTGATTCAACACGACGAGAATCTATTGATAAAGCGAGAGATACGGCGGACATTTCTATTAGCTCCCCTACGATATTAGTTCAAGAAAAAGAAACACAAAAAGGATTTATCGCATTCATGCCACTTTATCGTTCCGACTTGCCACACGAAACGCTAGAAGAACGACGTAATACCATCTCAAGTTATGTCGTCGCTGTATTTCGAGCGAATGATATGTTGACCGAAGCATTTAAAAAACAAAATTTAACGGATTTATCTTATCGATTGATTGATAAAAGCTCACCTGTTGGAGAACAATTATTGGTTGCTAATGGAGAATTTAATTCTACTAAAGAAACAGAATCACTTATCAGTCGCGCTACCTTTGATGTCGGTGGGCGGACGTGGCAGTTTGAAATTGTTCCTTCTAGCAATTATTTTATGCAACACAGTCCTATAAATTTTTTGTTAATTTTAGCCGCCGGCGTTTTATTAACTGTTATGACAATGATTGCCATACTAGTATCTACGTTACACATGTATCACATACAACGACTTAATGAAAATAAAACATCGACGAATCAAAAACTTACTGTTGCTAATGAGCAGCTTTTACAAGTTAAAGTTGGCTTGGACAATCTCAGTACCGGTGTCATTATCGCGGATAATAATCGCAAAGTGATTTATGTAAATCCTTCGGCAATCAAATTATTCAGCAATATAGAATTGGCGGTTCGCAAAGACATTAAGGAATTTAGCGCGTGTAATATAATTGGAACAAATATCGATTTGTTTCACACCAATCCCTTCTACCAAAAAAATTTACTGCTTAATCTTACCGAAACTATTGAAGCAAATATGCCTATGGGCGGTCATGTCATCAACATTAAAGCCAGTTCAATGATGAATGAAATAGGTGTGCGAATCGGTTGGGTAGCGGAGTGGCAAGACATCACCGAAAAAGAAAATCGAGCATTAGAACTTGCGAGTTCGCGTAATGAAAATAAAGTGTTAGGTCTGCAAGTTAATCACATGCAAAAGTTAGAAAGTATTGGACGACTAACATCCGGCATCGCCCATGATTTTAATAACATTTTGGCGTGTATGTTGGGTTATAACGAACTGAATGTGTATATCAGTGAAGATATGACGGATAATAATTTAAGGGATGAACTCGAAAAAAATACCAAACAAATTAGTGCGGCAGGTCATAGAGCAACGGCTCTTATTTCAAAAATGATGACTTATTGTCGTCAACATACCCCAAAAGAAAAAATAGACATTCAGCCCACAACACAAGTCATTTTAGAAGTGTTGGCAATGTTACGTCCAGCATTAACCAGTCGAATCAAATTAGAAAAAGTATTGGAAACTCACGCCACCATTCAAATGGATGCTATCGATTTACACCAAATTTTGACCAATTTAGTCGTGAATGCGCGAGATGCGATGAAAGAACGCGGCGGAATTATCACGTTGTCGTTAAAAAATGTGACCAAATTGAAAACGTATTGTGTCGCGTGTGCGGGTATTATGGATAATGATTTTATTGAGTTAAGTGTTTCGGATAACGGCACGGGAATTAAGCCGGAAATTGTCAATCGGCTTTTTGACCCTTTTTTCACCACCAAACCACAAGGTGAAGGAACAGGATTAGGTTTAGCGGCTGTAAGTGGACTTGTACATCAAGCAGGCGGACACATTTTAATTGAATCTAATGAAGACGAATTGAATCACGGCACGACATTTAAATTGCTTTTTCCGATTGCGTAACGCGCTTCGTAACTGGTCAAAATTTAGAAATTTTCATGTTGATTGATTGACGTTATGTTTTTTGTTTTGTAGCATTCCAACAGTTTGCGCTTCAAAAAAAGCCATTTGAAATAACCTAATTAAATGAGTAAGCCCTCATGATTTTGAAAAAATTCACGCAACCACAATTTCTCCAGCATTTTTTCCAAATTGTTGGTTTGGCGGCGGCTTATTTTATTGCGGGAAAAATAGGGAATTTGCTTGCTATTCCTCCGGATTACGCCACCGTTATTTTTCCCTCGGCGGGCATTGCGTTAGCAGGTGTTTTACTTTATGGAAAGCGCGTAGGATGGGGAGTGTTGTTAGGTACATTTTTGCTTAACTTGACGATTCCCATTGCATCAACGCATTTGTCGGAAATTTTAAATTCACAACTCGTAAATTTAGCGATTGCGTGCGGCGCAACGTTACAAGCCTTGTTCGGAGCTTACTTAGTGCGGCGATTCGCCGGAATGCCGTACATCTTATCTAATAAAAAAAATATCCTATTATTTTTGTTTTACGGTGGTTTCGTTAGCGCGTTAGTGAATTCGACATTTTCTATTTCGTTATTGGTCGAGATGGGTAGACTTTCAAAAGAAGCGTATTTCGAAAATTGGCTATCGTGGAGTATTGGTGATGCGTTAGGCATTATTATTTTCACGCCACTGGTTTTGGTTTGGTTCTCGGAAGAAAATCCTATTTGGCAAAGTAGAAAGTTAGAAATTACGTTACCCATTTTGATTTTATTTTTTCTAACTGCCTGCGCTATTTTTTACGACATAAAAGCTAGCGAAGCACAATTGAAAACAGAATTTACCCAACGCGCCAACCAATTGAGCTTTGTATTAGAATCATCAATCAACAACAATTTGAATATCTTACGTTCTTTTCGGAGTTTTTATTCCGCATCTTCATTGGTTGAGAGACGCGAATTTCAGATATTTTCTGAGGAACACTTAAAAAATTTTAAAGGTGTTCAAGCCGTGCAATGGGTTCCGATTATTTTGGACGTTAATCGAGACGCTTACGAAAAAAGCGTGCGCCAAGAAGGTTTTCCCAATTTCCAAATTACTGAACGCGATGCGAACAACAAAATGGTACGCGCGGGGATTCGGGCGGAATATGCCCCTGTTGCTTTCAATGAGCCGTATAAAGGCAACGAAATAGTCAGTGGTTTTGACAATTTTTCTAATGCGTTACAACAAGAAACCATTGATAGAGCGAGAGATATTAACGATATATCTGCGAGCAAACCTATTAAGTTGTTACAAGAAACAGGCACGCAAAAAGGTTTTGTTGCCTATATACCGATCTATCATGCGAATCAACCAGTCGATACGTTACAAGAACGTCGCAACGCAATTAAGGGTTATATTGCGATTGTATTTCGAGCCGGTGACATGATTAAGACAGCATTTGGAAATCAAAATTTAACCGACTTATCTTATCGACTGATTGATATAAGCGCACCAATAGATGCACAAATACTGTTCATCAATAATGACCAAGAATTCAAAACGGCAACATCAAAGCAGTACGCCAAAACATTTGTGAGTCTTACTACCTTTAATATCGGTGGACAATCGTGGCAATTTGAGATTTTGCCAACCGCGAATTATTTTATTCAACACACTGCGAAAAATATCAGTTTGATTTTAATGGTCGGATTTATACTGATAATAATGACCATAATAAATACGTTAATGTCTGCGATTCGTGATTCTGAAGAAAAACGCACCACTGAATTGATGATATTAAATGATAAATTAGAAATTCAAATTGCTGAAAAAGAAAAATGGGCAAACGAACTTTCTTTGTCTCACGCAAAAAAACAAAATGTTGAATCTTCAAATTAACTGTACGCAAAAATTAGTTGACCGATTAAAATCCGCTCATTGTAATTGTCAACGAGCGGTTTTTTGTTTATTTTGCGGGAGCAACAAAACCTTCAGGCATTTCGTTATTGTCTTCGAACAAGAATTTGCGGCGTTCATCGGCTAAAAAAGTGCGGGTTTTCGGCTCAAAACTTGCCAATCGATTTTCGTTAATTAACATCGTTTGTTTCGCTAACCATGCTTGCCATGCGCCTTTTGAAATATGTTCAAAAATTTCTAAACCTTGTTCACCCGGAAATGGTGGTGAATCTAAACCTTCGGCTTCTGTACCTAGTTTTACGCAATGAATCAGCCGTGTCATAAAAATCCTCTGTCAGTTTGGTGAACTACCGCCACTAAACGCTATCGCGTTCTAGTAGGGGCTTCGACCGACCCGTACTGATATTTTCATCGGTACCTCTCGCAGTATCACGAATTTTGACTCGTTTAGACACTGGGGAACGCTTTACAGTCACGACAGAACCTGCCGCTTGGTTTTCGATGACAAACAATGTAAGCGCACGGGAATTCTACAGTATGAATAAGAAAATCAAAAGCGGCTTCGCCAGAAGAGTGCTATCTATCGCAAGCCTATCGTCTATGGAT
>CAIQZX010000033.1 GCA_903876445.1 uncultured Pseudomonadota bacterium | reverse complement strand
GTCACCATGGTACTAACACTAGCTACTGGTCACATTTTGAATGGATTTTAACACAGGATAGATTTCTACGAAAAATTTGAAATTGAGCCGCTTACATCCTCGCCCTGAACGGCGAGGTTTTTCGCTACTAGAGGATAAAAACATCGCTGAAATTGGCAAAGAACGTATCCGCCGCGTTATCAACAAAATCAAAACTCAACAAACTGAAACCGAAGCAAAAGCGGATTTAGTCGATAAGTTGAAGGAAGAAAACGCGCCGCAAGATTTAGGTTTTAAAGTCTTTAAATTGCAAAAATCCAATTTCAAAGTGTGGGATGCAAACATCGAAAAAACGCCTGAAGCGATTCAATTTGCGTTAGATGAATCTGTTGACCATATCAATCCACAAGCCGAGCAAGAAGCGATTTTATTTGAGTTATTGCTCAAGTCAGGTTTTGAACTCACCACACCGATTGAAAAATTGACGTTAAGCGATAAAACGGTTTTCAGTATTGCCGATGGCGCGTTATTGATTTGTCTTGAAAAAGCATTAACGCATGACGTGATTTCAGAGATGGCAAAACGTAGCCCGTCACGAGTGATTTGTTTAGACGAAGGTTTCCAAAATAACGACCAACTTAAAACGAATGCGGTGTTGATGATGAAAAATCACGGCGTTGAAGTGTTTAGAACGGTGTAAGCGTGGTCAACGGTAATCTTGATGATTTAGCAACCTGCATTGCTGAAACAAGCGGCTATTTTCAACAGCAAGCACAAAAGCAGGTGAATGTGGCGTTGACGTTGCGTAATTGGACGATAGGTTTTTATTTGCTTGAGTACGAGCAACACGGACGCGACCGTGCAGAATATGGCAGTAAAACGTTATCAAAACTCGCGGATTCATTGAAGCAACGCGGTATCAAAGGCTTAGGGATTACGAATTTAAAACTGTTTCGCCAGTTCTATATCACTTACCCACAAATTGGTCAGACGCTGTCCGACCAATTCAAATTGAAAGATGCGCCTGTTTTAAATTTCCTTGAAGCCGCCCCTTCTGAGCATAAGCAAATAACGCCTGAATCCTCGACTGTAGATATTTTTTTGATGATAAATCGTTTGAGTTTTTCGCACGTTATTGAACTCTTGAAAGCCGATAGCGCAATCAAACGGGATTTTTACGCCAATCAAGCGATTCAAAATAATTGGGCAGTTCGAGAATTACAACGCGCCATGAACAGTATGCTTTTTGAGCGTACAGGTTTAAGCAGTGATAAATCAGCGGTACTTGAAAAACACGCGAAAGGTTCAGGATTAACACCCGAAGATGTTTTTCGTGACCCGTATATGCTGGAGTTTTTAGGGCTATCTGAAAAACCCGAATACAGCGAATTGGATTTAGAGCAAGCAATCATTGACCATTTACAAACATTCTTACTTGAAATGGGTAAAGGATTTTGTTTTGAAGCACGGCAAAAACGCATCACGTTTGATAACACGCATTACTTCATTGATTTGGTTTTTTACCATCGAATCTTGAAATGTCATGTGTTGATTGATTTGAAACTAGGTGAATTTAGTCACGCTGATGCGGGGCAAATGAATGTTTGTTTGAATTATTACGCTGAAAACGAAATGACAGAAGGCGATAATCCGCCCGTTGGAATTATTCTGTGTGCCAGTAAAAACGCTCAGTTGGTGAAATATGCAACGGCAGGTATGACACAACAAATTTTCGTTTCTAAATATCTCGTGCATCTACCCAGTGAAGATGAACTCACGCATTTTATTCAACAAGAACAAGACAAGAATCAACGATGAAAATTAAATTTGATAGCACGCAACAATACCAACAAGATGCCGTTGCCGCTTTTGTCGATTTGTTTGAAGGACAGCCGCTTAATCAAGGTGATTACACCGTCACGATTAACGAAAGTGCGGCAAGCTCTGATATGTTTGCAGTGGAGTTAGGCGCGATTGGTAACAATATCGCCGTGCATTCTGACGACATTTATAACAATTTAGTCACCATTCAAGACCGCAATAATCTCGACATTATCAGCCGCGAAGCCTTTGATAAAAACGGTATGAATTTCTCAGTTGAAATGGAAACAGGTACGGGTAAAACGTATGTTTATCTGCGAACGATTTTTGAATTGAGCCAAAAATACGGTTTCAAAAAGTTTGTCATTGTTGTGCCAAGCGTGGCGATTCGTGAAGGTGCATTGAAAAATTTGGAAATTACCAAAGAGCATTTCAGAAGTTTATACAACAACATCGAATGCGAACATTTTGTTTATAACGGCAAGCATCCTCAAAAACTACGCCAATTTGCAACAAAAAATATCTTGCAAATCATGGTGATAAACATTGACGCATTCCGTAAAGATTTTTCGGATAGTGAAGACAGCAAAAAAAGTAACGTCATTTTTAAAGAAATCGACCGATTGTTGGGACGCAAGCCCATCGAGTTTATTCAAGCCACAAATCCTTTAGTCATTATCGACGAACCGCAAAGCGTTGATAACACGCCAAAATCACAAGAGGCAATCAAGCAATTAAACCCAGCGTGTGTTTTCAGATTTTCAGCAACACACAAAAATCTTTATAACCTCGTGTACAAATTAGACCCTGTGAGAGCCTTTGAATTACGCTTGGTGAAACAGATTATTGTTGCTCAAGCGGTGGGTTCAAATACGCAAAATAACGCTTATATGAAATTGCTTGAAGTCGATAATAAAAAAGGCATTAAGGCGAAAATTCGCATTCAAGTTCAGGGTAAAAGTTCTGTAACAGAAAAAGATGTTTGGGTGAAACAAGGTGATGATTTACATCTAAAATCGAATGAACGTGCTTGCTATCAGCAAGGTTTTGAAGTATTGGAAATTAGTGCTGAATCCGATAATTCTTACGTTGATTTCAATTCGGGACGATTGATGCTTGGCGAAGAAAAAGGCGGAATTAAAGAAGATATTGCCAACTTGCAAATCAAGCAAACCATCAAGACGCATCTTGATAAAGAATTACGTCTCAAAAATAAGAAGCAGGACATTAAAGTTTTGAGTTTATTTTTTGTTGATAAAGTCGCCAATTATCGAAGTTACGACGAAGACGGCAAACCACAAAAAGGACGCTTTGCCGAGCTGTTTGAACACCATTATCAAGAGCTGATTAAATTACCTCAATACGCGCCATTGGCAAATCATCATGTTGAAAGTTTGCATAACGGGTATTTTTCGCAAGATAAAAAAGGCGTTTTAAAAGATACCAACGGGAACACACAATCCGACGATGATACCTATTCGCTGATTATGAAAGAAAAAGAGCGTTTATTGTCGATGGATGAACCGCTCAAATTTATTTTTTCCCATTCGGCATTGCGTGAAGGTTGGGATAATCCAAATGTTTTTCAAATCTGCACGCTCAATGAAACACAGTCGGCAATTAAAAAACGTCAAGAAATAGGGCGTGGTTTGCGTTTGCCTGTAAATCAAAATGGTGAGCGCGTGTTTGACGACACCATTAACAGGCTAACGATTATCGCCAACGAAAGTTATGAGGATTTTGCGGCTAAATTGCAAAAAGAATACGAAGATGAT
>CAIQZX010000032.1 GCA_903876445.1 uncultured Pseudomonadota bacterium | reverse complement strand
AATCGATGAGTTGTTCGACGATTTGGATTTGGCTCAATTAGAAAAAATCAAAGCCGATTTTGATGACGATGACATTGACGAACCGGTCAAACCAATAAAAGCCGACAAAATCGATGAATTATTAGACGATTTGGATTTAGCAAAATTGGAAGACATCAAAGCCGATTTTGACGAAGATGAAATCGAAGAATCCACGAAACCGGTAAAATTAGACAAAATCGACGAAGAGATTGACGACATGGACTTAACGCAATTGGAAAATATTAAAAAAGCCGATGTTGAAGATGATGAAATTGATGAACCCGTGAAACCGGTTAAACTGGATAAAATCGACGAAGAACCCGTGGATGATCAACCCGATTGGATGAAACAATTGGAAGCGGCGAAAATGCCAGTTGATGACGATGAAGAACCCGAAGAACCCACGAAACCGGTAAAATTAGACAAAATCGACGAAGAACCAGCGGACGAAGAACCCGATTGGATGAAGCAATTGGAAGCGGCGAAAATGCCAGTTGATGACGATGAATCCGAACCCGAACAACCTGCAAAACCCGTAAAAGTAGACAAAATCGACGAAGAACCTGCTGACGAGCAACCTGATTGGATGAAACAATTAGAAGCCGCAAAACTGCCAGCTGATGAAGACGAAGATGAAGAACCCTCGAAACCAGCGAAATTAGACAAAATCGATGAACTCCCCGAGGACGATGAAACTGATTGGATGAAGCAATTGGAAGCCGCAAGAATGCCAGAAGATGATGACGATGCGGTTATTGAAGAACCACAAAATACGACCAAACCTGTAAAATTGGATAAAGTCGATGACGAATCAGCAGATGACGATGATTGGATGAAACAGTTGGACGGTATGGAAGATACAGAAGAGCATGACGAAGATACGGCTGGATTGCTAATGGAGGCGGGTCATGAGCTTGAAGATGACGAAGCTAAATATAATATCGCCGATGACGACGCAGAAGAACCAAAACCCGCGAAATCAACAAAATCCGGTTCTATTGATGAAGATGCGTTAATTGCAAAAGCGGCTGAAGTCGCTCTTTCTCAAATGAAAGATGAGCAGGAAGAAGCGTTAAGTCAATTAAGAGATGACAATGATCATACGTTGTCACAATTACGCGCTGATCAAGACAGTATCGAAAGTAGAACACGGAAACAATTGGCTGACGCTGAAAATGGTAGAAAGAAAACCGCCATATTTGGTTACGTTGCGTTAGGTGTTGGCATTATTGGTTTGATTGGTAGTGCTGGCATTGGTTGGCTTTCTTATGGAACAAAAAATGATGCGGCAACATTGAGCGAATCTGTTATAGCACTTGATGAAAAAGTGAATTCAATCATAACGAAAGACACTGAAAAATCAAAAGAAATTACTAGCATCAAAACGTCTGTTGAACAATTAAGCCAAAAAGTTGATCAAATTGCCGCCGCTCAAATTGCACCACCTGTTGTCGCAACAACAGACGGAACAAAAACAGCGGTAAAAACTACATCACCAGTTGATTTGTTAAACAGTAAAACAACGGCTACCACAACAGAAGGCACTTCGCCAATGGTTGAAACAGCAAAAGTGGCAGAGTCAAATGGTTCAATAACAGAACATAAAACGGTTGAGCCAAAATTATCGGAAATGGTAAAAAAACCCGCCGATGTGCCAAAACCTAAAGCCGTTGCAAAAACGACTGAAGTTGATAAAGCTGATGCAAAAGCTGAATCGGAATTGTTTACACAAAAAATGACAAAAATTGCGGACGTTGCAAAAGCAGCAGCGGCAAATCCCAAAACTGAAGAACAACGTAAATTACTGAGTGATACACAAGCATCTCGTTACACTGGTAGAATGACACGCGGCATGGCACGCGGCATGGCACGCGGCATGGCACAAGAAAAACAAGCAACGATGAAATCTGCAAAAGTAGAAAGCACAAAATCCGTTGCCAAAAAAGAGATTTTAAAAGCGGAAGTGAAATCGCCAAAAGCGGCACCCGTCGGCAAGTATTCGGTGAATGTCGTTTCATACCAACAAGAATGGTTCGCGCAAAGTAAAGCGGCTGAATTCAAACAGAAAGGTATTCCGGTTGAAGTTGTGCCGGTTGATGCGAGCAATCATGCCACACGTTTCCGTTTAAAAGTTGGAGGCTTTAAAAATAAAAATGAAGCCGCTGCCTATGCAAAATCGCACGGTATTAACGAGTCATGGGTTGGTTCAAACGATTAAATTTGAATTAAGTTAAAACTTTGACAAAAAGGCGCGAAGCAATTCGCGCCTTTTTTATTATCCTATCCGACGTGTTCTGAAACTTCTAAATCAAAACCCGATAATGCAACGTATTTTTTTTGTGCGCCTAAAACTTTCAATTTTTTCACACCTAAATCCGCTAAAATTCTCGCCCCCGTTCCCGTTGTTCGCCAATCAACGTCACTATTTGTCATGACTTGATGACCATTATCCGTGAGCTGATAACGATGAATTTGTTCTGCAAGTGCTTGATTATTTTCACTTTGGCGAATCAAAACTAAAACACCACGTTTAGCTTCGGCGATTTTTTCCATTGCCGAACGAATTGATAAACTCGCTTCATTTCGTTTCGATGCGAAAATATCATCTAAAACATTTCGCGCATGAACGCGAACTAAAACGGGTTCTTCACCACATACTTCGCCCATTACTAAAGCAAGGTGGAGATTATTGTCATTACGGTCTTGATAAGCATACAAACGGAAATCGCCAAATTCTGTCGGATAATCACATTCACTCACACGATCCAACGTATTTTCGTGTTGAATTCGGTAATGAATTAAGTCGGCAATTGTACCAATCTTGAGTTGATGCTCTGCCGCGAAGGCTTCTAAATCGCTGCGACGCGCCATTGAACCATCATCATTTAAAATTTCAACAATAACTGCCGCAGGTTCAACACCAGCAAGCCGCGCTAAGTCACAACCCGCTTCCGTATGCCCCGCGCGATTTAATACGCCACCCGCTTGTGCCATCAACGGAAAAATGTGTCCTGGTTGAACTAAATCTTCGGCTGTTGCATTGTTAGCCACTGCGGCTTGCACGGTTCTTGCTCTATCTGCCGCCGAAATGCCCGTAGTAACGCCAGTTGCCGCTTCAATTGAAACGGTAAAATTCGTGTAATGCGGTGTTTTATTATCGCTAACCATCAACGGCAATCGTAATTGTAAACAACGTTCTTGAGTCAACGTTAAGCAAATCAAACCACGTCCATAACGCGCCATAAAGTTAATGTCTTCAGCCCGAGCGAAAGACGCTGCCATCACTAAATCGCCTTCATTTTCGCGGTCTTCATCGTCCATGATAATGACCATTTTCCCTTGTTTTAAATCATCAATAATTTCTTCTGTGCTATTCATGTTAATTCGTCGTTAATGTTAATTTTTGATTGAGTATTTCTACTCTAAAGCATTTGAGCTTGAATTCGAGTTTGACATTTCAACAGCAGGTTGAGGCGTTTCGACAAATTGAAGTTCCACGCTTCCATTTTCAGGTTTTTTATAATCTGGATTGCGTGGTCTGCGGCGATTCGGTCCTCGACGTAAATTATTACGATTACCATTTTTACGCGGTGGTGTTTCGGAACTTAAAATAACGTCCGCCAAATTTTCAGCCGCACATTCAATTTGCGAATTTTCAGTTGCACTGACTTCACTTTTCATTGATTCAATAACGATTTCTTCACCGTTTTCGATAATGATAGGTTTTGCACCGCGTTCTTTAACCCGCTTTTGATTGCGTTGATTTTTATTACGACGATTGTTTTTGTTTCTTGAAATTTTGGCGGGTTCTAACAATGTTCCGGTAGTATCATCAATGTGTAATTGAAAAACATCTTCAGAAATATCAGAGCTATCACCGACAGATTTTGTCAGCTTTGTCCAAAAACGTTTTATTAAGGTTGTCGCTTCATTTTTATCCAGCATTGGTGCTGGCGAATCATGTAAAAATTCTGTGACTGCAGGCGGTTTAGCCGCTTGCATTTGATGCTTAACGTGTTGAGCAAATTCTGGAATGCTGACTGCTTCGACTTTAATTTGCGAATAACTGGATTTTTCTTCGTGGTAATCGCGTTCGCGAATCACTTCAATATCGTAAGACGGTGTTTCTAAATGCTTACTTGGTAAAATTACAATTCCAACTTTTAAGCGATTTTCGAGGCGTTCAATTACACTGCGCTTTTCATTTAATAAAAATGCGGCACATTCAATAGGTAAATGAGCAATAATTTTTTCAACGCCTTTTTTCATTGCGTCTTCTTCAATAACGCGCAATACAGATAACGCGACAGATTCGATATTACGAATCGTGCCTTGACCTTTGCAACGCGGGCAAGCAAGTTGTGTTGAATCACCTAATGAGGGGCGCATTCGTTGGCGCGACATTTCCAACAAACCAAACCGCGAAATACGTCCTGTTTGAATTCTAGCACGATCGATTTTTATGGCTTCACGCAAATGGGTTTCAACTTGTCGCTGATGTTTTATCGATCCCATGTCAATGAAATCAATCACAAATAAACCGCCTAAGTCACGCAAACGTAATTGACGTGCGATTTCTTCCGCCGCCTCTAAATTTGTATTAAAAGCGGTTTCTTCAATATCACTGCCTTTTGTCGCGCGAGCAGAATTTATGTCAATCGACGTTAAGGCTTCCGTGTGATCAATCACAATCGAACCACCAGAAGGCAATGAAACTTCACGGTTATAAGCGACTTCAATTTGGGATTCGATATGATATTTATTAAACAACGGCACAACGTCTTTATAGAGTTTAATTTTTGTTAAAAAGTCCGGAATAACCTGCTTTAGAAAACTTTTTACAAGATTAAAGGCCTCTAAATCATCAATTAAAATTTCATCTATGTTATTTCGTAAATGATCACGCAACGCACGAATAATGACGTTACTTTCTTGAAAAACTAAAAATGGCGCGGCTTGTTGTTGCGTCGAACGATCAATCGCTTCCCATAATTGCAATAAATAATTTAAATCCCATTGTAATTCTTCGACGTTTTTACCGCAGCCGGCAGTTCTAACAATCAACCCCATATTTTCAGGAATTTCCAAAGCGTGCATCGCATCGCGCAATTCATTGCGTGTTTCACCTTCAATGCGACGTGAAATACCACCCGCTTTTGGATTATTGGGCATTAAAACTAAATATGTTCCCGCCAAACTCACATAAGTCGTCAATGCTGCGCCCTTATTGCCGCGCTCTTCTTTCTCGATTTGAACGATAACTTCTTGCCCAATTCGAATTAAATCTTTAACGGGCGGACGACGTTGACGTGGATTTTCATTCTCGCTTGAAACGGAAACAGGACGGCGATAATGCGGTGCAATTTCTTTGAATGGCAAAAAACCGTGTTTTTCGGCACCATAATTGACAAATGCGGCTTCTAAACTCGGTTCAACGTGTGTAATAATCCCTTTGTAAATGTTGGCTTTTTTCTGTTCTTTCGATGGAATTTCAATATCAAAATCATAAAGTTTATAACCATCGACTAACGCAACACGCAGTTCTTCAGCTTGCGAGGCGTTAATTAGCATTCTTTTCATGTAGTTTTTATCCTTGAATTATGACCTGCACTGCGTTTGGCGTGTGACTAAACAAAAAAGCACGTCTTTAGATGTAAGCGGCTTTACGAGTTGCTCGTGGAAAACGAGAGGTGAATAGATTGTCGTTTAAGCGGGTTAGTCAGACGAAAGGTCAGGCAAGGTATTTTAAATCGTTCGTCTTGGGTCGAACGCGAAACCCGAAATTCAGTTTGAGCTTTAAAGCGTCTCAAAGTCGCTATTTTAATCATTCGCCAAATTGTTGCCGTTGTTTTAGCGGCGGCGTTTTTCAAGTTCGATTAAAACCTCGCCACTATAACAATCTTACGGTTTTACTTCAATTTGAAGTTGAAAATAAAGTGACTGATTCAAGGTGAACTACCAACCACTAAACGCTATCGTGTTCTAGTGGTGGCATCGACTGACCCGAACTGAGAATATCAGCTCCTTTCGCATCTCCACGAGCTTTGACCCGTTTAGAAGATGGGGAACGCTT
>CAIQZX010000031.1 GCA_903876445.1 uncultured Pseudomonadota bacterium | reverse complement strand
TAGCCGCGTTATAGTCCGCCTGAACGACCTCCCCCGTGTAACGGATAAAGCAATCACCTTTTCGAGTACCCAAAAGCGTACCCGTCAGATAATCCACTTGCGAGGTGTAAGCTGGATTGACAATCTTTAAAATCGAACCTGTCCTGTCTGCGATTTCGGTTAAGGCTTGATGGATTTCGCCTTTGCACCATGCAGAGAGCTTTCTGTTGGTATTTTTACCTAACGATTTACCTTTGAATTTTCCTGATAAATCTTCACAAACGACTGTTCCAAATTTAGAAAAAATAACCCTGACATCACGGCGTATCACAGATTTTAACTGTGCTTGTGCCGCATGAGTACGTTTGTCGAGTGTTTGTCGTCCAAGATTATTTTTTCTAATGGCTTCGTTACCTGTTTTTTTATACAGCGCGTGCAGTTTATGACGGTTTTGCATCTTGGTTTTTAACCAATTCGATTGTTTTGTAATTATTTTTCCAATTCCATCACCATAAATCTCACCATCCGACCCCGTTAACGCTTCCGTAAAGCCCTTGTCCACACCGATTTTGCCATTGTTGGTATTCTGCGTGGCTTCTTTTTTCACAGGATAATGCAATCGAATCACGCCGTCTTCGTGAAAAATAATTGTGGCGTAACCCGCTAAATTCACTTTGCCCGTTTTGAATCGCAGGGTGATTTTTTCGTAGCGATTATTTTTGCCTTCAATCGGCAAGCCATTAAAAACGACTTCTGTGATTCGATTTTTACGATTAAACGTCGCGCCGTTCTTATGACAAAGCACGATGTGATTCGTCACTTGCGTGTGTCCACGTCCAAACGAGTTACGAACCCAACGATGCAAAACGTTATCCGTTTGATAATCCCGCGTTTTTAAATCATGGCACAAGGCTTTGCGCGTTTCTTTTTCGCTATAACGGGCGTAAATTTTACGGATGACTTTTTCACGCATTGCCGCGTGGGTCATTTGAATATCATCCAGCACCTGTGAGGCGGTTTTATCCCAGTTCTTAAAATCTAACTGATAATTTTCAGGCGGATTTGTTAATTTGAAATCTTTTAACAGCTTGTCTGGCTTTGCGCCCCACGCTTGTACACCGCCAAATTTATTCCACAAATCTTTGCGTAAATGCCCCAAACGATACGCCAACCCACGCGCTTTTTGTATTTCTACAATCTCGTTTTTTGCGGCATCAGCGATTTGCGTTACCGTATAACTAGCCATGGATATTTTCCAACTTAAACTAATTCTTGATGTGGCGTTTTGTAAGTGTTGTTGATTATTTCAATCTGACAATTGTTAAGCTGGCAAAACCATTTGACAAATTCAAAACCGAAGCGAACTAAGCGGTCTTTGTGAGCAACAACGATTAGTTTAATCTCTTTTCTAGCCACCGATTCTAGCCACCGATTCCATTATCTCAATGAACTTTTTACGCTTAAAGTTCATGCCCGAACCTATTTCACTGATAACGCGACATTGGGGATAGTTTTTACTGATGTAATCCGATTGATTTTGTAGGTCATCTTTTTGACCCGCCGTTGAAACTCTCGCATACAAAATGATTTTTCGAGTATCTTCGCCATGCTCCACTTGCTCTAACGAATCCACTGAATAACGCGCATGACCACCTACAGAGCGAATAAAGTCAATTTTTCCAGCCACTGCCCAACGGTTAAGCGTCTTTGGATGAAAACCAAACAATTTTTGGGCTTCTTGTGGTGTGATATATCGGCTCATTGCTATTGTCTTAATTTCAAGGTGTATTACTATTTATCTTTATCTAGTTAATAGACCACTGCACAATGCCGCTATAAGCTGTAATTAAAACGATTGCACCAAAAACTAATCGATACCATGCGAAAATTAAAAAATCATGTTGACTGATATAATGTAACAACGCTTTGATTGCTAATAATGCGCTAAAAAACGCAGCAATCATTCCCAAAACGAAATGCGGGGCATCGGCAGCTAAATCAAGTAAATCGCGGTGTTTATATAAATCATAAGCACTTGCAGCGACCAAAGTTGGAATGGCGAGAAAAAATGAAAATTCCGTTGCGGCTTGACGGGAAAGTCCAAATAATAATCCACCAATAATTGTTGCTCCCGAACGGGATGTGCCAGGAATTAACGCAAACGCTTGAGCAAATCCCAGTTTAAGTGCATCGAATTTTGATAATTCATCGACCGCGTTAATGCGTATCGTGTGTTGACGTTTTTCTGCCCAAATAATAACTAACGCGCCAACGATAAATGCCGTTGCAACTGGAATCGGTTTGAATAAAACGGCTTTGATATATTTACTGAATAGAAAGCCTAAAATGGCAGCTGGTAAAAAAGCGATAATTAAATTTAAGGTAAAATTTTGAGCGACTTTTTCTTTCCGAAACAGCCCGCTAAATGTATCGCGAATTCTTCGGCGATATTCCCAGCACACTGCTAAAATAGCACCTACTTGAATGACAAGCTCAAACAATTTCCCTTTGTCGTCGTTAAAATTCAGTAAATCTCCAACTAAAATCAAATGTCCAGTGCTGGAAATCGGTAAAAATTCCGTCAATCCTTCGACGATTCCTAAAATCAATGCTTTTGCGGCGAGTAGTAAGTCCATAATTCCTGTTGAATGGTAAGTTTTAGCGTTTTATATTGATGGCGAAACCCGCGCCATCGAACGATTTTATTTTATCTTGCTCGGGTTCAATAGACATAATTGCTTGCGTTTCGAGTTCTACTTCGCGTTGAATTTTTTTAGGTTTATCAAACGGCAAATCGGATTTTGCGTGCGAGCTATTTACGTCAAATTTATCTTCAATTTTTAATGGCAATGACAAATCCAATTTTTTAGGTTCGGATATGGCGGTAAGTGGCGTAATCATTTTAACTTTTTTATGATGATGCGAACGCCAGCCCGTCAACATTGACATGGCGACAATTAAAAAACCGACTAAAAATAAACGACGTGTTTTCATTTTCTTATAATCTCAACAGGAATTTTACTAATTTTTGTTTGCCATTCTTTAGGTGCCGTTTGATGAATAGAAACCCCTTGCGAATCAACTGCGACAGTCACGGGCATATCTTCAACGACAAATTCATGAATGGCTTCCATTCCTAAATCGGCAAACGCCAGAATTCTTGATTTTTTTATCGCCTTTGAAACCAAATACGCGGCACCACCAACGGCAATTAAATAAACTGCTTTGTACTTTTTAATTTCCGCAATGGCAGATTCACCACGTTCTGATTTTCCAATCATGCCAATCAAACCCGTTTTTTCAAGCAATGGCGCGGTGAATTTATCCATGCGCGTTGCTGTCGTGGGACCCGCTGAACCGACAACCTCATCACGAACAGCATCAACAGGACCAACGTAATAAATGAATTTATTTGTGAAATTTACACCGTTTGGTAATGTTTCGCCATGTTCTAACATTTCACATAATCGTTTATGTGCTGCGTCTCGTCCGGTTAATAAGGTACCGCTCAATAGTAATGTTTCGCCGACTTTCCACGTTGTCACGTCTTCGGGTTGGAGAGTGTCTAAATTTACCCGCCGCGCCGCGCTCACATCCCATGTTACAACGGGATAATCTTCCAAATGTGGCGGTGTAAATTGAGCAACGCCGCTGCCGTCCAAAACAAAATGAACATGGCGTGTTGCTGCACAATTCGGAATTATCGCAATCGGTAAATTCGCTGCGTGTGTTGGAAAATCCAAAATTTTAACGTCTAAAACCGTCGTCAAACCGCCTAAACCTTGTGCGCCAATACCGAGCGCGTTCACTTTTTCATAAAGTTCTAAACGCAATTCTTCCAACCGATTCGACGCGCCACGCGCTTGTAAATCTTGAATATCAATCGAACCCATGCACGCTTGTTTGGCAAGCAACATCGCTTTTTCTGCTGTGCCGCCGATGCCAATGCCTAAAATTCCTGGTGGACACCAACCCGCGCCCATCGTAGGCACGGTTTTTAAAATCCAATCGACGATATTATCGGACGGATTTAACATCGCAAATTTCGCTTTAGCTTCCGAACCACCACCTTTTGCGGCAATGTCGATTTCCACTTTATCACCTAAAACGATTTCAGTATGAATCACGGCGGGCGTGTTGTCTTTGGTATTTAAACGTTCGCCTGCGGGATCACGCAAAATAGACGCTCGCAACGGATTATCAACATTTTGATAAGCACGACGCACGCCTTCGTTAATCATATCGACTAAACTCAAATTACTTTGCCATTGCACGTTCATTCCAACTTTCACAAACACGGTAACAATTCCCGTGTCTTGGCAAATCGGACGCTTTCCTTCGGCACATAAACGTGAATTGATTAAAATCTGCGCCATGGCATCTTTAGCGGCTGGACTTTCTTCGCGTAAATACGCGGCGTTCAAGGCTTGGATAAAATCTTGGGGGTGATAATAGGAAATGAATTGCAAGGCTTGCGCGATGCTTTCAATAAAATCGTCTTGTTGAATAACAGTCATAAAATGTTTATAAAATGCAGGTGCGAAAAATAAAAATACTTTAAACGATATATTGTCACGGTGCATTGAAATTTTAGTTGCACCACACATTATCAGTGTGTTTTATAATCGCTTTTCTATTTTCACAAATCCAATTTTTTACGGAGACATTATGGCTATTTCATTGAACAAAGGCGGCAATCTTAGTTTGTCAAAAACAGATCCAACCTTAAACAACGTCATCATTGGTTTAGGCTGGGATGCTCGTCCAACCGATGGTGCAGATTTCGATTTAGATGCCAGCACATTTATGTTGAAAAATGACGGCAAAGTGCGTTCTGAAGCCGATTTTATTTTTTACAATCAAATGCGTTCTGCTTGTGGTTCTGTCGAATATATGGGCGATAACAAAACGGGTAAAGGCGATGGCGACGACGAAACGGTAGTTTTGCAATTAGACAAAATTCCTGCAGACGTTGAACGAATCACATTTGCGGTCACGATTCACGAAGCGGAAACGCGCAAACAAAATTTCGGACAAGTTTCAAACGCATTTATTCGCGTGGTAAATAAAGATTCAGGCGTTGAAATTGCGCGTTATGATTTAAGCGAAGATGCGTCGGTGGAAACAGCAATGATTTTCGGTGAAATTTACCGTCACAACGGCGAATGGAAATTCAAAGCCGTTGGTCAAGGCTACGCAGGTGGATTAGCACCGTTAGCGCGTCAATTTGGCATTAACGTTTAAGTTCTTTAATCGCGGATTTATATGGATTAAATCCGCATTTTAATTCAATCACTTTTTTGGGAAACAAAATGAGTCAACAAGCTACACTAACGTTAATCGAAAATTATTACACGGCATTCAACAATGCCGATATGGACACATTTTTAAATTTGCTTACTGACGACGTTATTCATGACATCAATCAAGGAAAACGCGATATTGGCAAAGATGCTTTCACGCAATTTATGGCTTGCATGAATTCAAATTACAAAGAACAGCTCGTTGACATGGTTATCATGGCGAGTGCTGATGGCAAACGTGCTGCCGCAGAATTTGTAGTTGTAGGCGAATACTTGAAAACAGACGATGGTTTACCGGAAGCGAATGGACAAAAATACCGTTTGCCTGCGGGAGCCTTTTTTGAAGTGCGCGATGGCAAGGTGGCGCGTATTACGAATTACTACAATCTTCAAGATTGGATTGCTCAAGTTAGCGCGTAAAATTCTCTATCAACTCAAGTCAATTTCGGCGTATTTTACGGTATTTATATTGTAAATTACGCCGTATCCTTAAAGCTGTCCAAACAATAATTTCCATGGCATTATGCAAGCCAGACTATTGCACTTTTACTGCTTTTTTACTCTGTAGACACTTTGTCAAAAACTTGTGGACACGATGTCAAAAAATATAATTTGAAAATTGTATAATTTCACTTAATTCAATTACTTTGTGGATTATCGATGCAACATCGATTGCAGAAACTAAATTTTTGATAGAAATAAAATTTAATTATCATTTTAAAAACGTTACAAGGATAAAGTTTATGAGCGAATTCGGCGACCCATTTTGGACTCCAATGATTTACAACAGGGCTTTGATGGCAAATAATTTAGCCATTCTTGCTAAAAACAAAACGATGATAACCGTTTCGTTGGGCGGAAAAGACACTATTTTAACCGCACTTATCGATGTCAATTTAAAAACAGGCGTGATTATTTTCGATACAAGTCCTTCAGAAAAATTAAACACTAAATTGTTATCATTGACTCGTCGAGGAATTAAATTCAGTACCGTTTTCAATGGAATTCAAGTTGCATTTACGGGAAAATCCGTAAGACAAGGAAAATTTTCGGGCTTCGATACATTTGTCATGCCTTTCCCTGCATCGTTATATTGGTTAGATAGACGTGGTGCTTTTCGTGTCAATGCACCAAAAACGATCAACACCGCTTCAATTTCAATAGCGATTGCACCTCCCGATGAAAAATCAAAAGCCGAATACAAAGTGTATTATGAAAAAGCGATTATTAAAATCAGACAGCAATTAGTCCAAAAAATCGAAGATGAATACATTGAAGAGCAAGCCAAATTTGAAAAGGCTTATGCGGCAATGTTACCCGAAGAGAAAAAAATAGCCCAGCTAGAACGTGACAAATACGAAGAAGAATTAAAAAGAAATCCGATTCTTCCGGACGAAAATTTAGTCAACGTGATTCAATTAAAGTTATTTGACATTAGTATTACGGGCTGCTCGGCAATTAACATTGACGATGTTTTCTCGTATTTTTTAAATGTGAAATCACTTTATGACTATTGCACGCTTTATATGCCAGATCAGGGCGTTGCTGAAGTTACATTAGAAATCATGACTAAACGCAACTTTGAACTAGATCCTGAAAATGAATATGAGAAAAAAGAAACTTTAGAAGAATTGGTGGGTTTTAAATTTATTGAGCCAAAACAATCTGCGGAATCTGACATATTTATTTATATTCAAGCACTTGATCGAATACAAAAACAGCGTTAATTGGCGGCTGTCTATTTTTTATTGGTAAGTCACAAAATCTATATCCATTTTTTCGATATTTAAATCGAAAAATAGCATTTTCTTTTTTTATTCAATTTATCTACGATGTTACGAATAATTAGATTTTGAACAATTTTGTTTTCTGAGGATGTTATGGATTTACATTTGTTAGGCGGTTATATCATTTCAGGTTTGTTAGTTGGTGTTTTAGTTGGATTGACCGGTGTAGGTGGTGGTTCATTGATGACTCCATTACTGGTTTTTCTGTTTGGTTTTAAACCCGCAACAGCAGTTGGAACGGATTTACTTTTTGCCGCATTGACAAAAACAGGCGGCGTTTGGATTCATCATACAAAACATAGTTCAGTCGATTGGCGTATTGTGCGGTGGTTATCGTTGGGAAGTTTGCCATTTGCAATCGCGACATTGTTTGCATTAAATCACTTTGCGGCGATTGGTAAAGAAACGACTGGCATGATTACATCAACATTGGGCGTGGCGTTATTACTAACAGCCGCATCGATTTTGGTGCGTAGTCTTTTAATTCGTCGTAATCAAAAAAATGCTGTTAATTTGGTAGCGATTGCAGAAGTAGAACAAGAAACTGAAAATGAATTAGAAAAAGATGAAAGCATCGACGAAATCAAACGTGGACGTTTTGATCGCTGGCAAATTCCATTAACCGTTTTAGTCGGAGCGGTATTAGGTGTTTTGGTAACACTCACATCTGTTGGTGCCGGCGCATTAGGTACAATCGTTCTGTTATTTTTATATCCTAAAATGTTGACGGTTAAAATTGTCGGGACAGATTTAGCTCACGCAATTCCTTTAACAGCCGTCGCAGGTTTTGGACATTGGATGTTAGGTAATGTTGATTTTATATTGCTTGGTAGTTTGTTAATTGGTTCTTTACCTGGAATTTGGGTCGGTAGTCATTTGAGTGCAAAATTACCTGAACGCTTTTTACGTCCAATTTTAGCGGTTTTATTACTTATTATTGGGTTAAAATTCGTTTCCGCTTAATTTTAGAAAAAAACGAGGTTTTTTTATGGCAACTATTACATTTCAAGCAAATCCAATTCAGACGTGTGGTGAATTACCTGCAATAGGTAATGATGCGCCCGATTTTTTCCTGACAAATATCGAACTCGAAAACGTCACATTGGAAAATTATTTAGGTAAACGAAAAGTATTAAGTATTGTTCCGAGTTTAGATACGCCAACTTGCGCGGCTTCAGCGCGAAAGTTTAATCAAAAAGCAGCAAATTTAGATAATACAGTCGTGTTAATTATTTCCGCAGATTTGCCCTTTGCACAATGTCGTTTTTGTGAAATCGAAGGGTTAGATGGAATTCAAGTTTTATCAACATTTCGCAGTACATTTGCCACCGATTACGGTGTGCAAATCACTGACAGTGCATTAGCCGGATTAACAGCGCGAGCAATTGTGGTTATTGATGAAAAAAATAAAATTTTATATACCCAATTAGTTTCGGAATTGGCACATGAACCCGATTATGAAGCTGTTTTTACTGCATTGAAACACGCTTAAAGAATCCCACTAATTTTGTCGGTTTGCAATTAACCGCCTTATCCTTTAATTTACCGTCATCCGTAACGGCTAGGGGTGCTTTGGTTTTCAAAGCTGAGAAAAACCCTTTGAACCTGAACCAGATAACACTGGCGTAGGAAAGCCTCAAAAAACTTTCTTGCGCTTTTTTATTTTCATTTTTAAGAGAGCAAGTAACCATGACTGCAAGCAATATCAAAATCGATTCTTACCCAGCATCAGAAAAAATCTACGTTCAAGGCTCACGCCCTGATATTCAAGTGCCAATGCGTAAAATTACGCTTTCTGACACACCTGTGCATTTCGGCGCAGTTGAAAAAAATCACCCACTTTATGTTTATGACACATCAGGCGTTTATACCGACCCGAATGTGGAAGTAGATTTGAAAAAAGGCTTAACGGCGATGCGTGCGGCATGGATTTTAGAACGTGACGACACCGAAGAATTGCCAGAACCGAGTTCAGAATATGGCAAAGAACGTTTAGCCGACAAAAGTTTAGACGAATTGCGTTTTGAATTGGTTCGTAAACCACGTCGCGCCAAAGCGGGCAAAAACGTTTCGCAAATGCACTACGCGCGACAAGGCATTATCACGCCTGAAATGGAATTTATCGCCATCCGCGAAAACCAAAAAATGGAAGAAATGCGCGAATTGTGGAAAGACCAACATCCTGGCGATTCGTTTGGCGCGTCGATTCCTGAT
>CAIQZX010000030.1 GCA_903876445.1 uncultured Pseudomonadota bacterium | reverse complement strand
TGAACAAAGCGTGATTTCTATTGCGAATTCCGGTTCTGTTCCAAAAGAAATCCGTGCTACTTTTTTTGAAAAATACGCCACTTCAGGAAAAAAGAACGGCAACGGATTAGGGACGTATTCCGCTAAGTTAATGACAGAAACGCAACGCGGCACTATTGACATGAAAACAAACGACCATGAAACGTGCATCACTGTTCGATTACCGCGTAATCTTGCATGAAGAGGCGATTCTCTCACAAAGTTTATCGAAATTATTTAACGTTCGACTCAAATTCGTTATATCAAATAAATCGGCTTGTATTTTCAGCGTGTTTGCCCATTCGTTGAGTAATGGGCAATGATACTTATCTGAAATTTGAACTAATTCTTCAGCCTTTTCAACCAATAAACTCACATTAAATCCATCGACAGACTTAAATTCATCTTGATACGCGACTAATAACGCCAACATTTCAGACAATTTTTCTGAGTCTACAGCAACGTCGATTTTGCTTTGGTTTTTTAATAAATTGTCCGATTCGATTTTGCTTTCAATCTCTTTCAAATAGGTACAAATTGCTTCTAATAATGTGTCTTTATTTACGGGTTTGCTGAGTTGCATATCATAGAAAACTGGCGTTTCATTTCCGAGTTCTTTTATGATGGACGCACTCACCATAATGATTGGAATCTGCGGGTTAATCGCTTTCATTTACTGGCAAACGTTATCACCGTCTATGTCTGGCAACCGTCTATCCATAAAAATCAAATCAAAGGCGTGTTGTTGCACCATACTTAACGCTTCTTCACCGGTTGAGGCTTCAATAAATGTCAATTCATTAAATGTTGCTAAATAAGCCCGAACTAATTTTCGATTGATAGCGACATCATCCACCAATAAAATTTTTGCCGACTGAAATCGAGTCTGTTTTACGGTGGGTTGTTTCGTTACGATTTGATTTTGTCCCGCGTCAATTTCATCGTTACAAACCAAAACGTTATTTAAAATGATAGAAAAACAACTGCCTTCGCCTTCTTTGCTGCTAACAAAAATCCGACCATTCATCAATTGAAGTAATTTTTGACAAATCGTTAAACCCAATCCAGTGCCACCATATTCAACACTTTGATTTTCTTGTTGGGTAAAAGCTAAAAATATCTTTTCTTGCTGTGCGTCAGGAATACCAATTCCGGTATCTGAAACATCAATCAGTAAATCAACTTTTTTGCCATCGGCATGAATATATAAAATAGATACAACGACTTCTATTCCGCCCACTTTCGTGAATTTCATCGCATTACCAATCAAATTTAGTAATACTTGTCGTAAGCGAATTTCATCGAGTAGTAAGCAACGCGGACATTTTTCATCGATTGAAACAGAAAATGCCAAATTTTTCTCAATCACTTGTTGAGAAAAAATAACGTTTATATTATCAAGCAAAACTTCAAGTGAAACGGATTTGTATTGGAGTGTAATTTTGTCGGCTTCAATTTTCGATAAGTCCAAAATATCGTTAATCAATTGCAATAACATTTTTCCACTGTGGTGAATTGCTTCCAAATAATACTTATGCGTATGTTCAGTAATCGACGACGCTAAAATTTCAGAAAATCCTAAAATTGCATTCATCGGCGTGCGAATCTCGTGACTCATATTGGCGACAAAACTTGATTTAGCGTGATTTGCTTCTTCTGCTTTAATTTTAGCTATTAGCAATTCATCGGTTTGTTTTTTAATTTGTTCTTCAGTATGTTTGCGTTTTGTAATGTCGCGTGCCGAAACAAAAAGTACACGATCGCCGTTAAATTCAATTGCAGAAGAGCTTAACTCAACATCAATGATTACGCCGTCTTTGCGACGATGGCGCGTTTCAAATTGAACGCGAGCAGATTCATTAAGTAATTCGGCTAATTTCACTGTAAGTTCTTCGGGTTGAAATACAGCGTCCCATTTTGAAACGTGCATTCCAATCATTTCATCACGACTATAATGAAGCATTGAACAAAACGCTTCACTCACTTCTATGATATTGCCATTTCGATTAAGAATATGAACGCCATCGCTGGCATTGTGCAGAAATACTAGGTTTTTATTATTTTCAAGCTGTAAAGCAATTTCGGTTTTTTTACGTTCTGTGATGTCCGTTACAAAACCATGCCATAAAATAGAACCGTCTGATTCAAGTTGTGGTTTCGCATTTCCATGCAACCACAGTTCAGAGCCATCTTTAAATTTAAGACGATATTCCGTCTCCCAGACGCTTAGATTTGCAGCCGATACCTTAATGGTTTCAATATGATTTTCTAAATCGTCAGGATGAATTAAATCAAATATAACATCCGCAGATTCGCAAATATCTTCAGGGTTCAAACGGTAAATATGTTTTAAGGCTTCATTTGCGTAAGGCACACGAACCCTGCCATCAGGAAATAGTTGATATTGAAAAATAACGCTGGTTAATTGATTGGCAATTTTATCAAAACGTTCTGCCATTTTGAGTTTTTCTGATTCAACGGCTTTACTGCGTGATTCGACTGTTTTGATATAAAAAAAAGCCATTGCCAGAAAAAACAAAAATACGCTATTTATTCCTAAAATCGAATACAAATTGTTGCGCCATGTAGCCAGATATTCGTCTTTAGAAACGCCAACTTGAATATAAAAAGGATAACCTTTCACAATCTGAAAACTAGAAATTCGCTTTACATTGTCAATTGTAGCGATATGTTCAACTGTTCCCGAATCAACGCCAGAATCGATTTTTTGTCGTATTATATTTTCAGGAGGTGAAATCTGATTAACAGCGGATTCGATATATGGATGCCGTATTATCAATTTATGATTTAAATTTTTAATTAAAGCTGCCCCTTCATTTCCAATTTGAAAGGACTTTAAAAATTCAGTTTCTTTCTGTAAATCAAGTAATACGGTAGTTATGCCTAAAAATTTTCCATTCGGACTGTAAATTCCATGTGCGATAACCATTGACCAACGATTATTAGTTCGCGCAATCAGTGCATCTGAAAATACAACGTCATCCGTTTGTTTTTCTTTTAACGTAATGAAAAAAGGACGATCAGCTAAGTTAATTTTTGGAGTGTTTTCTGACGATGAGTAAAGCGAATCGCCATTTGCATCGAAAATATAAGCGTTAGATATTTCGGGGAAATTTTTAACTGACCACTGCATATCAGCTGTAATTTTATTTTTATTTTTCTGTACCGATGATTGTGTAAATACATCTTCGGGATATTCATGCGCTTGAAAAGCAAATATCGATATAACTCTGGATAAGATTTTTTCAAATCGTATTTCTAACAAAGAAGCAAAATTTTGAGTGAGCTTTTCCGCTTCACGAATTGTTCTTTGATATTCTGAATAAATAAAAAAACCAGAATACGTTAAAACGACACTAACTATAATTGTGTAAATAATTTTATAACGCATAACGTTTAATTTTTATTTCAGGTAGCGAAAAAACTCGCCGTTTAGAGCGGCGAGAATGTCAAAACTAATCCAACCACGCTTGTGGCTTCAAATAGATGTCATATAATTCTGCTTCAGGCGTACCGGCTTCGGGTTGCCAGTTATATCGCCAATTCACGATTGGCGGCAATGACATCAAAATCGATTCTGTTCGCCCACCAGATTGCAAACCAAAAATTGTGCCGCGATCATAAATTAAATTAAATTCAACATAACGCCCACGACGATACAATTGGAAATCACGCTCGTGTTCACCGTAAGCGATTTCTTTGCGTTTTTGAATAATCGGCAAATAGGCTTGAATATACGCATCGCCAACACTTTGCATAAAGGCAAAACAGTCTTCAAAATTACCTTCATTTAAATCATCAAAAAATAATCCGCCCACACCGCGCGTTTCATTGCGATGTTTTAAAAAGAAATACTCATCACACCATTTTTTGTATTTCGGATAAACGTCCGCGCCAAAAGGTTCGCACGCCGCTTTAGCGGTTTTGTGCCAATGTAAAACATCTTCTTTAAAGGGATAATAAGGCGTTAAATCAAACCCACCGCCAAACCACCAAATGGTGGGTTCGCCTTCTTTTTTAGCGATAAATAACCGAACGTTAGCGTGAGAAGTCGGCGCGTAAGGATTTTTAGGATGAATAACGAGAGAAACGCCCATCGCTTCAAATTGGCGATTAGCTAATTCAGGGCGTTTTTCGGTCGCAGAAGGGGGTAAATTAAATCCCGAAACGTGTGAAAAATTCACCCCACCTTGTTCAAACGTATCGCCATTTAATACGCGCGTTCTACCGCCTCCGCCTTCTTGACGTACCCAATTATCTTCGATAAAACGAGCAGTAGCTTCTTCGCCTTCTAAACTTGCACAAATGCGATCTTGCAAACCCATTAAATAATTTTTGACCTGATCAATTTGATCTTGATTCATAAACGCCTCTTTTAAAATGTAAATAATTTCACTGCGAGCTTATTTCGTTGTCCGTTAAATAACAACCCGAATCTTCAGCCCAATAATTTCCGGTTGTTTGCGCCGCGCGAACCCGAGTATTGCCATTACAAATTAGTTGAAAATGACAGGTTTTACAACGTCCTTTTAAGGGACGCGGCGAACTTTTTAAACCCGCCATTAACGGGTCGCTGATGTCCTGCCAAATATCTGAAAAGGGACGTTCTTTAACATTTCCCAAATTGTAATGCCACCAAAATGTATCCGGATGCACATTGCCGAGATTATCGATATTCGCCACATTTACGCCCGAGGCATTTCCACCCCATTGTTCTAATTTGGCTTGAATATGAGCGACTTTTTCAGGAAAACGAGCGCGAACCCAATGCAGAAAATACACCGCATCCGCATCATTATTGCCGGTGACAAATTCACGTTCTTTGCCTTCCAATAGCCAGCGATAACAGGTATCAAATAATACATTCATCGTGTCGCGTGTCATGGAAAAATGTGCGTCATCTGCCCGATTTTTATTGCCGCGTCCGCCATAATTCAAATGCGATAAATAAAATTTATCGATATTGTAATCGTCCATCAATTGCAGCATTTTTGGAAAATCGTGCGAATTGGGCTGCGTCAACGTGTAGCGAATCCCGACTTTAATGCCTTTTTCTAAACACAATTCGATGCCGTTTAACGCCTGCTTGAACGACCCTTTCGAACGCCGAAACGTATCGTGTGTGTCTTCAATGCCGTCCAAACTCACACCGATATAGGAATAATTTATCGCCGCAATTTGGTCGATATTTTCGGGTGATATTTTAGTGCCATTGCTCGATAACGCGACGTAAAACCCCATGTTTTTGGCGCGTTGAGAAATCGAAAAAATATCGGGATGCAATAACGGTTCGCCACCCGATAAAATCAGAACAGGTACTTTGAACTGTTTTAAATCATCCATCACCGTGTAAATTTCAGGTGTGGTGAGTTCATTGGGAAAATCTTTATCTGCAGAGGTGGTGTAACAATGTTGGCAGGTTAAATTGCAGCGGCGAATGATATTCCAAATTACGACCGGTGCAGCGGGTTTGCGCGTCGATTTTAAAGGCGTTGGCGCGATAACTTCGCGCATATATTGGCTTAATCGAAACATTATTTTTCCAGTGTTTTGACAAAACTATTGGCTAATTTTTTATTACAGTAACTCATCTGTAGCCGTTCCAGTCAAAATTAGCATCGCGCTTGAACTGGTTTCTGTGGCTTCAAGATTTCGCTCTTTTACAATCTCCAACGTGTTATGTAACTCACCACTAGCAAAATCTAAAATTTCAATGCTTGTCAAAATATCGCTACCATCTTTAATCGTTTCATCTGCCCCGCGATATTCCACAATCAATTGCTGTACGCCTTCAACATCAGGATTTCGAGTAATTAAATAATCTGCGTATTCACCCGCGAAAATCACTGTATCACTTCCCTCACCGCCATCCAACTCATCATCACCTTCACCACCATCTAAAGTATCGTTGCCGCCTTCGCCATAAATCGTATCTTTTCCTTCATAGCCTGTGAACGTGTTATCAACTTTGCCACCTGCTTTTTCTTGAAGCAAATTGTCTAATTCGTTGCCAGTGCCAACTTTCGCTTTGCCCGATAATTCTAAAAATTCAACATTGGGGCTTTGCGATAAATCGAAATCAACTGTTGTGGCAATTTTATCCAGTTCACCGCCATTTTTTTCTTCGACGATACTATCTTGCAGATTATTCATAATGTATAAATCATCTCCCTTGCCGCCTACCAATGTGTCCATGCCTAAACCACCATCTAACGTATCGACACCGTCGCCTCCAATCAATGAATCATTACCCGCCAAGCCTTCGAGTTTATTGTCGCCAATACTGCCAGTCATAACATTGTCGCTTTTATTGCCTTTGCCGCTATTTCCCTTGCCGTCCGCGTCATCCAAAATGAGGTTTTCAATGTTTTCGCCCAAGGTATAACTCGACGTGCTAGTTACCGTGTCTTTGCCTCCTTCTTTCACATTGGTGTTAGTTTCAATAACAACGTCTTTCGCGTTATCGACAAAATAACTGTCATCACCTTCGCCGCCCGTCATGCTGTCAACGCCTTTGCCGCCGATTAAAGTATCTTTGCCCGCGCCGCCTTCTAACGTGTCATTGTCTTTGCCTCCATCGAGTTTGTCGTCGCCACTTCCAGCAATCAATTTGTCGTTGCCGTCATTGCCTATTAACGTATCGTTTCCATTGCCGCCTTCGATAGAATCATTGCCGAGTCCACCATCTAAATAATCATTGCCAGCATTGCCGCGCAAGGTATCCGCTCCCGCTTTGCCCGTCAGAGAATCATTTTTATCTTTGCCAATCAGTAAATCCGCGCTGTTTGACCTAGAGGTTGATGTGATGCCGTCGATTTTGACGGAGCTAGGATTTGGTACTGAATTAGGTTTTTTAGGGTTCAAACTGGTGTCTTTGACGGTAACGCTTGCTGATTGGTTTGCGTCATCGTTTAACGTCAAAGTTAGCGTTTCATTGCCTTCGGTGAGTTTGTCATTTTTAAAACCAATCGCTACGCTTGCTGTGCCGTCAGCTTCAACAAAAAAACTAGGAATGGGTAAGCCGCCGAGCGCGTCAGCATCTGAAATTTTGCCGCTAAAGTTAAACGAAACTTCGCTGTCTTCGGCAACATTTGAAGTAGTGAGCTTGAATGTAACGGTGTCGCCTTCGTTGACTGTTTTAGGCGAAACGCTTAACGCATAAATCGGCGTTAAATCTTCAATAATTTCAGGTTCTGGCAACGGTTGAATAATTTCGGTTGCGTCGCTTGTCACACTTTCAGCAAAACCTAAGCCGTCGGTGTAGCTCACTTTCACTTTGATGGTTTTACCAATGTCAGACTCTGAAAGCGTGTAAATCGATTGCGTTGCGCCGTTGATTGCTTTGCCATTTTGTAGCCATTGATAGCTAAATTCGCCTAAACCGTCTTCGTCGCTCAAATCGTTTTGAATGAACAGTGTTTCGTCTTGGATTAAATTGCCGTTGATTGAAACGCTGCCCGTGTGGGGATGTTGGATTGGAGCGGGAGGTGTGTAAATTGGTTCTGGTTGTTCTTCAAAAATTGGCTGTGCTGTTCCAATAGTTACAATGCTATCGATAAATTGAATTTTTTCAACATTGGTTAAAACAGATTCTTCACCTTCATATTTGCTATCAGCATTGTATGAGCCTTTGATGCGAGTAATTCCTGCTAAGGTCGATAACGTAAAATTATTTTTAGAGTCAAAATACAAAACAG
>CAIQZX010000029.1 GCA_903876445.1 uncultured Pseudomonadota bacterium | reverse complement strand
CACGCCTTACCAAAAAGTGAAGCAAATCCTGTTAGAGCGTACCGCGTGTTTCATTGAAAACATGAAACTCGGTGGCGGAGTACCCATCGAAGGTTTAGTGTAGCTGTTTTACGCAAACCGTAAAAATAGGCGATTAGTGGTAATTTATCTCAAATGCTACCATTTATTGTTACTCTATGCCTTCTGCTTTTGAACACTTATTCTCAGGCTTTGAAAAATGCGCTAACAACTGGTTGAAGCAATGGCGTTTTGAACCACACGCTTTATCCAAAGTACACAGCTTGCTCTGGTGTGGGGCGTAATTCAATCTTGTGCGCCAGTAACATGAGCTTTAATTTCGAGGACAGTTTTCAAAATCATTTCCAACATTTCTTGTTGATGCTGCAAATCTTTTTTTTGGTCATGACTTGAAACTCGCGCATAACTTATAGTTCGCGTATCTTCATCGCCTAGATTCAGGAGTTCTGCCACATCGTAATAACGTGTACCACTCTGCGTTTTACGCTTGGGTAACAATTCACCCGTTGATTCCCACTTTCGTAACGTGTCGGGTGTTGTTCCTAGCAACTTTGCAGCTTCACCTATCTTCACTAATTTCTTATCCATAATCATTTTGCGGCTTCGCCTATCTTCACTAATTTCTTACCCATAGTCATATATTAGCATAGATTAAAACGAACTTTTACTTACCCTTTTCCGTGTCTTTAGTGGTGACAGTTAATGACCTATTCTGATTCTTGCGATTCTTCAAGTTCTTCGGATTGAGTTTTATCTGTTTTATCTAAAGATTCCAAATACTTCCATCGATTGATAATCATGCAAAATAATTCTGCGGTTTTTTCGGCATCATATAACGCTGAATGCGCTTTGTCGCTTTCCCAATGCAGCCCAGCGGCTTTTGCGACTTTTGCCAAAACCGTTTGTTCATAAGCTAAACCACCTAATGTCGCCGTATCAAACGTGCTAAATGGGTGAAACGGATTTTTTTTAATTACCGAGCGATGTGCGGCGGCATTTAAAAAACTAATATCAAACGCGGGATTGTGTCCAACTAAAATGGCTTTCGTGCAATGATTTCGTTTTATTGCTGCTTTAATCGGTTTAAAAATAAGTTCCAAGGCATCTTTTTCCTCAATCGCCATTCGGAATGGATGATAGGGATCAATGCCGGTAAACTTTAGTGCAGCAGGATCTAATTCTGAATTTTTAAACGGTAAAATATGGGCAGAGTGCCGTTCTGTAATCACTAAATTACCGTCACTATTTAATTCAACAATCACCGCTGCGATTTCTAGTAAAGCATTTTTTTTGGGATTAAAGCCCGCTGTTTCAATATCAATCACGACGGGAAGATAACCGCGAAAGCGTTTTTCTAAAGGAATTATTGACGTTTCCATTGGCTAAAAAATCTCTGTATCGTGAAATAAAAAAAGCCTGCTACTCGATGCAAGCCACTATCTGTGCTATGTTACGCGAAAAACCCTTAGACTGAAAAAGAAAAACTACGATGGAGATTTTAGGATGCAAAACAAAAAATTATTGGCGCGTTTCATAAGTGCAACGTTAATGAGTTCATTAGTTGCGTGTACCAGTGCTGTAAAAGACCCACGAGACCCGTTGGAAAACTGGAATCGTGGAGTGCAATTGATTAACGATAACGCCGATGAATATGTGATGAAACCTGTCGCAGTCGGTTATCGTTTTGTGATGCCGTCGTTTGCAGATCAAGGTGTGAGTAATTTGTTTAGCAATGTGAACGATGTCGGTGTGGTAATCAATGACGTACTTCAATTCAAACTAACCCAAGCGGGCTTAGACAGTTCACGCCTTGTTGTGAATTCCGTTGCCGGGCTAGGCGGTTTGGTCGATGTTGCCGATATGATTGGCTTAGAAAAACACAAAGAAGATTTCGACCAAACATTAGGTGTTTGGGGTGTTCCCAAAGATCCTTATATTGTATTACCTTTTTTAGGACCTAGCTCACCACGCGGTATTGTTGGACGTATTGGTGATGCCGCGATGAATCCATCAAATTATGTTGGTTTTGGTGTTCTTGGTTTAAGTAGCGGCGCAACTGCAACCGCAATTAGCAGCGGCACAAACGCCTTGAAAACACTGGATGTGCGTGCAGATCATTTAGGTGCTGAAAAAGTGGTTCAAGAAGCCTCTTCGGATCGTTATGAATTTATAAAAAACTCCTATTTCCAACAACGTGATTATTTAGTCAATGACGGTGAAGGTGCTGATAAAACGGATGTAATGGACACCACTAATTAACCCTGAAAATATCGATTGGCGTTATTCCAACGTTTTATTTTTCGCTATTGAGACCGCACTATGGCACATTTCATCAAAGAGATATTTGAGCTTTTATTTGAGTTAATCGAATTTTTAGAACCTTATTTACTCATTACCACGATTTTTTTTATACCGTTCACTATTATGGTGACATCATTACCTAAACGATTTTTTCAATATGAATTTACACAACATCTTTTGCCGTCTTTATTTGCTAAATATGAAAACCAAAAAAAGTTGTTGGAGCTGATTAACGCTAGAACACAAATGTTAATGGTCGTAATTTTAATGGTCGATTTATTCGGTTTGGGTCATTTCTTTTTTGGTGGTCACGGTGGACATGAATCGGGCGCACATCATGAATCGGGCGCACACAGTGTTGGGAATGAAAACGAACATTCTGATCACGGTGCGGAATCTGTTGGCGAACACGTTACCGCTGAACATTAAAAATTATGCCTGAATTACCCGAAGTTGAAACGACAGGACGCGGCATTGCACCGCACATTGTCGGCAAAAAAATTCAAACTGTGATGGTTCGCCAACGGCAATTACGCTGGTTAATTGCCACGGATTTTGAAAATAATTTACTGAACGAAACCATTGAAAATGTCCAACGACGCGCAAAATATCTGTTACTTAAAACACAAAATGGCACGTTGATTATTCATTTAGGAATGTCTGGGAATTTGCGAATTGTAACAAGGTCTACACCCACAAATGCACACGATCACGTCGATATTGTTTTTGACGAAAATACGGTTTTACGTTTTAACGATCAACGTCGATTTGGCGCGTTAATTTGGGCGACAGGCGATATTTTAAATCATGCGTTATTGCGTGATTTAGGCGTTGAACCTTTAACAGCGGATTTCACCAGCGAACTGTTATTTCAATCCTCGCGACGAAAACGGATGCCGGTAAAAACATTTTTGATGAATGGAAAAATTGTGGTGGGTGTCGGTAACATTTATGCAAATGAAGCCTTATTTTTAGCTGGAATTTTACCGACGCGCCATGCGGGTGATTTGTCTTTTGACGATTGCAAAAGATTATTTTCTTATATTCAAGAAGTTTTAACGCAAGCCATTGCAAAAGGTGGCACGACATTGCGTGACTTTGTTAACGCGGATGGAAAGGCAGGTTATTTTCAGCAACAGTTACACGTTTACGGGCGAGGAAACTTACCGTGTACAAAGTGTAATCAGCCGTTAATTGAAATTCGTCTTGCAAATCGAACTACCGTTTTTTGTTCACATTGCCAAAAATAATCATAAATTAACGCCGCCAAAAAATTGGCGGTTTTCTTATTTGACAAAATGAGACAACCAGTCGTATTATTTTAAATATGGAAAAAATAAAACAAAAAGACATTAATCGAGAAAATTTACTTAACGAAGGCGTAGCATTGCTGATGCAGCAGGGTTATCACGGTACGGGGTTAAAAGAAATTCTCGATGCTGTAAAAATTCCAAAAGGTTCTTTTTATAACTATTTTGGTAGTAAAGAAAACTTTGCCGCTGAAATTATCAACCATTACATCGAGCCGTATTTAGTTCAATTAAATGGCTATTTAGACGAATCCGAAGGAAATGCCTTAGCAGCATTAAATCGTTATTTGCAAGAAGGGATTGCAGAATTAGAACGTACCGAATTCAAAGGCGGTTGTTTGTTAGGAAATTTGATGGGCGAAGTTGGCGACACAAGTGAAATTTGTCGCAATGCCTTACAAGTTTCGTTAAATAGTTACCGTGACGTTTGGGAAATTGGTTTGAGTCGCGCTCAATCGGAAGGCACCATTCGCTCTGATAAAACAGCGCGAGAAATGGCGGATTTATGGGTAAATGCGTGGCAAGGCGCGTTGCTTCGTATGAAAATTGAACAATCCACTGCGCCATTAAAACAGTGTCAACAAGCATTATTGGGCGATTTTTTTAAAGCGTAATCGTCGATTGCGTTTTAACAAGCTGTGCCTTTTTTCACTTTACAATTCAATGAGGAATTACCATGCCAAAATATATCGTCGAACGTGACATCCCTAACGCAGGCGCGTTAACGGCTGAACAATTACAAGGTATCGCGCAAACGTCATGCGGCGTTTCGTGCAAAATGAATGCAAAAGTTCATTGGCTCGAAAGTTTTGTCACGCCAAATAAAGTGTATTGCATTTTGATTGCTGACAACGAAGAAGCCTTGCGTGAACATGGTGAAAAAGGCGGATTCCCAATTACTAACATCGCTGAAATCAAAAGTATCATCGACCCAAGCACTGCTGAATAAAAACAAAAAAAGCGTGTTTGTATTTTGCAAACGCGCTTCTTTTCTTCCAGAAATTTTTTAAATTACACGAGCCACTACAATGATAAAAAAAACAATAACCAACGCATTGTGCAGCCTATTATTACTCGCGCCAGCCATCAGTTCTGCGGAAATGTTGGCGATGGTGAATTACGAAAGCCAACCAAATCAATTACCACGCAAAGAAGGCATCGCCATTATCGACGTTGATCCGAATTCACCGAAATTTGGCAAAATCATCAACGAATTACCGTTGCCAGCGGATGCAGTTGCCCATCATATTTTTTACAACAAAGATTTAAGCAAAGCCTATATTACCGCCTTGGGAAATGGCGCATTGCGTGTCATTAACATGAAACAAGAGCCGTTGAAAATTCAAGATTTGAACGTGCCAGAATGCCAAGTTGGCGAAGATATGGCGTTCACATCAGACAAAAAAACGTGGTATTTAACCTGCATGGGTTCAAGCAATGTGATTGTCGGTGACGCGCAAACTGACAAAGTGAAAAACGTTATTTCTGCCAATGAAAAAGATAAATTTATTAAATATCCGCATGGCATTGGCTTAAATGAAGACATCGACAGAATTATGGTTACAAGTACGGTTCGCGCTTCAGATTTAGGCGATCCTGGTGATTCTGTGACAATAATTAAAGCCTCAACGGGTGAAGTTTTATCAACGCATAAAGTCGGTGGCGCAGGTTCATCAACCGTTGAAGCCGTTTTTGTCCCACACGCAAATCCGCCGATTGCTTATGTAAATACGATGTTTGAAGGCAAATTGTGGACAGCAACGTGGCAAGCAAATCATGATAATTTTGATTTTAAACCCGCTTACGATTTCGCTGAAGTCAAACAAGGCGTGCCACTTGAAATTTATTTCAATCAAAACCACGACAAATTATTTATCACCACTGCAAATCCTGGCGCGTTAAATGTTTTCGACATTAGCGAATCTGCGAAAAAACCAAAGTTTTTAAAGTCGATTCCAACCGCTGGCGGCGCACATCACGTTGTGTTCTCGCCTGATGAAAAATACGCGATTGTTCAAAATAGCTTTTTGAATTTACCCAACATGGACGATGGCTCAATTAGCGTTATCAATTTGGACAAAATGGAAAAAATCAGAACGATTGATGTCTTGAAAAATCAAGGTTTCAAACCAAATTGTATTGTGATGATGCCGAAATGGCATACGGATGACGCGCATTAAAACGTGTCGTAAATGCGTTAGATTTGGTATTGTGTGTGGCGCGATGATTCGCGCCATTTTTTTAATTACTCATTCGGAATTCGTAAATTTATGAATAAAAAAACCAGTGCATTTGTGAATAGTCTTGTGTTGATTTCGTTAGCGTTAGGTGGAATTTCTGCCGCAGAAGCACAACGTTTAGGTGGTGGCACGTCCTTCGGTAGCAAACAATCTTACAGTGCGCCAGTGAAACGTGCTGATTTGCCCCCGTCTAATAGAATTGCCTCACCACCTGTTGCAAATCGCGCCGTACCTAATTATCAACAACCGCAACAACATTACCAACCACAGCAACATCAACAGCAGTCTAATTCAGACAAATGGAAAGACCGCGCGATGGGAGCTGCTGCCGGTTTAGCAGTGGGTGGATTGGTCGGTTCAATGATGAGTGGCTCTGAAGAACACCCCGCCGCTCAATCGCAGCAAGTCGCGCCACCACCGCCTCAACCACAACAAAATTACGCGCAACCTGCTGTGCCTGCCCCCGTTCCACAACAAGCACCACAAGTTATGGAGCAACCACAGCAACCTGCTGCGCTTGCCCCTGCGCCGGTTCAGCCACAACAAAATTACGCGCAACCCGCGCCAATGCCACTTGCTGCTGTTCAAACTGCTAACCCCGTCCCTTATGCGGATAATACTGGCGCAACAAAATCGGGTGGAATTGGTTTCCTTGGTTATTTACTGTTAGCCGGCTTAGGTTATTTAGCTTATCGCTTTTTCTTTGCGAAAAAAACGCCTTCAGATACGTTGTCACAACCAAATTTTCAACGTTCCGTCAATGAACCCGCTTATTCTGCACCGTCGGCATCAACAGGCGGCAGTTCAGCAGATTTCAACACCGATATTATGTTTAAAAAAGGCGATTCGACCGTTTCATTATCAAAAGTTAACTTAGCCAAATCGCGTGAAACCACAATACCGGCTGGATTTGATGCACCTGCATTTTTGGACGAAGTAAAACACCGTTACATGGATTTACAACGCGCATGGGATGCGAGAGATTTGGCTGAAATTCGTGGTTTAACAACGGATAAAGTGTTTGCAGAAATTCAAAGTCAGATTAAAAACTCAACAGAAACGAATAACACAGATGTTTTAACTTTAGATGCAGATTTATTAGAAATCCGTGAGTTAAATTCAGAATTCGATGCCGTTGTTTTATTCGAATCAATGATCCGTGAAGATGCTGCAGGACAAGAAAATCAAGTGTTTGAAGTCTGGCATTTTGTGAAAGCAAAATCCGGTTTTAATGCAAAATGGATGCTCGATGGTATTCAACAAATAGAAGACTAAGCTCAATTTTTGGCATTAACAACAAAAAAGGCGATTCAATGAATCGCCTTTTTTGTCGAGCGGAAATTATATTTTTCGATTTTCTTGTCGCCAAAACCAAAAGGCTAAACAAATTGCCGGCAAACCAATTACTGACGCATAAATGAAGAAATTTATGTAACCAAAATGGTCAACAATAATGCCTGAAAAACCGCCTAATAATTGCGCTGGAAATGTCATCAATGAACTAAATAGCGCGTATTGTGTCGCGGTATGACCACTTCCCGTTAAACCGGATAAATAAGCAATAAAAACAGACGTTGCAAATCCACCGCTCAAATTATCCGCGCTAATGACAGCCGCTAATAACGCTAAATCAGGTGGCATATTCGCTAATACGGCAAAAAGTAAATTCGTACTTGCTGTGGCAATAGCTCCCACGAACAACGGACGCATGACACCATAACGAACGACAAACACTCCGCCTAATGCTGCACCTGCAATGGTCATAAAAAAACCAAAAATCTTGCTGATTTCCGCAATGTCTTTTTTGTTAAACCCTAAATCCAAATAAAATGGATTTGCCATCACTCCCATCGTGACATCACTCATTTTATAAATCGCAATCAACAGCAGAATCAACCAACCTAACCGTCCTTGTCGAGTAAAAAAATCAATAAATGGATTGATAACAGCATCTCTGACTTGCATCAGAAATGTATTTTTTGATAATGAAACTTTAACAGTTTCAGTAGCCGGTGATTTTAAACACAGCGTTGTAATGATGCCAAAACTCATTGCAGCCGCCATTGCAAAATAGGCTGTATGCCAATTGAAAAATTCAGCAATATAAAATGCACCTGCGCCGGCGACTAATAAGGCTAATCGATAGCCTAGCACATACATTGCCGCCATTGCGCCTTGATATTCGACGATAGTCGATTCAATTCGAAACGCATCAATACTGACATCTTGCGTTGCAGAACAAAAAGCGACCAGTATTGCGAAACCAGCAATTGTCGCCAATTCTGTGTGCACATCGACACTCGCCATACCAATTAAACCCGCGACAATGCCAAATTGTGCAAGTAACATCCAACTTCGCCGCTGACCCAAAAAACGGGTGAGAATCGGCAAATGTACTTTATCAACAACTGGCGACCACAGAATTTTGATTGAATAGGTTGCACTCACCCAGCTAAAAAAACCAATCACGGAACGCTCAATGCCTTCGTCACGCAGCCATGCAGAAAGTGTCGAAAAAATTAGCAAATACGGTAAACCCGCTGAAAAACCCAACGCAATCATACTTACAACGCGCGGTTGACTATAAACAGCGAATGAACCGCACCATGTTTTTTTAGTTATTGAAGTCATTTATTTGAATGCAGGAATCCCCAACCTTAATTTTGTAGGCTGGGGAAATGTGAATGGAATTATCAATTACTGATAGAAAAACATTATTACTTTACGCTTTCCAATTTTTCAGGCGCGGTTAAATCATCGAGTTTGAATTGCAACAATGGCGATTGATAGCCGTTACGAATGGCTTTTTCATAAGACGTTCTTGCCTCATCAATGCGGTCTAATGCGACATACAAATCGCCCACTAATTCGTCGTAATTGTCTGAAAAACCGGCAGCGGCTTTTTGGTCAACTTGACCGATAAGCTGTAAACCTTTTTCATATTCGCCTGTCGCTAAATACAAACGGACTAAACGCAATTTTGCCAATTGACTGAGATCACCAGATTGATTTGCTAAACCTTGTAAAAGTTCTTTCGCGCCAACCAAATCACCGGCATCGACTTTCGTTTTAGCTTGTAAAAGCGTGCTGTAAGTGGCGTATTCGGTTGAACCAAATTCGGCTTTGAGTTTTTTAGCGACGGTATCGACTTCACTGGCTTTATTTTCGTTCACATCTTTGAGTAACTGATCGTAAACCGCTGAGGCTTTTGCCGTTTGTTCTTTTTTGTAATCGAGCCAATAATTCCAACCCAAAATTACCGCAATGCCAATGCCTAAACCTATCGTTGCGGCAGTACCGTTTTCTTTCCACCACTTTTGCAGGGCTTCAACTTGTTGTTCTTCAGTTTCGTAAAGTTCCATATTTTTCTTTTTGACAAAGTAGAGTTAGCGTTTCTTGTTCAATCGATCAAGTGCTTGAATATAACGGAATATCGTTGATTCAGCCGATTGTTTTGGGTCGATGAATTTAAACCCGATGAATTCCTCAAAATGCGCTTTTTTGCTTTTCACCACTTCGCCTTCTTCAAGTTCTGGTTCAATTTTGCGTTTAATCATAATTTCTAAATTGACCGTTGCTTCGCCATTTTCCGGCATAACGAGAACGCAATTTTCGTAGAGTTGTCTTGTATGCAAGAAAAAAGAAAATTCTTCATCAACATTCACGGCGGCACAACCGGTAATACTTACGTCGAATAATTTTAAATGGAAAACATTGATTAAATTTTCATCCGGAACAATCGGATTTTCCTGCAATTCTTCTAGGTATTTCTCTCTTTCTGCCTTTGCGTTTCTTTTTTCTTCCGGTGTCATTCTTGCGTAGGCTTTCGCAAATTTCTTTTCATTTTCAATTGCATCATCTTCAATTTTTTGAAGTAATTGATTTCGAATTTTGTTAGTCGCTCTTTCATAACTCGCATGGTATTCTGGTTTTGAATTTTCATCTGGTGGCGGAATAGTCATTGTGCAAGTTGCAACGTGCATTGTGGTTGGAGCGGGAACGCGAAACGCACCACGTCTATCAAACCAATACAAAGAAGTCGGAAAAGGCATGACAAACGCATCATATCCCGAAAACTTTCCTTTTTTTACAGATGTTCCCGTAAAAGCAACTTGAACACCGTTAAAAACGGTACTAAATTTAACTGACCGCAAAGCCAGTAATTTAGCGTTTAATTTCTCCGAAGGGCTGGAGTCAAAAGCAATAACGTCATCTTTTAAATCAACATCAATAAGCGCAGTTAAGAGCGTATCTTTTCCGCCTAATGAAACTGTTATCATAGATTTGTTTTTAGCAAGCATTGCTAAGTTATTCGCAATCATCGCTTTGTTGTGAATCACTGCACCATCATCACTCATTTTTATTCTCCCGATTCAATCACTAATTATAGTTATGTGTATTTTTCAAAAATTCAACAACATCGCTTAAAGCAAATGTTTGTTGCTCCCCTTGTTCATCGCGTAACGATTTTACACCACAAACACCATGCGCGACTTCATCATCACCTAAAATAAGCGCGTAAGTTGCGCCGCTTTTATCGGCTTTTTTAAACTGACTTTTAATACTTCCATTCGCGCAGTCAACTTGTAATTTTAAATCGGGAATAGCTGTTCGCAATTGTTCCGCGAAACGTAAACCCAATTTTTCCGCTTGTTCACCAACGCGAATCAAATAAACGTTCACTGTGGATTCAGTTTTAACATTCAGTGTTTCGAGCAATAATAATAACCGTTCCATCCCCATTGCAAAACCAATTGCAGAATTCGCTTTTCCACCAAGTTGTTCAATTAAACCGTCATAACGTCCGCCAGCGCAAATTGTACCCTGCGAACCAAGTTCATCCGTAACCCATTCAAAAACGGTTTTACTGTAATAATCTAATCCTCGCACTAAACGAGTATTGATTTCATAACTTACGCCTAAATCGGTTAGCGTATCTAAAATTTGCTGAAAATGTTGGCGCGAATCCTCACCTAAATAATCCATCAATTCTGGCGCATTTGCTACTACATCTTTCATCGCAGGGTTTTTGGTGTCCAAAATTCGCAACGGATTCGATTTCAAACGACGCAAGCTGTCTTCGTCTAAGGCTTCTAAATGCTGTTCAAAATAAGCCACTAACGCTTCACGATAAATTAAACGTTCTGAGATTGTCCCAAGCGAATTCAATTGCAAACGGACTTTTTCACGAATCCCTAAACGTTTCCATAATCTATCGGTTAATAATAATAATTCGGTATCAATATCAGCACTCGCCATGCCGTAAGTTTCTACACCTAACTGATAAAACTGGCGATAACGTCCTTTTTGTGGGCGTTCATGACGGTACATTGCGCCATAATACCAAAGTCGATGAACTTGATTATGCAATAAACCATGCTCTAAACACGCTCGTAAACAGCCTGCCGTTCCTTCGGGTCGTAAAGTGAGTGAATCGCCGTTGCGATCTTCAAATGTGTACATTTCTTTTTCAACGATGTCGGTGACTTCACCAATTGAACGTTTAAAAAGTTCTGTTTTTTCAACAGCGGGTAAGCGAATTTCACTGTAACCGTAACTCCCTAAAACGTCCCGAATCGTTTTCTCTGCATATTGCCACAAAGGCGTTTGTTCAGGTAATACATCGTGCATACCTCGAATTGCTTGGATATTTGCCATAATTTTTATTTCCGTCTAAACATAATTTTGATTTCCTAATATATTTTAACTTACAGGAATAACGCGATGAATTATTCCATTCAGTGATTTTTACGTTGTTTTTACTGCCACCATTTTTTCCTTAATTTTCAAGGGTTATTCGATCAATTTCTTCCAAAGTCGTCAAACCCATGCGTACTTTATTCAAGCCCGAAGCGCGTAAATCGTTAATCCCTTCGGCATTGGCCTGTTCAGCAAGCTGTATTGTATTACCGCCGCTTAAAATCAACGCCCGCATTTTGTCACTTAATGCCATAACTTGGTAAATTCCAATTCGACCTTTAAAGCCATGACTGCACGTTTCACAACCCACCGCTTTAAAAAATTTTAATTGACCAAGTTCTTCTTTTTTAAAACCAGATTGTAATAAAAAACTTTCGGGATAATCGGTGGGTATTTTACAGATTTCGCATAATCGCCGCGCCAACCGTTGCGCTAGAATCAAATTCACTGCTGAGATGATATTAAACGGTTCAATTCCTATTTGCATGAGGCGATTTAATGTTTGTGGTGCGTCATTGGTGTGCAATGTAGATAAAACTAAATGTCCGGTTTGTGCGGCTTTTACAGCGATTTCAGCCGTTTCTAAATCTCGAATTTCCCCGACCATAATCACATCTGGATCTTGACGTAAAAAAGCGCGTAAGGCTGTCGCAAACGATAAACCCGCTTTAGGATTAACATTGACTTGATTGATGCCTTCAACCGTTATTTCAACAGGGTCTTCAGCCGTTGAAATGTTGCGTTCGTCAGTGTTCAAAATGTTTAAACCCGTATAAAGCGTCATCGTTTTTCCGCTACCGGTTGGACCTGTCACTAAAACCATACCGTAAGGTTTGTGAATCGCGTCAACAAATAATTTTTTCTGATGTGGTTCAAAACCTAATTTTTCGATGCCTAATTGTGTATTCATGGGATCTAAAATTCGCAACACTACTTTTTCACCAAATAGGGTGGGGCAAGTATTGACGCGAAAATCAATGGCGCGATTTTTTGGCAAAATCATCTTAATGCGTCCATCTTGAGGCATACGACGTTCCGCAATATCCATTCTCGACATAACTTTAATGCGTGAAATTAAGCGATTCGCAATGTTAGCCGGCGGCGTAGCGATTTGATTTAATACGCCATCAATTCGATAACGAATTCGAAATACTTTTTCATACGGTTCAAAATGAATGTCAGACACCCCAATTTTAATGGCATCTAATAAAATTTTATTCACAAAACGAACAATCGGCGCATCTTCATCAACAGTTGTCGCTACGACCTTTGCATCATCATCTTCATAACTTGAAATATCAATATAATCTAATTCGGAATCCAGTAAATCATTGATTAACGTAGTATCTGCCGCTGTGTCGAGTATAGATTCAATCGCCTTCGCAAGTTTATGCTCTTCAACCAAAATAGGTTCGGGATTTAAACGACTACTGAATTTAATTTCTTCGAAACCTTGAAAACTATGCGGATCTGACATGGCGAGAAATACTGTCGAGCCGCGAACATACAACGGTAATACTCGATATTTTTGAATCAGTGCGAAATTAACGGCATTTTTAGGAACTGTTTTTAAATCCATCGCCTCCAAATCAAAGAATGGCACACCAAATTCAATCGAAATTTTTGACGCGATAATTGTGGAATCTACGATTTTATTGGTTACTAAATAGTTAATTAACGAAATGTTTTTTTTTTGTGAATCTTGATAATGCTTTTGAGCAGCCGTCGCGGTTAAAAATCCTTCTTTAATCAAATTTTTAATCAGATTATTAAATTGTAAATCTTTGACGTTCGCCATCGTGACATTCTCAAAATAGTAATAATTACACACATTTTAACGCGCATTATAGCGGCGTTTTAAGCAATCACACCATTCAAAACTAATTCGTCAATGGTGTAAGAATCACCATTGAATTCTAAAATTTCTACGTTAGTTAAACTGTCTTCGCCTTCGTTGATGTCTGGATTATCGCCCGTATAAAGAACGGTAAAACTACCGCTAACATCTTGATTGGCTGCAATTTGATAATCCTCTAACGCGCCGTTGAAAATCACCATATCACTACCGTCGCCGCCATCAATTACGTCGTTACCTTCGCCACCTTCAATCGAATCGTCGCCACCTTCGCCGTTAATCGTGTCATCACCCGCTTTACCGTTTAGGTTATTAGCAACTAATCCACCATCAATTTCTTGAATTAAGTTATTAAATTCATCGCCTGTGCCGTTAATCGCTTTTACGCCGGACAACGTTAAAATTTCAACATTGCTGCTGCTTAATTCAAAACTCACACTCGCCATAATTTCATCTTTTTCGCCACCGGTTGCCGTTTCGGTAATCGTGTCTTCGGTGTTGTTCATGTAATAAATATCGTCGTCATTGCCACCGATTAACGCATCTTTCCCTAAGCCACCATTTAGTTCATCCGCGCCAGCACCACCAACTAACGTGTCATTCCCTGCGCCACCGTTGAGTTTATTGTCACCAACATTACCCGTGATTTTGTTGTTTAATTCGTTTCCTGTGCCGCTATTATCGAAAATGCCCGCTAAATTTAAATTCTCAACATTGGTACCCAGCGTATAAGTCAAGGTACTTTCAATGGTATCTGTCCCAGCCGCCTTAACTTCTGTAATAACATCTTTTTTATTGTCTACAAAATAATAATCGTCGCCCACGCCGCCCGCCATATTGTCAGCACCCACACCGCCTTGAAGCGTGTCATTGCCTTTATCGCCCGTTAATTTATCGTCGCCTTTTCCACCGTCTAACGAATCATTACCGCTACCTGCCAATAAAATATCGTTTCCATCACCACCCAACAACATATCATTACCGTTACCCGCATCAATTGAATCGTTACCGTTTCCACCGTCCAATAAATCATCTCCAGCATAACCCAGTAATGTATCCGCGCCGGCTAAACCGGATAAATTATCATTTTTTTCCGCGCCAACAATCTTGTTGTTACTCGACGTGCCGACTTTTGTTAAGCCGGCATTAGGGTCTAATTTCACCGCCGTGGTTTCGGCACTTGTTTTTGATTCGAGCGTATTTAATCCATCGGTATAACTCACTTTGACGCTGATTTTTTTATCGGTATCTGTTTTTGTTAGCGTATAAGTTTCTGTTGTGGCTCCTAAAATTGCTTTGCCGGCAGAAAGCCATTGATAATTAAAATCGCCTAATCCATCTGTATCTTTTAACGTGTTGGCAATTGACAGTACCGCACCAACTTTTGCCGTACCTTGAATTTTTACTTCACCCGTTGGAAGATGATTAACGATTTTTGTAATGCTGGTGTCGTTAACCGAAACTGAAATACTTTGTTCTGTGTCATCATTTAAGGTCAACGTTAAATTTTCTACGCCCTCTGTTGTTTTGTCTTTTGCAAATGCAATACTCAAACTTGCTTTGCCTTTTTCATTTAGTAAAAATTCAGAAGTTGGCAAACCACCTATCACGTCATTATCAGAAATATCGCCATCAAAATTGAATGGGACAACTGTATTTTTTTCTAAATTTGTTGTTTCGAGATTAAAAGTAACCGTAGTACCTTCATCAATGTTTGTTTTCGTCGCACTTAACAAATAAGTTGGCTCATTAAGTTCGACAAGATCCGTAGCTTCACTACTTTTGCTTTCGGTATTATTTTGTAAATCCGTATAACTGGCTTTGACGCTAATTGCTTTCCCTGCATCTCCTTTTGTTAACGTATAAGTTGCTTGGTTCGCGCCTGAAATTGGCAAGCTGTTTTTAAGCCATTGGTATGAAATCGCGCCTAAACCATTTGCGTCATTTAATGTATTTTTAGCCGTTAAAACTTCTCCAACTTTAGTGTTTCCTAAAATTGTTACGTCACCGGTTGGCGGATAATTGATTGGCGTTGCAATTAACGCCGTTGAATTACTGATTACGTTTTCAGCGGTATTTTGTAAATCCGTATAACTTGCTTTAACGGAAATCGCTTTACCAACATCTGAAGCTGCTAGCGTATAAGTCGAAGCCGTTGCGCCAGAAATTACATTACCATCATTCAACCATTGGTAACTTATCGCTCCTAATCCATCAATGTCCGCGAGATTATTTGAAGCCGTTAGAATTTGTCCTTGGGTTGCGGTTCCTGAAATTGAAACCGAACCCGTCGGTAAATCATTCATGTTTGAAACGATTACGCTTGAACTGCTTATGCTTTCAGGTTTTTGCAGACCATCGGTGTAACTGACTTTGACGCTTATATTCTTACTAACATCCGCTTGCGTTAAAGAATAGCTTTGAGCCGTTTGGCTGTTAATTAGATTCCCGTTGCTTAACCATTGATAACTGAAAACGCCTAATCCATTTATGTCGGCGACTGCACTGGTGTTTGCAGTAATGATTTGATTTTGAGCGGCAACCCCATCTATTGAAACAAATCCTGTTGGAGCTGTTTGCGCGGCAGCTGAAATAGTTACACTCGAACTCGTTACATTTTCAGATGTTCCAAAACTATCGATGTAGCTCGCTTTAACACTAATTGTTTT
>CAIQZX010000028.1 GCA_903876445.1 uncultured Pseudomonadota bacterium | reverse complement strand
TCCCCATCTTCTAAACGGGTCAAAGCTCGTGGAGATGCGAAAGGAGCTGATATTCTCAGTTCGGGTCAGTCGAAGCCACCACTAGAACGCGATAGCGTTTAGTGGTTGGTAGTTCACGCCTTATTACTTGTGTAATGAGAGATATTTTTTGTTTACGGTGAAAATAATTTAAAAATAAAAATTGACGCTAAATTATTAGCAGACTATAATTCGGTCTGTTTTATCTTATATGAAACGTGATTCATTTTTAAAAAATGATGAATCATTCGGGGTATAGCGCAGCCTGGTAGCGCGCCTGCTTTGGGAGCAGGATGTCGGGAGTTCGAATCTCTCTACCCCGACCAAACTTATAATGTTATTACACGCTATGGTGAGCGTAGCTCAGTTGGTAGAGTCCCGGATTGTGATTCCGGTTGTCGTGGGTTCGAGCCCCATCGTTCACCCCATCAAAATAAAAAATCAGAAGTCAAATTCATTAAAAATGGCATTTGTTTTTTGTTAGCATTTCATATTTAAAATAAGTCAATAAAACGGGTTCAAAATGGGCAAGCAGCTTAGGAATATCGTGCAGCGAGTTCTCAATTTAAATGCGCTCTCTTTTAACTGCTCTATTTAAATTTAATTTCAGATAGTGAAATGACAAACCTCTCACATTTTGCAGAAAAACCAACCATTCTTGTTATTGATGATACCGATGACAATTTAACTTTTTTGAGTAATTTATTAAATACAAATTATAAAGTTACAATTGCTAATAGCGGCGAAATAGCACTCCAAATTATCCGAGATAATCCACTTCCCGATTTAATCTTACTCGATACTTTTATGCCAGAAATGGATGGTTATGAAGTATGTAGACGATTAAAGTCCGATAGTCAGACAAGAAAAATCCCCATTATTTTTTTAACATCCACATCTAAAATTGACGATGAAATTTATGGCTTGAGTATTGGCGCAGCAGATTACATTGTCAGTCCAATTAGCCCTGCCATTTTACTTTCAAGGGTAAAAGTTCATATAAGAGTTAAAGAAATTCAAGACTCTTTGCGTAATCAACGCGCGTGGTTTCACAGTATTATTGAATCTGCGCCCGATGCGATGCTCGTGACAGATGATAAAGGTGAAATTGTGTTATGCAATTCCCGCGCGGCTGTTATTTTTGGATACGGCTCAAGTGAATTGTATTTCAAAAACATTTCAGATCTCGTTTATGAGAGTGCAGGAATTCGTAAAGATGGCACTGAATTTCCTGCTGAAGTCAGTTTTAATGATTTACCAAATTTAAATGATAGCGGCGTTTGCTCTTGTGTTTTAGTTCGAGATATTACTGAGCGTACACGAGTCGAAAATGAAATTCGAGAAGCAAAAGAATTGGCTGAAACAGCAAATAAAATGAAATCGGATTTCTTGGCAAACATGAGTCATGAACTTCGTACGCCCTTAAATGCTATCATCGGATATAGCGAAATTTTGCAGGAAGATGCGGAAGAAATTGGACAATATGAGTTTGTGGCGGATTTAAAAAAAATTCACTCTTCTGGCAAACATTTATTAACGTTAATTAACGACATTTTGGATTTGTCAAAAATTGAAGCGGGAAAAATGGATTTGAATTTAGATGATTTTGATTTAAAGCACATGATAGAAGATGTCGAAACTATCATTCATCCATTGATGGGAAAAAATAATAATCAGTTCGTAATTGAAAAAAAGGACTTATTTTTTAAAACCATGCACGCAGATGTCACAAAACTAAAGCAATCTATATTCAATTTGCTTAGTAATGCCGCCAAATTCACAAATGAAGGTTTAATTACCTTAACGGTGCGAAATTACATTACCGACGATGATGACGAGCGTATTGCATTTTCGGTTAGTGATACGGGTATTGGTTTAACTGAAGAACAGATAGGAAAATTATTTGTTGATTTTTCTCAAGCGGATTCTTCAACAACACGGAAATATGGCGGCACGGGTTTAGGTCTCGTCATTAGTCGGCGTTTTTGTCGAATGATGGGTGGCGACATTACGGTTTGTAGTAAAATCAATGAAGGTTCAACTTTCACAATTGATTTACCTGTTGCTGTAAAACTAAGCGATGAAAACACAATGACTTAAAATCCAAAAAGGACAATTATGGCAAAGATATTATTGGTTGAAGATGATGAAATGAATCGTGATATGTTGTCACGCAGATTGATACGCAAGCAATACACTGTTCTTATTGCAGTAAATGGCAAGGAAAGTGTTGAAAAAGCAATATCTGAAAAACCCGATTTGATTTTAATGGATATGAATATGCCAGAAATGGATGGATTGGAAGCAACCCGACTAATCAAAAATAATCCAGAGACTGCGAATATCCCTATTCTTATTTTGTCGGCTCACGCAATGCCATCTTATGTAGCAAAAGCGAAATCTTTTGAAGGCTGCGATGATTACGACATAAAACCCGTGGAGATTGATAGATTGATTGGAAAAATTGAAGCGTTACTGAAAAAGTAACATTAACTTTCAAAAAAGACGGGTGCAAACCCACCGCCTTTTGTTCTAAAATTCGTAGTTTGCCCTTGGTATAAACGGGCGCAAGTTAATTGCGTTTTGCCATTATAAACATAGGCGCGTAAATCGAATTTAAATGTTTCAACTAAATCGTTAATCAAAATCTGTTGTGTTTGTGGTGGCACAAACGATTGTGCGACGTAATCCCTCACTAAAATTTCATCAAAAACTCGTTTCGTCAATTTATCACCACGATAAGTGGCTTTGCTTCCATACCCTTTTTCGGGCTTGAAAAATAATTTTTTTCGTTCAGACCATAAATCTGACGCATTTTTTTCCTCAACGCGAATTGTGGTGGCGATTCCGTTGATTAAAATGTTTTGTGTTTTTTTATCTACGCCCATTTCACCTAAAAATTGGGCGTTGCTTAAAATAGTTAAATTCCGCTTATTTGCATAAAGCGCGTGCGCTCTAGGATGCGGCGTAATCACAACGTTATTTTCTAAATACGCAATCATCAACGCTTTTTGATTTTCTTCCTGTAAAGAAAAATCGGTTAGTCGATTATAAATCAAATCAATAGACGTATTTTCATACCACAGTTTCTGCGAGTGATAACGTAATTCTTCGGGCGCACAAATAATTGCTTGAATACCATGTTGTTCAAAAAGTCGTTTAAATAATACGAATTCGGGATAAAGATATTGCTTTGTTGGCGATTCATCAACGATTGCAATGTTTTTTAAGGGTATCGAATAATTGCTTGATAGCTGCCACTCGTTTTGAAAGTTCAAAAGAAACGCTTTAGTAATTTTCTGAAAAAGTGGTTCTTCTAAAGCATTTAATAAAGCCCCACCTGCATTTGTGTTAATTTCAATTAACTTAGAATTTCCTTTTTCATCAATATGAAAATCGTAACCAAAAAATACACCAAGGGCTTTAGGAATAAAAAGTGCGGTTTCTGGTGCGTAAGTTAAAACATTATTTTGATAAGCAGACAGCGCGACAACAGATTCGATAGCAGTAATAATTTGTTGCTGTTGTTTTAATACAGATTCAGGAACAAAAACAGGCGAATTTGCGAAAATGTTTTCTGGAAGTGGGACATCGAGACTCGTTAACGTGTCTCGATTTAACGAGTGACAGGAATTCAATTTTATTTTTTAAGAATTTTTTGCATCAACGGCGATTGGCGTTTTGGCGTTGCGGCAGGTTGAGAAATCGGTGTTAGTTTTTCTGGATCGATAAGTGAAGAAAGCATCGATTCGGGAATAATCGTTGTCGATTCTGTCATTATTGTTGGTGCAGGAGTTGCCAAAACCGTTGATCGAAAAGGAGCAGAAGCTGTGTAAGTATTAAAATTATCATTCAATGACTGCGTTAAGCTTTTTGCTTTTTCGAGCAAATTAGCGTGCTGGGATTTGCTGACTTTATTCCAGCCGATTGGGTCGCTAATTGGTAACATCATGCGTGAAAAAGTGAGATTTTTTTCAAAAAACGCAGCGAGATTTTCACTTAAATGTAATTGTTTTTGGCGTTTTGTCAGCGAACGCATAGTCATTCTTGACATCAAGTTGCTAAACAAAACGTGTGTTGGAATCATAAATGAAATCGTTGTTAACAAAATCACCGAGCCTACAATAGGATCAATCAATAATTCTAAAAATCCCATACCAGCCACTTCCGCAAAAACGGCTAACATGGCAAAAAATCCTAATACCAATAAACTTGAGAAAGTTGAACCTTCTTTCCAATGATAAATCGCTTGTTTGACTTCATGAATCGCAACGCGATCAACATCAAGAATACTTTTTTCTAGCGAATGTAAAACACGATATGTTCGTTGCAAACCTGCATTTGCAAGGCGTTTTTCTAATAATAAAAAATCAGAAGAATTTGGATTTTCAAGTTGCGATGTGCCGATAAATTGCCCAATCGTTAAACCTAAATCGGCTAATTTTTTTTGCCATGTTGTTACGCCAGAAGTCGTGTCGTCAAAAAGATAAACCAGTTTATTACTGTCTTGTTGTTTAACAAGTGTTGCGATTAACGCTTTAGCTAAGTCAGTTGTGGAATTAAAAATGTCACAAAATACAAGTACAACATCAGATTGTTCCATACTGTAAGTTGTTAATAAATTGCTTATGTCGTAATTCGTTGCGTGAATAAAGTTCGGAATATCGATAATCAATTTACCTTGCAACTGCGAACTATTGAGCATTTTCAACTCTAAATGCGTGTTAATTCGTTCGCCTTCACCTTTTTTCAATTGTTCGATTTTTTGACTAATTCGGTAAAACGGATAGCGATAATCCACGTCTAATGCGGTTGCTGGCAAAATAGTTTGATTGCCTTGCGGATTGTGTAATAAAACGGTAGTTTTGTGGGTTGGTAAAAGTTCTACATTTAAGTAATGGGCTAAAAATGTTTCTTTTGCGCCAGAATTTCCACCAACTACACTAACAATTGGCCACCACGACGTTTGAATTGCGGTGGTATCGTCATTTTCGAGTAAACCTAAATCGTATTCAAACTGATCTAGCTCATGAAAAATTTTCACGGCGTTCTGCAAAACAGGATTGTCTACAGCAAACGTACTTTGTAAGTTAATTAAGTGTTTGCTAGCGGTTTTTTCAGTCATTCGTCGCTCCTAATGAAGTAAAAAATACAAGCTACAAGAATACCTAGAATATAGACATAATGCAAAAACACGACATGGTTAAGTCGCACGGATACGCTGAAAAAACTTGAGTAGAATGGTACACTGAAAAACGAGAAAATTTTAATAGCTTTCAAACAACATCTGTTATGCAACCCACTTTTATTCACCTTAGAGTTCACACCGAATTTTCGTTAATCGATGGTTTGGTTAAAATAAAACCATTAGTCAAACAATTAGCCGAACTAAAAATGCCGGCGGTTGCGGTAACGGATCACGTCAATTTATTTGGCTTGGTAAAAATGTATAAAACCGCGACAGGGCAGGGTATTAAACCCATTGCTGGCGCGGATGTTTTAATTTTTAATCCCGACGACCCTGAAAATCCAAGTCGTCTAACATTTCTCGCACAAAATCATGCGGGTTATGTGACATTGACAGAGTTAGTATCGAAAGCCTATCAGCACGGACAATCAAAAGATGGCGTGCCGATGTTGCGACATGAATGGATTGAACAAAATCATAATGGATTGATTGCGTTATCTGGTGCGATGCAAGGTGAAATTGGTAAAGCCTTAGTTTTAGGTAAAAAAGATGAAGCTCTACATTTTGCCGTATATTGGAAAAAATTATTTCCAAACCGCTTTTATTTAGAATTGCAACGTGTTGGGAAGCCAAATGAAGAGCAATACATAGCTGATGCGGTAGAACTTTCGATTGCTTTAAATTTACCTGTTGTGGCGACAAATGATGTCCGTTTTTTAAAACAAAGTGAATTTGCCGCGCATGAAGTTCGGGTTTGCATCAACCAAGGGCGCGTTTTAGATGATGCGCGTCGTGCTAAAGATTATACAGATCAACAATATCTGCGTAGCGCAGAAGAAATGCAGGCGTTATTTGCGGATATTCCCGAAGCCTTAGAAAACTCGGTTGAAATTGCAAAACGTTGCAGTTTAACGCTTACGTTAGGTAAAAATTATTTGCCTGATTTCCCCACGCCTGATGGCATGACGATTAACGATTTGATTATTGCCGAATCCGAAAAAGGCTTGCTCGAACGTTTGCAACATCACGCTGTGCCGAATGAAGCGGCGTATCACGAACGCTTAAAAATCGAACTCGACGTAATTACGCAGATGGGTTTTTCGGGCTATTTCATGATTGTGGCGGATTTTATTCAATGGGCAAAAAATCACGGTATTCCTGTTGGACCTGGTCGTGGTTCTGGTGCGGGTTCGTTGGTTGCGTATGTTTTGAAAATTACCGATTTAGACCCAATCGAATTTGAATTGTTATTTGAGCGATTTTTGAATCCTGAACGGGTGTCGATGCCCGATTTTGATATTGATTTTTGTATGGATAGGCGCGACGAAGTGATTGATTACGTCGCCGATCATTACGGACGTGACCAAGTTTCGCAGATTATTACTTACGGTTCGATGGCGGCAAAAGCGGTTGTTCGTGACGTGGGACGAGTTCTGAGTTTGGGTTATGGGTTTGTTGACCGATTAGCAAAAATGATTCCGACTGAAGTCGGCATTACATTATCGGATGCGCTCAAAAACAGCCCCGAAATGCAACAAGCCTACAACACTGAAGAAGACGTAAAAACGTTAATTGATATGGCGTTGATTTTGGAAGGTACGGCGCGAAATGCAGGCAAACACGCGGGGGGGGTCGTTATCGCGCCAACGAAATTAACGGATTTCACGCCGCTTTATTGTGACCATGAAGGCAATAATCTCGTCACGCAATTCGACAAAAGCGATGTGGAATCGGTCGGGCTGGTGAAATTCGACTTTTTGGGTTTGCGAACACTAACGATTATTGATTGGGCGTTGCAAACCATTGACGCGCAAAATGCAAAAAAAGGGCTGCCGCCGATTGATATTAGCCAAATTCCGCGTGATGATTTTGCCTCGTATGATTTGTTGAAAAAAGGGCTGACAACCGCTGTTTTTCAGTTGGAATCACGCGGCATGAAAGAGTTAATCAAAAAACTTTTGCCCGACTGTTTCAACGACATCATTGCGTTGGTGGCGTTATTTCGTCCTGGTCCACTCGAATCGGGAATGGTCGATGATTACGTCAACGTCAAACATAAACGCAAGCCAGCCGAATACGCACATCCGATTCTTGAGCCAATTCTCGAACCGACCAACGGCGTTATTTTGTATCAAGAACAAGTGATGCAAATTGCGCGGGAATTGTCGGGTTATACATTGGGTGGCGCGGATATTCTGAGGCGTTGCTTGAGTGGTTCGACTGAAATTGTCGATGTCACAACTGGTCAATGCGTCACACTTCAAACAATTGCGGATAATCAAAATTATTGGCTGGGACGTGACGTTTTTTCGCTCGATTTAACAACGCAAAAAATTGTTACCAAACCCATTACTGCAATTTTCGACAACGGTGTGCGTGACGTTTTGGAAATTACTACTAAAACAAACCGTAAAATTCGCGCCACAGCAGACCATTTGTTTTACACAATTTCAGGTTGGCAAAAATTAGAAGATTTTAATGTTGGCAACAGCATTGGCTTAACAAAAAATTTGCCAATTTCGCATGAAAACACAATCAGCGAAGCAGAAATTAAAATTGCAGCTTATTTAATTGGCGATGGTTATTTATCGCAAAAAAAGCGTGTCAGTAGTTATTTTTGCAACAGTGACGAATTATTGATTAGTGATTTCAATAATTGTTGTTTTGAGATTTTTGGTAGAAAAACTCCTGTTTCTTATCAACATCATGAAGGAAAAAAATCCGTCATGTATGCGCGTTTTTCATTTGTCGAATTTAACACTTGGATTGACGAAAAACTCAAACGCGCTTGTTCTCACGATAAAGAAATTCCATTGTGGGTTTATGAATTATCGCCGCCGCAATTAGCTTTATTTTTAGGCACATTATGGTCAACGGATGGTACGTTCGATATTTCAATTGGGCATTCGGATTACACTTCAACGTCCCGCAAGTTAATTGAGCAAATTCAACATTTGTTATTACGTTTTGGCATTGTCGGTTTGTTTAACGTAAAAAAATCAACCTATAAAAATCAGTCACATTTTGCGTATCGCGCTCAAATTACTGGGCGTGAAGATATGTTGAAATTTTACGATTTGATTGTGCCGTTTATGAGTGCGGCAAAGCGTGAAAAAGCAAAAATTTGTTACGACTTAATTCTGATTAAACTTAAAAATCAATCGAAGCATCAATTGCCTGTCGCTGTAACAAGTCTAATTTATAACGCAAAATTAAAGAGCGGCATGACTTGGTCTGAAATCGACGAAAAAATTGGTTTCAAAAAAGGCGTATTGTCTGGAGGAATCAATTTTAAAAATCCGCGTTCTGAATTATCACGTCATCGAGTCGCCAATTTTGCACAAATTTTTAATGACTCAAAATTACACGCCATTGCAGAATCAGAAGTTTTTTGGGACAAGATTGTTTCTGTTGAATTGATTGGCGAAGAGCGCGTTTTTGATTTAACTATTCCTGAAACGCACAACTTCATTGCCAATGATTTTATCGCGCACAATTGCATGGGTAAAAAAGATGCCAAGGAAATGGCGAATCAACGCGAATTTTTCATTAAAGGCGCGTTAGTCAATCAAGTTACCGAAGAAACAGCTAGCTATGTGTTTGATTTGGTTGATAAATTTTCTGGTTACGGCTTCAATAAGTCACACAGTGCAGCCTACGCCCTCGTTGCCTATCAAACAGCCTGGCTCAAAGCCCATTATCCCGCCGCATTTATGGCAGCTGTACTTTCGGCGGATATGGATAACACCGACAAAATCGTTATTAACATCGAAGAATGCCGCGCACTTAAAATCAAAATCGTTCCGCCC
>CAIQZX010000027.1 GCA_903876445.1 uncultured Pseudomonadota bacterium | reverse complement strand
TTGAATAATAACGGCAATACAACGACTGTTTTTTATGGTGGTGCCGATTCGGATACCATCATCACTAACAAAGTGAAAGCTGTTATTCCTTATCACACCATTGACGATTCAAAATTGGGCGCGGGGAATCGTGACATCGTAACGGATTTTGATACCAGCAGCGGGGCGGTTTTTGAGTTGTATCATTTGTTAGCAAATCCACTCACATTTTTGGGTAACAAAGCGTTTGACGGTACAAGTGGCGCGGTGCGTTTTGCCGTTGAACCCGCGAATAAATGGACGCTCATTCAGGTGGATATAAATGGCGATAATACTGCCGATATGGAAATTGAATTAACGGGATTGAAGTTTCTTTCGGCGGATGACTTTGTGTTGTCACAGCCAGTTTGATTCTAGTAGCGTTTAGGTAAGAAAAAAGCGACAGAAATGTCGCTTTTTTTGTTTGGATTTAAGCCAAATTTTTTGACAGAAAATGGCGGGTTTTTTTCGCAGCGCGTAACACAGGTGCAGAACCGCCCATTGCGACAGCATCTACTAAACAATACCACGCTGCGACACCACTTGGCGGATTTCCTTGTGGCAAGCCTAAAACCGGATCGATTGCCGCCCATTGCCATGTTCCAACGGCTGTTCCGATTAGTTCCAACCATGTTGTAATAAAAAATGCAGCTAAATAAACTAACGGCGATTTTCCTTTGAATAAATAAAATAAAAAAACCACAAATAACAATGCGCCAACCCAATCGCCTTGTGTCGCAAAGGTGATTCCCCACAGTGACCACGCGCCACAAACCGCCACAACAAATAACGCAATTTCTCGGGCATAACGTACAAAAAAACCTGAACGTCCTAGTGCGACAGCCGTTAAATAAACCATGCCATGACCGGCGGGAACATAAGCTGGAACGTTATGAAAGCGATAAGTGTAACCACCCATAAAGGGCGACGCGAAATGTTCACCCACTGTTGCAAACATAACCGCAATTAAAACTTGAACTCGAATTTCTTTGTTTTCGCCCAGCAACCAACCAATTAAAAAAACCCAACCCGCTACGCCCAAAGCGTTTTGTTTTTCTAAACTTGCGTCGGAATCTGTGATTAAGCAAACGGCAACACAAAAAAAGGTAAAAGCGGCAATGTAATAATCGCGTTTGTTGTGCGGATGAAGATTTTGTTGTGGAGGAAAATAACGAAACATTTTAAAAAACTCGAAAAATTAGCCGGTTGATAATGAATAAAAAAGCTCAAGTTGAAAGTTTCAACTTGAGCTTCTGTTTTTTTTGATTTTAAGGTAACTGATTTAGCTCGGAAACCTTGTCATAATCTACACCGACGCTCACAATAAAACTGGTCGCTTCTTCGATGTCCATTTTTGATTTTATAACTTTGGTTTTATCTACAATAACGGTAAAACCGGACGTTGGATTCGGTGAAGTGGGAATAAATAAGACATATTTATTTTCAAAACGGTTTGTAACATAAGCGGGAACCCAAATGCCTTCTTTAGGATATTCGACATAAACGACTTCTTTTGCCACCGCTTCGTCTTGTGACGAAAACATACTGATAACTTTTTTTAATACGCGATAAATCGTGTTCAAAAACGGAATTTTTTCGATAATGGAATCAATAAACGCCAAAAACCAAACGCGCCCTTCAACGACTAATTTATGACCAATTGACACTAAAACCACGCAGCTCAAAGTCAAAAATAGAATGGTGTAAATCGTATTATCGGCATAGCCATAAACAAAACGCACCATATCTGCGAGTAAATCTTTTACGAAAAACAGAATTTTAATGATTAACGCCAGTGGAATAACCGCAAAAATCCCGATTAAAAAATAGTTTAAAAGTTGTTTTATTTTTTCTCTCATAACTTGTGCCTTCTCAAAAAAATAACAATAAAAACATCATTTCGCTAAACGTTTTAATGGAAAAGCACATTGAAAACAACTGCCTTTCCCTAACTCGCTGTGAATAATAAGCTGTGCATCATGCCGCATTAAAACGTGTTTCACAATTGCTAATCCTAAGCCTGTACCACTAATTTTTTTATCGCGTTTGGTTTCAACACGATAAAAACGTTCTGTCACTCGCGCAATATCGGCGGGCGAAATGCCTTCGCCTTTATCAATCACATCGAGACAAAGTGCGGTTTCCGTTTCGTGCCAACGAATTTGCACCGGAGAATCTTCCGATGAGTATTTCAACGAATTACCCAACAAATTTGTGAACGCGCTGCGTAATTCATTTTCTTCACCTATCATTTGAGCATCGGAATCCAAAATCAATTCAATTCGTCCAATTTCCAATGTCGCTTCATTTTCATGGCAAATTTGATTCAAAAGTTTACGAATATCAATAATTTCATGCTTTTTATTTTTGGTTTCCAAATGCGCGAGCAACAATAAATCATCGACTAGATGCTGCATTCGCTCGGTTTGTCCCTGCATATTTCTGAGTGAACTGGTGAGTAATAGCGATTCGCCGTTATCCATATCTTCAAGCGTTTCTAAATAGCCTTTTAAAACCGTGAGCGGTGTGCGTAATTCATGCGAAACGTTAGCGACAAAATCTTTTCGCATTCGTTCCATTTGTTTTAATTGCGTGACATCTTGTGCTAAAAGCAATCGCAATCCATCGCCGTAGTTAATGATACGAACAGCTAAAAGCATTCGATTATTAAGTGGCGACGGTAAAATTACCGGTTCGTCGTATTGTTTCGATTTTAAATAATAAATAAATTCTGGAAATCGAATTAGATTTTGAATTCGTTGACCTTTATCGCTCGGCAACAAACCAAGGACTTCTCGCGCCGCTTTATTTGCCCATTCAATTTCATCGCCAGCACTTAAAACAACTGCCGCATCGGGTAATGCTTCCGTTGATTCACGAAATCGATCAACCATTTTGCTGAGTTTCTTTTTACGGCGTTTATTATGTTTTTTAATTCGATAAACGTGATAATAAATTTCTTCCCAAACGCCTTTTGTTTTCGGGTAATCACCTTGACCGCCCGTGCGTAACCATTTTTCAAATCGATTTAGTTGATATAAATGATGGCATAAAAAAATGATTATTAAAGCAAACGTAAGCGGAAAAAAAAGTTTAGTAAATAAACTAATCACGCAAATAATCAGAAAGAGTATTAAAGCAATAATAATTTCTCGTCGCCAAATTCCCATTATGTGACCCCATTATTTATCAAAGCGAGCGAAAAATCCCTCCGTTCAGGGAGGGGATGTAAGCGGTTCAATTCCAAATTTTTCATAGTCTGCAAAATCTATCCTGTGTTAAAATCCACTCAAAATGTGACCAGTAGCTAGTGTTAGTACCATGGTGACATAGCTCTTTTAGGCTCGA
>CAIQZX010000026.1 GCA_903876445.1 uncultured Pseudomonadota bacterium | reverse complement strand
TTAGAAAAAAATCATTCAAGTGAAAAGCAATTTAAATTAGACCTTCCGCAAGGTGAAACTTGGTTTGAATTATCCGTCACTAAAACAGTGCATTCGGATAATGAACAACCGCGTTTTATTGTTTTGTCGCGCAATGTGACAAATCGCAAACGTTTAGAGCTTTTAGTTCAAGAATCTGAAAAACGATTCCGTACTGTTGCTGATGCCGCACCCGTTCTGATTTGGCTCGCGAATACAGATAAATTATGTTATTGGTTTAATAAAGTGTGGCTAGATTTTACAGGTCGTACAATTGAAGATGAATATGGTAATGGTTGGACAGAATGTGTTCATCCAGATGATTTTGAAAAGTGTTTGGAAATTTATGTTGAAAATTTTGATTTAAGAAACCACTTTTCAATGGAATATCGTTTACGTCGTCACGATGGTGAATATCGTTGGATTCAAGATAATGGCGCACCTTGTTATGACGAACATAACAATTTCCAAGGTTATATTGGTTCGTGTGTTGATATTACTGAACGAGTAAATTCTTTTGAGGAACTCAAAGCTAGCCAGCGGAAACTTGAGTTATTGAAGTCCATGATTGAATACAGCGAAGATCCATTCTATATTTTAGATATAAATGATGATTTCCGAATGATATTTGCAAATGAAGCGACATGTAAACATTTTGGTGTGCCAAAAGAGCAATTATTTACAATGCGCGTTCCGGATTGGGATCCGGATGTCGATTTGGAAAAACTGTCAGATATTTTACCTACGTTAAGAGAAAACAAGCATTTATTGCTAAACAGCAGACATTCTGTAAAAGATGGAATTGTGCCAGTAGAAATTTCTATCAATTACTTAAAAAATGAAGATGGCGAATACACTTTTGGTTACATTATTGATCTAAGAGAGCGCATTAAATTGGAGGATGCAATGAGAAACGCAAAGGAACATGCTGAACAACTCGCAAAATCCAAATCCGACTTTTTGGCTAATATGAGCCATGAAATTAGAACGCCAATGACGGCAATTATTGGTTTATCTCAATTAGCTTTGAATAAACAAATGTCAAATGATGTACGGGATTATTTAACAAAAATACATCAATCTTCAGAAAGTTTGCTTGGAATTTTAAACGACATTTTAGACTTTTCTAAACTTGATGCTGGAAAACTACAGCTTGAAAATTCTTCGTTCAATTTGGTTGAAATGTTCCGTAATTTATATAACCTCTTTTCTGTTTCAGCAAAAAATAAAAATCTTGAGTTCAGCATTTCTGCCGAAACGGATATGCCAAGTGAGTTAATCGGGGATTCTTTACGGATTCAACAAATTCTATCTAATTTGTTAGGTAATGCGATTAAATTCACGGCGCATGGCAAAGTCTGGCTTCATATTAAAACAATTGAAAATAGAATTGATGAAACTGTGTTGCGTTTTAGTGTTGAAGATACGGGAATTGGTTTAGAAACAGAGCATCAAGAAAATTTATTTAAGCAATTTCATCAAGCCGATAATTCCATTACTCGTCGATTTGGTGGAACGGGATTAGGACTTACAATTAGCCGTGATTTATTACGCTTAATGAACAGTGATTTTCATATAAATAGTACCGTAGGGAAAGGTACTACAATTTATTTTGATTTATTACTTAAAATACCCAGCACAGAAATAAAAATGTTTAAACAACAAAGTAATTTTTTACCGGTTAATCAACAAGGTGCGTTACAAGAAAGACTTTCAGAAATGAGTCAATCATTGGTGGGAATTAAAGTTTTATTAGCTGAAGACAATTCACTTAATCAAGAAATTGTGAGTGGTTTTTTGAAATTATCAGGAATTGAAGTGGATATAGCTGAAAATGGCATTGTTGCATTAGAATTTCTGAAATTGAACTCGTATGACGTTATTTTAATGGATATTAACATGCCTAAAATGGACGGACTTCAAGCGACTAAAGCGATTCGAGAACAATCTAAATATGCGGAATTGCCGATTATCGCTTTAACAGCCGGCATTACGATAGAAGAGCAAGAAAAGTGTTTATCTGTCGGTATGAATACCCTTGTAGAAAAACCCATCAATCCGGAAATACTGCTCCAAACATTATTGCGAGTGAGACATTCGAACAATCCCTTATATCCCCGCCCTGAACGGCGGAGCTTTACGGGCTTTTAGGTAAAATTATGGATATTGGAAAGCTACTGATGACAGTAGGTGTGGTAACAGTTCTGGCTGGTGTCGTCATTACTTATATCCCGTCGCTATTTGGCTGGTTCGGAAAGTTACCATTAGATGTTAACATTCAAACAGAACATACACGGGTTTTTATCAAAGCGAGCGAAAAACCCCTCCGTTCAGGGAGGGGATGTAAGCGGCTCAATTCCAAATTTTTCATAGTCTGCAAAATCTATCCTGTGTTAAAATCCACTCAAAATGTGACCAGTAGCTAGTGTTAGTACCATG
>CAIQZX010000025.1 GCA_903876445.1 uncultured Pseudomonadota bacterium | reverse complement strand
GATGACCAACAATGTAAGCACACGGGAATTTTACAGTATGAATAAGAAAATCAAAAGCCGCTTCGCGGAAGGAGTGCTATCCATCCCCACCCAAGCCTATCAGCTCTGGGTGGGGAATTTCGCACGGTCAGTTAAAACCACTGTGAAAGTTTCTGAAGCGAAACTGCTTGATTTGACAACTTCTGCTGATCTTGATGGTTTAAATCAAGTTAGAAATCACCTTATTCATGTATATCAAAAGTCATTCCAGAAAGGCAGAGAGTATGCAGATGATGACCGAAAAATATGCAATATGGTAATTAGCAAGATGAAAGTAGACGTGTTAATCAGTAACCTTTACATAAAAACAAAAATTCAAAGAATAAAAAATATAAATTCAAACATACCTAACGTAACAGTTATGTTGGTCGCTAACCACGAAGAATGTATTGATGCTTCATCAATGTCTGAGGTGAAAACAGGAGAAATACAATGAACGACTATGTAAAAGAAATGGTGGACGATGCAATACGCTACATTGATTCATTATCAATTGACGAGCTTGAAAAAGAGTTCCGTTCGTTCGGATTAGATGCTATTAGAAAAAAAAGTGTCCCGCATTTTACTAATCATTTTTCTAGTCGTAGCACGTCTACATTTGAATTGGATGTTGTTAAAAGTAAAAATCCCGCTTGGTCACATCCTGTAAATGCAGAATTTGATTCTTTAGCGTTGATCAGATTTAACGAACATGCGAAAAATGATGAATCCTACTATCTTCGTGATTACGACTATAAGATTGCCGCATGAACAAGTTTAAAATAGCCTCTTTTAGAGCAGATACCATAAATCTTGTTTCCAAAGAAGTTGATGTTGATAACTTTGAATTTGGTTTTGATGTAGGTTTTTCTGAGGGTGAATCAACCACATTCATAGTGAAGTTTAGAACTAAAGTGTCTTCTTTGGCTGGTTATGAATTGTCGGTCGAATATGTTTCATTTTTTGAAACGGAAGAACCGATTACAGATGATTTTAAAGATTCAAATTTCATTAAAATCAATGCACCAGCCATAGCCTATCCATTTCTCAGAAGTTTTATTTCAACACTTACACTTAATGCTGGGTATCAACCTGTATTGATACCAACTATTAACTTTCAAGAATTGCTACACGAAAACAATAAATTGGTTGATGACTGATTATGAGTGTAGCCATTTTGTCAATCGGTTGAATTATTAGCGGCGTTGGTAGTTGATGTTGTCGCCAGTTGTGACGCGACTTGGGACACGAAAGCGCGATTGTTTCTGAACGTTGGTTAAGCGTAGACGAAAGTGCGTTAGTGCAGAATTCGTTAGATTTAATGGTGCAAGTGAATGGAAAATTGCGTGGCAAAATTTCTGTTTCGGCGAGTGCGTCAAATGCTGAAATTGAAACAGCGGCGTTGAATGATGCAACGGTGTTGAAATTTATCGACGGTTCGCCTGTGAAAAAAGTGATTGTTGTTGCGGGGAAATTGGTCAATATCGTTATTTGATAACAAGAAGTAATCAATCAAAAAAGACGAAATGCAGAAACGCATTTCGTCTATAACCACCGTTAGGCATCTGGCAAACCAAAACGAATAATTTTTGCAAAATCTGCCGCGTTCAAACTTGCTCCTCCGACTAACGCGCCATCCACGCCCGCTAATTGCATCATTGAAACGATATTATCGGGTTTCACATTCCCGCCATACAAAATCCGAACGCGAGACGCAATTTGCTCACCGTATAAATCCATCAATAAATTACGAATAAAATCGTGAACCGTCGCGATTTGTTCTAATGAAGCGGGATTAGCTCCTTCACCGATTGCCCAAATTGGCTCATACGCAATTATGACTTCTGACATAGTAGGACGTGCGACACCTTCCAATCCGATTCGAATTTGACGCTCAAGCAATTTAAACGTTTCGTTCATTTTGTGTGCTTCTCTATTTTCACCACAACACAAAATAACCTGTAAACCATTTGATAATGCGGCTTGGACTTTTCGTTGAATCGCCTCATCGCTTTCGCCGGCTCGCTCATTTAATTCGGCTTCTAAAAATGTTGCTAAACCCGCCAATACATCACTATGTTGTTCTTCTAGTAAATGCTCAATGGTTGCCAATACTTTTTGATCGGGTTCTTCACGCAACGCTAAACGCTTCAAAGAATGTGTTAAAAACTCTTTTGATAATCGTCGCGCCACACTTGAACTGAAACCAAAGTATTTTCCTAAATTAGCACGTCTATCTGAATGCCCAATAATCACACGATCGACACCGATTGCGGCTAACATATCCGCTGAAATTTCACCGGTAAATGCGCCTTTCGATTCAAAAAACGTGTCTTGCGCCAACAAAAAAACATTCCGTCCAATTCCATATTCACGCCGTAAAAAATCCGGCGTAATGTAATCGGCTAACGTTGATAAACCCGTAAATGGTGGCGCAAAACCCATATCAACATCTTTTACATCGCGGCACAAATCGAAAATTCGAGCCGCTAAAGCTACGCCAGCAAGAGGAATTAAATTCATTTTCCAGTTTCCAGCTAAAAACGGACGAATCGCACTTGGATCGCCCTGTTCAGCGGGAATTTTTCGCCATTGATTTGCTGTGCGTTGACGATAATAATTTCTGTACGGTGTACACATAAAGAACTCCAATTATAATGAGAATTATTGGCTGAACAACTGACAATGCTATCATATCGAAGAATAGCATTACTTTTCACACTATAACTCATAGAGATATTTGCATGACAAAACACGCAGAAAATTTAATTTGGATTGATTTGGAAATGACGGGATTAAATCCTGATACCGATGTCATTATTGAAATTGCGACTATCGTTACTGATAAGAATTTAAACATTTTAGCGCAAGGACCTGTGTTAGCGATTCATCAAAGTGATGAAACATTAGCGGCAATGGATGATTGGAATCAAGAACATCATGGTAAATCCGGTTTAATCGAGCGCGTAAAAACGTCTACAGTGACGACAGCCGATGCGGAAAAAGCGACAATTGAATTTTTAAGTGAATGGATTGATGCGGGTGTTTCGCCAATTTGTGGCAACAGCGTTGGGCAAGATCGTCGTTTTTTAGACCGCTATATGAAAAATCTTGAAGCCTTTTTTCATTATCGCTGTATTGATGTTTCAACTTTCAAAGAATTGGCAGCGCGTTGGTGTCCTGAAATCAAAGAAGGTTTCACTAAGGAATCGTCACATCAAGCTCTTGATGACATTATCGAATCGATTGAAGAGCTGCGTTATTACCGCGAACATTTTATAAAACCTTTCTAACATTTAGAATGAATCAGCTTATTGTCATTGCCATCGGCGGTGCTTTTGGTGCGGTCATGCGTTTTTTGGTTTCAACCGGTTTATATCAGTGGCTTGGGCGCGATTTTCCTTATGGCACATTGTTGGTTAATGTCATTGGTTCATTTCTGATTGGCTTACTGAGTGAAACCTTGATATTGCAACGAGTAACGATTGCATTAGATTATCGTTCAGCAATTTTGGTTGGTTTTATTGGCGCATTCACGACATTTTCGACTTTTTCATTGGAAACCTTTTATTTGCTGGAACAAAATCAAATCGGTAAAGCGGGGTTGAACGTGGTAGTGAGTGTGAGTAGTTGTTTAGCGGCGGTTTGGTTTGGTTTATTGTGTGGGCGAGGATTGTTTTGGTACAGTAATGGCATTTTGAATTTACCTAATAGCGTAATACCTTATGGCATGATGTTTATCAACATAATTGGCGCGGTTTTGATTGGAATTATCGTCGCATTATTGCTGCAAAAAATTACTCTTCCTATCGAACAACGCGCCACATTATTAGTTTTAATTATCGGTGCGTATTTAACACTTTCCGGTTTATATTTGATTTTGTTTTTAATTGAACACGGATTTTCTTTCGATACACAAACACATTTTATGCTTGGACTGTTTGTTGCAAATAGCGGGCTTTGTTGTGGCACAATGGCGTTAGGTTTATGGCTTGGGAAGCAGATTTGATTAGGAAAAATTATTAAGAATGACAAAACTTACATTTACACAACTTGCACAACGGGTTTTAGTAGAAGTTAAAACTCCTTTGACCATTGAAGAAATTTGGAAATACGCAGAAGAGAAAAATTACATTGCCGAATTAAACAGTGAAGGGAAAACACCTAAAGCAACATTGAGTGCAAGAGTTGGGGATGCGACTGAAATTTTTGGCTATACAGGAAGTAGACCACGATATTATTACCTTATTGAAATGGCTACTCAAATTGATTTAGAGCCATCATTTGATAAAAAATCAATCATTTCAAAGCCAACAAAAACCTATCTTGAAAAAGATTTACATCCTTTGTTGGTATATTTTGCAAAAATTTATTTGAATGTTTATTGCAAAACAATTAACCATTCCAAAAGTGGTAAAAAAGAATTTGGTGAATGGTTACACCCCGACATTGTTGGTTGTTGGTTTCCAATTGGAAATTGGTCGCAAAGTTCCATTGAATTGAGCCAAGCACTGGGCGTTATGAATGTGCGGCTTTATTCTTTCGAATTGAAGCGTGAGTTAAATTTCTCGAATTTGCGTGAAGCCTTTTTTCAAGCGGTTTCAAATTCGTCGTGGGCGCATGAGTGTTATCTTTGTGCAGCAGAAATTTCAGAATCAGATGATTTTTCATCAGAATTGAAACGCCTTTCTGGTTCATTTGGGATTGGCGTTATTCGACTGGATACTTCCGACCCAGATTCTAGTCATATAATTTTTCCCGCCAAACAAAAAGAAAACCTAGACTGGGAATCTATTGATAAACTTTGCAATCAAAATCCTGATTTCAAAGACTTTTTAAAATCCATCAAAGACAATTTAAAAATTAGCAAAATCCACAAAGACGAATATGACGACGTTTTGTCTGCGGAAGAATTACAAGAAAAATTCCAACTCCTAACCTTTTAAAACTATGACCTTTAGCATCCAAAACCTCTTAAACGAACACAGCAACGATAAGAAATGACAGAAAAAGAAAAATTCGCATTACAACTTGAAACATTTGTTGCCGATTTAAAAAATCACATCAGTACACCTGATGAGCAATGGACGGTTAAGGGTTTTATCGATGTTTTTAAAAACGTTTATACCATTTCAGCTGATACAAAAATCATCTCGAAAATTCTTGAAATTCATTTATTTCCGAAAGTGCTTGAATTTGCCCAGTTGAATGGATACAAAGTTGTTCTAGCAGAACATCAAAACTATTATCCCGATGTTTCCTTTGTCAAAGTTGACGATGAATCGATTCGATTTGCAGTTGATTTTAAAACGACTTATCGAAATCCTAAAAAATCGTATTTGTGTAATGGTTTTACGTTAGGCTCGCACGGTGAGTATTTTGAAAATCGAACCAGCACCAAAAATATCCAATTTCCTTACAGTTCTTATTTAGGGCATTTCTGTCTTGGCATTATTTACGACAGAGCTGATATAACCTTGATTGACGAAACAAAAATATACGCCGTCGATGATTTAAGTTTGATAACGTCAGTGGTGAAAAATTTTCAATTTTTTGTAACCGAAAAATGGAAAATTGCCAGCGATAAAAGCGGCAGTGGAAATACAGCTAACATTGGCAGTATCAATAATATCGACGACATCATTAACGGTAGCGGGCTTTTTTCTAAATTGGGCGAAAGTTGGTTTGATGATTATTGGATGAACTATAAAAAAATCACCATTCCTGACGGCAAAGGTGACACAAAGAAAATTTCCACGCTGAAAGAATTTGTTGCTTATCGAAATGGCGATGTTTCGTTAATTGTCGAAAAACGCAATGTTAAGCCATGAATTCAAAAACACACGTTCCCCCTATTAAATCACAAGGCATAAAAACAAAACTTGTGCCGTGGATTAAAAGTGTCACGCCTGATAATTTTCAAGGTAATTGGATTGAACCGTTCATGGGAACGGGCGTAGTCGCATTCAACGTTGCGCCACAAAATGCTATTTTATGCGATACGAATCCGCATTTAATCAATTTTTACAAAGCCATTGCAACCAGTGAAATCACGTCATCCATTGTGAAAAATTACCTTATTCAAGAAGGTGAAAAATTACAAGCATTAGGTGAAGAACATTATTATTTCATTCGAGAACGATTTAATACGCATCACGCACCATTGGATTTTTTGTTTCTGAATCGAGCGGGATTTAATGGCATGATTCGCTTTAATCGCAAAGGCGGTTTTAATATCCCGTTTTGTCGAAAGCCACAACGCTTTGCTAAAGCCTACATTACGAAAATTGTTAATCAAGTTGATTTTGTAAGCGGGTTGCTCAAAGAAAAACAATTTACGTTTAAATGCCAAAACTTCACTCAAACTATCGCCGAAGCGTCATCAAACGATATTATTTATTGTGACCCGCCTTACATAGATAGACATACCGATTATTACAATGGTTGGCAAGACGAAAACGAACAAGCGTTGTTTGATAAACTATCGCTTTTTAGAGGCAAATTTATTTTATCGACGTGGCATCATAATGATTATCGCCATAACAATTATGTGACTGATTTGTGGTCAAAATACAACATTCTGACACGCGAACATTTTTATCATGTCGGTGCAAAAGAAACGAATAGAAAGCCAATGGTTGAAGCGTTGGTGACTAATTTTAATAACAATATGGAATAGCAAATTTCATATAATTTTTTTATAACATCCGTGGAGCATATAAACCATGCACTATATTTCATCTGTCGAAATAGAGAACTTTCGTTCCTGTCAAAATGTAATAGTTGAGTTATCTCCTTTCACACCACTTGTTGGATATAACAATGCTGGAAAATCGAACATTATCTTGGCTGTTCAATGGCTAATTAAAGGTAAATCACTTGAAAATAAAGACTTTTTTAATGATTCCGATTGTAGTCCTGATTCTGCTGAAGTTATTGGCACAATTGAGGGAATCACTGAAGGTTTGCTGAATACGTTGGGCGACGTTCATAAAAGCAAAATCGAGAAGTTCATCGATAATTCTCAATTAAAGATTAAACGAAGCCAATCTAAAAATAATAAATCTGAATTGTGGGTTTGGAACGATAGTAAATGGAATAAAAATCCAACTGGTATTGATAATGCGATTAAAGTTTTATTTCCCGAACCAATTCGCATAGGCGCGATGGATAATGCAACCGAAGATGTAAGTAAGTCAAAAACAAGTACAACCATCGGCAAATTACTTAGCGAATTTATCAGCCCTATTAAAGACGAGCATGAAACAAAATTAAAACCACATTTTGATGAAATTCAAAAATCACTTTCAGCACAGGGTGATTCACGATTATCCGAATTAAACAAATTTGATACGTCTATCAATGAAAAAATTAAAGATTTTTTTCCTGATATGTCATTAAAAATAGATATAAAAACTCCATCATTTGATGAAATATTTAAAGATGGTGGAACAATCCGCGTATATGAAAATGGTAACGAAGGACGCGATTGCTCTGCTTATGGTCACGGCGCACAACGCGCCATTCAAATGGCTTTAATTCGCCATTTAGCCGACATCAAAAGCTCTGATAGCGACCCATCCCCAACAACACTATTACTCATCGATGAGCCTGAGCTTTATCTTCATCCATTTGCAATAGAGCAAACAAGAGAGGCATTAAAAACTTTATCTAAAAAGGGTTATCAAGTGCTTTTTTCTACACATTCACCTCAGATGATAACGGCTAAGGATGCACAAAATACTTTGCTGATTAGAAAAGAAAGTCACTCTACAAAAGTACGAAAACGTTTAGGTAAAGCTATTCAAGAAACTGTACCCGATTCTAACAGCCAAGAAGAATTACTTTTTTCATTAACGCATTCAAGCCAAATTCTTTTTTCTGAAATAGTCGTTCTTGCCGAAGGAAAAACAGAGCAGCGGTTATTCCCTTTTCTATTTGAAAAGGTTTCAAAAAAAACACTCGGACAAAAGAATATTGCATTTATACAACTTGATGGTGTTGGTAATACAGCCAAGTCTATGAAAATTCTTCACGCTATGGATTTGCCAGCTAAAGCAATAGTTGATTTAGATTACATTCTCCTTTACGCAAAACATCATGGTCTTGATGATAAGTGTGCAGATTTTGAGAGTGTAAATAGCATATTTCAGAGATTAGAAATAGAAGGAAAGGTCTCTCTAAAAAGTGGTTCACCAAAGAAATTTGATAACAATTCAGAAAAACCTTTTTCGCTTTTAGCTCAAGAACTAGAAGCGAAAAATGCTATTGAAAATATTCACAACCTGTTTAAATCAAAAAATGTTTGGGTCTGGAAACAAGGAACGATTGAAAATATTTTAGAACTTAGTGATAAAAATGTGAAAACACACTCGCAATTCAAAACAAATATGAATAACAAAGATATTGAAGATTTTCCATTCTATGATGAACTGAGAGAATTGGTCGAATGGCTGTCAGCTTAATTTATTTTTTGCATTTTTAACTTTAACTCCATATAGAAAATATGACCTTTAGCATCGAAAACCTCTTAAACGAACACAGCAACGATAAATTTGAGTTGCACGAACAATTTTTAAACAACCAAATGGTGCGCGTTTTAAAAACCATTGGTTACGACCGCCACTATAAAAAAGCCGTCGGGCAATATCTTTACGACCAAGAAGGCACAGAATATCTCGATTTACTCAGCGGTTTTGGCGTGTTTGCGATTGGACGAAATCACCCGACTGTCATCGAAGCGTTAAAAGAAACGCTGACGTTAGAATTGCCGAATTTAGTGCAACTCGACGTATCGATTTTAAGCGGTTTGTTGGCAAAAGAAATTCTTAAAACCACGCCTGAAAATTTAACCAAAATGTTTTTCTGTAATTCGGGAACGGAAGCCGTTGAAGCAGCGATTAAATTTGCTCGTTTTACAACTAAACGGGACAAAATTGTTTTCTGTGATCACGGTTATCATGGTTTAACGATGGGCGCATTGTCGCTGAACGGTGAAAACATTTTCCGAGAAGGCTTTGGTTCATTGCTGCCAAATTGTGAAGCAATTCCATTTAACGATTTAGTCGCACTCGAAAAAGCCTTGAGTAATAAAGATGTGGCGGCATTTATCGTCGAACCGATTCAAGGCAAAGGTGTAAATTTACCTGATGACAATTATTTACCCGAAGTCGAACGCTTGTGCAAACAATACGGCACGCTGTTTGTAGCAGATGAAGTGCAAACAGGTTTAGGACGCACCGGTAAATTCTGGGCTGTCGATCATTGGAATGTGCAACCCGATATGATTTGTATGGCGAAAGCGTTATCAGGCGGATTTGTGCCAGTCGGCGGTGTCGCGATGACGCAAAAAATCATGGACACCGTTTATAACCGCATGGACAGAGCCGTTGTACATGGTTCGACGTTTTCAAAAAATAACATGGCAATGGCGGCGGGTTTGGCGACTTTGGAAGTCATGCACGCAGAAAATTTGGTCGAAAACAGCATGAAAATCGGCACAGACATCATTAACAATTTGAACGCTATGGGCGACCGTTACGAATTACTCAAAGAAGCTCGCGGAAAAGGAATGATGATTGCGATTGAATTCCAATCGCCAAAAAGTTTAAAACTCAAAGCCGGTTGGGCAATGCTCGAAGCAGCGAATAAAGGGCTATTCTGTCAAATGGTGACAATTCCGTTATTCAAAGAACATCACATTTTGACGCAAGTCGCAGGACACGGCATGAACGTTGTGAAATTGTTGCCGCCGTTGAATTTAACTCAAAAAGACCACGACACGATAATCAGCGCATTCGATAAAACGATTGGTGAAACGCATAAAATGGGCGGTGCGATTTGGGATTTAGGAAAAAATCTAGCGAGTCATGCCTTGAAAAATCGTAAAGGCTAAAAATGATTACAGTGTAGCCGCACTTACGCGCGGCTACTTTTTGGAAAATTCACTATCAATTACTCAAAAATTATCCTGCGTATCAGTAATAACCGGTTCGGGTTCAACCGGTGCAGAATTTTGATTGGTTGAACGCGGCGGCACATAATAGCCATTTCCACTACTGCCCATATCACTTCCGTCACCGCTATCGCAATTTCTCGTGTGAGGTTCTGAACCGGCAATATATGGATAACTCCGCGATCCCGAACAGTTACTGACAGATGACATTTTTATATTATCCGGTGCAATTAAATTTACCGGTTGGGTTGAAATTTGTTTCATTATCGAAAGCCAAACAGGTAATGCCCCTGTAGCCCCCGTCAATCCCATCGGTTTATTATCATCACGACCAATCCAAACCACTGACAAATAATCACCTGAATAACCTGCAAACCAACTGTCTTTGGCATCGTTTGTCGTGCCTGTTTTTCCAACTAAACCGTAACTTTTAGGAAAAACATCATAAGCCGAATGTCCAGTTCCATCCGTCATAACTTCTTGCAACATGGTATTAACAATATACGTCACAGCGGGATCAATGGCTTGTTTAACGACAAATGGATAACTCTGTAAACGTTCACCTTTTGCGGAAACAACAGCGCGAATCGCTTTTAAACGACTTAAAAAACCATCACCCGCTAATGTTTGATACATTTGAGTCACATCTAAAGGCGTAAGTTGCGCCGAACCAAGTAAGAATGAAGGAAACGACTCAACTTCGCGTGAAACTCCCATGTTGCGTAACGTACCAATCACGTTGTTTACACCAACATCCATTCCAACTCGAACTGTTGCCAAGTTGTAAGAATGTGCTAACGCTTGATGCAAACTGACGCTTCCATGTTCGCGGTGATCGTAATTTTTTGGAATCCAAGGTTCACTGCCTTTATTTGGCACAATGATTTCTGAATCACTGACCGCCGATGTAATTGTGTATTTCTTAGGATTACTTAATGCGGTCAAATAAATAACAGGTTTAATCAATGAACCAATGGGACGAACTGCATCTAACGCACGATTAAAACCAGACGACGTTACTTCGCGTCCACTCGTCAACGCGGCAATTTCACCACTATCGCGGCGAGTAACCACGGCAGCAGCTTCTAATTCATTTGTTGATTTCGGTAATTTTTCAAGCTGTATGAGTTGTGATTTAACTGTTTGTTCAAGCGTATCTTGAATGCGTGTATCAAGTGTCGTAAAAATACTTAACCCTTCTGACGTTAAATCTTCCTCACGATATTCTTGACGCAATTGCCGTTTTACTAAATCTAAAAAATACGGATATAAATTTGCCGAGCGGTTAGCATTCGCAATCACACCCAATGGTTTAGCTTTCGCATCAGCCGCTTGTTTCGAGGTTATCGCTTGTGCTGTTGCCATTTCGTCTAAAATCAAATTCCGGCGTTGTACAGCTCTATCTGCCACACGACGCGGATCATAATACGACGGTCCTCGTACTAATGCCACTAATGAAACGACTTGATGTAACGGTAAATCTTTTAACGTACTATTAAAATAAAATTCACTAGCTAATCCAAAACCGTGTACCGCGCTATTTCCATTTTGTCCCAAATAAATTTCGTTCAAATAGGCTTCTAAAATTTCATCTTTGCTGTAGCGATATTCTAAAATCAACGCCATAAACGCTTCGTTAATTTTTCGCGTTAAACTGCGTTCAGAACTGAGATAAAAGTTTTTTACCAACTGTTGCGTAATTGTGCTGCCGCCTTGCACCATGCCACCCGCTTTAACATTTGCCAACATAGCTCGCGCAATACCGCGAATCGATAAACCGAAATGATGATAAAAATCACGGTCTTCCGAAGCGAGCAAGGCTTTAATTAAAGCAGGCGGAGCTTCTTGCAATTTAATTAACACACGATCTTCTTTAATGCTCGGATAAAGCGTGCCAATTTGTACCGGATCTAAACGCAACAAAGCTACGGGCGCACCTTGATTACCCAAATCCGTAATACTTTCAATAGTTGAATCGGCAAAATTTAATCGAATCAAACTACTTTCTTGTGGCGAATCCCAAAAACTGAATGGGCGCGTTTTGACTGTGATTTGAGAGCCTTTTTTTACATAAGTACCTTCTGCCGCCAGCGTTGAATCTACACGATAATGCAAAGTTTTTAATTGCGCTTCAAATTGAGCCAAACTAATCGTGTAACCCGCATAAATTTCAAGCGGGCTTGCATAAACTCGAGCGGGAATTGCCCAGCGTTTACCTTCAAATTGTTTGCGGACGTTGTAATCAAGTACACCTAAATAACCAAACAATAAAAAGCCCCCTACGCCCAAAGCAACCAGAAATAGACTGCCAAACCAAGGAAAGGATTTTTTTTTGTTTTTACGTTGGCGCGGTACTGAATCGTAGCGGGAACTGGGACGTTTTTTTCTTTCTGCCATGGGAATGTAAAGTTATTAAAAAAACAAAATAAACAAAAGTGTATTTAAATAGCAAATACTTTCTGATTTTAACAAAAAATTTTTGCCTACTTTGTTTAAATTAGTTTGGTAATGAATGGTGTAAATTCTACTGGAATTACCACAAACAGTCATGCGCTTAACTTCAAAAGACTTTAATGCTGGTAATTATCCCGTATAATTTGTCATCTCGCGTTGGATTATACGAACATTCAAATTACAGAATGTTTAAATTTTAACTACATACAAAATTTTAACTATGGAAAATCAAGATATTTTTTCTTCTGCCAATTTAATTGGTAATGTGGGCGAGCCGTTTTTTTTAGGTTTTGCTGTCGGTTATTTTGCAAAAAAAATGTTCCGATTTACCTTATTTTTAGGCGGTGGAATTGTTGTAATGTTATTTATCGCGGAGTATTACGGCGTGGTAAACATATCAGACTCGCAACTGTTACACGTCACAGATGTAGCGGCGAACGCAGCAAAAAATTCGAGTGATTTCTTACTTGATCGCTTATCACGATTTACTTTAAAAGGTGTCAGTGCAACAGGCGGTTTTTTGATGGGTTTTAAAATGGGCTAGAAAAAGGGCGATTTTAACATCGCCCTTTTTTATTATTTAACCAACCCAAACTCGGGCATTGCTAAACAATCTTAACCACGCACCATCTTTATCCCAATCGTTTGGATGCCACGAATTTTGCAAGGTTCTAAAACAACGTTCTGGATGCGGCATCATGATTGTGACTTTGCCGTCAGTTGTTGTCAAACCTGTAATCCCAAACGGTGAACCATTTGGATTTGCTGGGAAATCGGTTGTTGGCACGCCCCGCGAATCCACATAAGACAACGCGATCATTTTTGCTTCAACGGCGGCTTGTAAATTTTGAGAAAACACGGCACGACCTTCGCCATGTGCCACAACAACAGGCATTCTTGAACCTGCCATTCCTGCCAATAAAATTGATGGTGAATCTTCAACTTTCACCATTGCCACACGCGCTTCAAATTGTTCCGAATTATTGCGAGAAAAACGCGCCCAATGTTGTGCATTTGGGATGATTTCCTTCAAGCCAGACAACATTTGACAGCCGTTACAAACCCCTAAACTAAAGGTATCTTCGCGGGCAAAAAACGCTGCAAATTCATCACGCGCTTTTGGATTGAACAAAATGGATTTTGCCCAACCGCCGCCTGCGCCTAAAACGTCGCCGTAAGAGAAACCGCCGCAAGCCACTAAACCTTTGAAATCTTGCAAGCTAACACGCCCATGAATGATGTCGCTCATGTGAACGTCGATGCTGGTAAAACCTGCACGATTAAACGCCGCCGCCATTTCGACGTGACCATTTACGCCTTGTTCACGCAAAATGGCGACTTTCGGACGGCTCAAATTTAAAAACGGCACGGCAATATCTTCGCGTACATCAAACGTCAAAAGGGCGTGCAAACCACGGTCTGAATCATCAGCAATTTGTTCAAATTCTTGTTTTGCACAGGCTGGATTATCGCGCAACGCTTGCATTCTGTAGCTGAGTTCTGACCACGTTTTTTGTAAATTCGCTCGCGTTTCGCTGTAAATGATTTCACCGTTTTGCGAAATGTTTAAACGTTGATTTTCATGCGTACCGACGGTGCCGATTTCAAATACGCAATCGACTAACCCGTTGTGCGCTAACAAAGTTTTTACGTTTTCTAAATCTTCGGCTTTTACTTGAACCACTGCGCCTAATTCTTCATTGAATAATTCGCTTAACACGTCGCCGTTTAAATTTACATTCACTTCCAAACGACTTGCGAAAAGCATTTCTGCCGCAACCGCAAGCAAACCGCCGTCTGAACGGTCGTGATACGCGAGTAATTTTCGTTGATTGTTTAAGGTTTGGATGGATTCAAAAAACGCTTTCAAACGTTTTGCATCGTCAACATCTGGGCAATTGTCGCCGAGTTGGTTATAAACTTGCGCGAGAACACTGCCGCCTAAACGATTTTTTCCTGCGCCTAAATCAATCAATAGTAAAACGCTATTTTCAACAACTTGTAATTCGGGTGTGAGCGTTTTTGTCACATCCAAAACAGGTGCAAACGCCGTGATAATCAAAGATAACGGCGCAGTCATAATTTTTTCGCCAGCCTCGTCGCGCCACACGGTTTTCATCGAAAGCGAATCTTTACCGACAGGAATCGCAATGCCTAATTCGGGACAAAGTTCTAAACCGACCGCTTTCACGGTATCAAATAACGCCGCGTCTTCACCCGCCGCGCCTGCCGCCGCCATCCAATTTGCCGATAATTTAATATCTCGCACAGCATCAATTCGCGCTGCGGCTAAATTTGTCAACGCTTCACCAACCGCCATACGTCCAGAAGCAGGCGCGTTAATCACCGCAATCGGCGAGCGTTCACCCATCGCCATTGCTTCGCCTGTTATGGCTTGAAAACCTGACGTTGTCACGGCGACATCGGCGACAGGAATTTGCCAACGCCCCACCATTTGGTCACGCGCCACTAAACCCGTCACTGAACGGTCGCCGATATGAATTAAGAAACTTTTATCTGCAACGGCTGGGAACGCTAACACGCGGTTAATCGCTTCGGCGAGTTCGATATTTTCAGTGTTAAACGCGGCGATTTTTGGCGCGACGTGTTCAACGGTGCGATGTAATTTTGGTGATTTCCCGAAAAGTACAGACATTGGTAAATCAACAGGTTTATCGCCCAATAAATTGTCCGAAAGGCTTAAATGTTCTTCGTCAGTCGCTTCGCCGATGACAGCAAATAAACAATGTTCGCGTTCGCAGAAGGCTGTAAATAATTCGAGTGATTCAGGTTTGATGGCAACAACATAGCGTTCTTGCGCTTCGTTGCACCAAATTTGCATTGGCGACATGCCTAAATCCGCATTTTGAACATTGCGTAATTCAAAGCGTCCGCCACGTTCGCAATCGTGAATAATTTCAGGCACAGCGTTGGATAACCCGCCTGCGCCGATGTCGTGAATTGAAACAATGGGCGTATTTTCACCAAGTGCGTTGCAGTGATTGATGACTTCTTGACAACGACGTTCCATTTCAGGGTTTTCACGTTGGACGCTGGCAAAGTCAAGCGTTTCAGAACTTTCGCCCGATGCTTGCGACGATGCCGCGCCACCACCTAAGCCAATCAACATAGCAGGGCCACCCAAAATAATAATGAGTGAACCTGCGGGAATGGCGTGTTTTTTCACGAGCATTGGGCGAATCGTGCCGACACCACCTGCAATCATAATCGGTTTGTGATAACCGCGAAGTTCGTTGTCGCTACCTAAAACAGGTTGTTCAAAAGTACGGAAATAACCCGTTAAATTCGGACGACCAAATTCATTATTAAACGCCGCGCCACCAAGAGGAGCTTCCAACATAATGTCGAGCGCAGACGCGATACGTTCAGGTTTGCCATTCGCTTGTTCCCAAGGTTGCGCGAAATCAGGGATTTGCAAATGTGAAACAGAAAAACCTGTTAAACCTGCTTTCGGTGTTGAACCACGACCTGTTGCGCCTTCGTCACGAATTTCACCACCTGAACCTGTTGCTGCACCTGAATAAGGCGAAATCGCAGTTGGATGATTATGCGTTTCCACTTTCATGAGCAAATGCGCGGCTTCATTTTGGTAAGCGTATTCGCCCGTGTGTGGATTACGAATAAAAACTGCTGTTTCTGCGTTTTCAACCACTGACGCATTATCGCTGTAAGCCGTCAAAATCCCATGCGGCGAAACGTCTGACGTGTGGCGAATCATTTTGAACAACGTTTGCGCTTGTTCTATGCCGTCAATTGTCCAATCCGCGTTAAAAATTTTGTGGCGGCAATGTTCCGAATTCGCCTGAGCGAACATCATCAATTCCACGTCAGTTGGATTACGTTCAAGTCCAACAAATGCGTCGGTTAAATAATCAATTTCGTCTGCGGATAACGCTAAACCTAAATTTGTATTTGCAAAAACGAGCGCGTCACGTCCTTCTTCAAGAACATTTACACGTTGCAACGGTTGTGGTTCGTGATGCGCGAAAAGTTCTAAATTGGTTTGGTCGCGGACAACCGTTTGCGTCATGCGGTCGTGCAATTTTTTGGCAACGTTTTCGTTTAATGGCGATGCGCTGACGATGAAGTATTCAATCCCACGTTCGATGCGTTCAATGTCCGTTAAGCCACAACGGTGGGCGATGTCAGTGGCTTTGCTTGACCAAGGTGAAATCGTTCCAGAACGCGGCACGACTAATAAACAGTCACCCGTTTCTTCAATAAAATTCGGCGAACCATAGGTTAAAAGCTGTTCCAAAATGGGACGTTGTTCGTCGGTCAAATTTCCCGCGACAAAATGCACAAACCGCGCGGCGACTTTTTGAATGTCGGACTGCACGGTTTGTAAATCGGTAAGTAATTTTTCTAAACGAAATTCGGATAACGCTGCGGTGCTAATGAGTTTTTGCATGAGTTTTAAATTTTAAAAAGTGGAAAGTAATTCACATTTTAGATTATTAACAAGAATGCTAGCGTGAAAAATTTTCATTTTTTTAATTTTGATAACATCTGAAGATTAAAATTATGGCATGGAAATAGATGACAAGGCTTTGGCGAAGCCACTTTTGATTTTTTGACTGTACAGTTGTAAAATCCTGACGCGCTTACATTTTAATCATTAAAAAATGTAAGCTATTACAATCGTAAGATTTGAGACGGCAGGTTCTGTCGTGACTGTAAAACCGCCCTTAAATATCCAGACGGAACAGAGTCGGTGATATTTGAAAGATACTGATAATCATCAGTATGGGTCAGTCGAAGCCACCGCCACCACTATCGGCAATAAAATTTTAGTGAGTGGTTCACTTTTATTATTAAATAACCTCAACGTTGTTATTCTTGTACAAAGAGAAAAAGAGAAAGTGAAATGAACAATAGAAAAAATAGAGAAAAAAGTTTAGTAATAACCCTGTTAAGCACTCTGTTCTTAGTCGTTATGCCGGGACTTACGCAGGCGGATTATTGTGCTGACATAAAAGAACGGTATTGGCGATGTGCGCGGTCGTCAATGACTGGCGAAAAATGTAGTGCAAGCGACAACGTTTCTATTCCTTCAGAATGCCTTACAGCAGGTGCTGCTTCAGAAGGTGGCGGCGGTTCGTCTTCTTCGGGTGGCGGCGGTGGCGGCGGGGATTCGGCAAGTAAATCAGCGTGGAGTTTCTTTTCACATAAAAAACCGCCAGCTCATCCAATTGTCAGTCCAGAAGATACTGAGATTGTTCTAAAAAAACCTGTCAAAATCATCAATATTCATCCTACGAATGGCAAGCCATATATTGAAACGGAAGAAGATGTAGAACAATTTACGTCAAAAGTTCGAGCCGATTTATTAGAAGCTATCAAAGACGGCAAAAAAGTTCGCTTACAATTTCAATAAAATTAGGTTTGAATAAATCATAGATAACGGGAAAATAACCAGACTGTCAGTCACTGAAATTCTCGTTATTTTATAAGATTCAATTCACTAAATTCCGCCTAATCCCACGCTCGGTATAGTATTTTTATAGTGCTTTAACTGTGCTATTCTATCGCCTGTTTTCACGAATATCTTGACTAAAAACCTAACAATGACAGAACAAAAAACTATGATGCAGACCGTGCAGACGATAGTCGCCGATCTCAAAGATAAACCCGGTGCATTACTTCCTATTTTGCACGCTATGCAAAATTCGCTTGGTTATGTACCGCCTGAAACCGTCCCAACCATTGCAAAAGAATTGAATTTATCTCGAGCAGAAGTACACGGCGTAATCAGTTTTTACCATTATTTCCGTGATCACGCGCCTGGCAAAAAAACGGTGCGGATTTGTCGTGCTGAATCGTGTTTAGCAATGGGCGGAAAAGACTTAGAAAGTCACGCTAAAAAAACACTCGGCATTGATTACCACGAAACGACAGCCGATGGTAAATTCTCACTTGAAGCGGTTTATTGCTTAGGAAATTGTGCGTGTTCACCTGCAATTCAAATTGATAATGATGTTTATGGCAGAGTTTCAAACACGGATTTTGACGAAATTTTGAAGGAGCAATCAGCATGAGCGTAACAGTTTATATTCCTTGCGATTCAAGTGCCGTTTCACTTGGTGCAAATCGCGTCGCAAATGCCGTTGCACAAGAAGCGAAAAATCGTGGCATTGAAATCAACGTTGTTCGCAATGGTTCACGCGGAATGTATTGGCTTGAACCAATGGTTGAAGTCGCAACCGAAAAAGGTCGTATCGCTTATGGCGCGGTGAAAACAGGCGATGTTGCAAGTTTGTTTGATGCGGACTTTTTAAACGGCGGCGCACATGCGTTGAATTTAGGGTTAACCGAAGAAATTCCGTATTTGAAAAAACAACAACGCTTAACGTTTGCGCGAGTTGGAATTACCGACCCTGTGAGTGTTGAAGATTATGTGGCTCACGATGGTTATCGTGGTTTGAAAAATGCGTTGAGCTATTCGCAAGCGGACGTTGTAAAACACGTTTCAGATTCAGGTTTGCGCGGTCGTGGTGGCGCGGCATTTCCAACAGGTATCAAATGGAATACGGTTTTAAACACGCCGTCTGAACAAAAATACATTATCTGCAACGCTGATGAAGGCGATTCGGGTACATTCTCTGACCGTATGATTATGGAAGGCGACCCGCTTGTTTTAATCGAAGGCATGACGATTGCAGGTATTGCCGTTGGCGCAACGCAAGGTTATATCTATTTGCGTATCGAATATCCACACGCGCTTGAAATTCTAAATAAAGCCATTGAAAACGCGACCGCTGCGGGATATTTGGGCGACAACATTAACGGCTCTGGCAAAACGTTCCATTTAGAGGTTCGTCAAGGCGCGGGTGCTTACGTTTGCGGCGAAGAAACGGCATTGATGGAAAGTTTGGAAGGAAAACGCGGTTTAGTGCGTTTCAAACCCCCGCTTCCAGCCATTAGCGGATTATTTGGCAAACCTACGGTTGTGAATAACGTGATTTCACTCGCGTCTGTGCCAGTCATTTTAGATAAAGGCGGCGAATTCTACCGTGATTTCGGAATGGGACGTTCACGCGGCACATTGCCATTGCAACTTGCAGGCAATTTAAAACACACAGGTTTAGTCGAATTAGCCTTTGGCGCGACATTGCGCGAAGTGCTTTACGATTTCGGTGGTGGCTCTGCAACAGGCAAACCAATTCGTGCTGTGCAAGTGGGGGGACCTTTAGGTTCATATTTGCCTGAATCCCAATTTGATACGCCACTTGATTACGAAGCCTTTGCTGAGATTTGGGCGGTTTTAGGTCACGGCGGAATTGTCGCATTTGATGAAACCGTTGATTTAGCGCAAATGGCAAAATACAGCATGGAATTCTGCGTTGAGGAATCGTGCGGCAAATGTACGCCTTGTCGAATCGGTTCAACACGCGGTTATGAAGTGATGGATGAAATTGTCAACAAACGCGATTTGGACAAAAATATTCCATTACTGCGTTCGCTTTGCGACACGATGCTAAATGGTTCGTTATGCGCGATGGGCGGCATGACACCGTATCCAGTGCTAAGTGCGCTCAATCATTTCCCTGAAGACTTTGGCGTGAAGGTATAAAAAATGAAAACTAAAATTTTATTTGTAACAGCTTTACTAACAGTTTCAAGCATCACCAGCGCGGATACGTTGTCTAATTTGTTAAACGATATTCCAAAGAATGTAAGCGTTGTTGAGAAAACAAAAAATTGCGACATGAACATGGAACTTGTTGGAGACACAACGAGTTCCAGATTGCAACCAATCGATGATAGCTGTGAACCAGTTATTGCTGAGTGCGGAAAAGGGAAAACAATTCTTCCATCTTCATGTGAAGTAACATACTCCGACGGTTCTAAACTTGTGCAATATATGTCAATGGAACAAGAAGCTAGTAAAACTGATTTTATGAAGGGTATTCAAACGTGTAACGTTCAAATCCCCTACGGGTATCCTGTGATGGAAGGACGTACAACTCGTGATGTGACGATAAAAGCTATGGCTAGATGCGTTAAAACGCCAGCAAATTTTGTTCAAACTATTCAAAATACGGCTAAAAAGTTGGGCGTGACGATTAAGTAAAAATCCATTTTTAAGCATGAATTACCCCGAATTTTGAGAAGAATAAAATGAGCATTGATAAAGACAAAGATTACGGCACGCCAGAAAGTGCATCGACTGAATTAGTCAATTTAGAAATTGACGGTTTTAAAGTAACTGTTCCTGCGGGAACGTCGGTAATGCGTGCAGCGGCAAGTATTGGGATTGATATTCCAAAATTGTGCGCGACCGATAGCATTGAGCCATTTGGTTCATGTCGTTTGTGTGTGGTGCAAATTGAAGGCGGACGTGGTTTGCCAGCTTCATGTACCACGCCTGTTTTTGAAGGTATGAAAGCCGTTACGCAAAATCAAAAACTCGCTGACGTGCGTCGCGGTGTTATGGAATTGTACATTTCTGACCATCCGTTGGATTGCTTAACCTGTGCGGCGAATGGCGATTGTGAATTGCAAGATATGGCGGGTGCTGTTGGTTTACGCGAAGTGCGTTATAAGCCAATTGAAACCCATTTGAATGCTGAAAAAGACACGTCAAATCCCTATTTCACGTTTGACCCCAGCAAATGTATTGTCTGTTCACGTTGCGTTCGCGCTTGTGAAGAAACACAAGGTACATTCGCTTTAACCATTGACGGTCGTGGCTTTGATTCCAAAGTTTCACCTGGACAAAATGAAGATTTTTTAAGTTCTGAATGCGTATCTTGTGGCGCGTGCGTTCAAGCCTGTCCGACCGCAACGTTGATGGAAAACAACGTTATCGAAAGCGGTCAACCTGAACACGCGATTATCACAACGTGTGCATATTGCGGCGTGGGCTGTTCATTCCGTGCGGAAATGAAAGGCGAGCAAGTCATTCGCATGGTGCCAGATAAAAATGGTCAAGCCAATCACGGGCATTCTTGTGTCAAAGGACGTTTCGCCTTTGGTTACGCAACGCACAAAGACCGCATCACAAAACCCATGATTCGCGCCAGCATTCAAGACGCTTGGAAAGAAGTTTCTTGGGAAGAAGCGATTGCTTACGCAGCATCGGAAATGAAACGCATCCAAGCCAAATACGGCAAAGATTCTGTGGGCGGTTTAACCTCATCACGTTGCACTAACGAAGAAGCGTATCTTGTTCAAAAATTGATTCGTGCTGGTTTTGGAAATAACAACGTGGATACTTGTGCGCGAGTTTGCCATTCACCAACAGGCTACGGCTTAAAACAAACGCTTGGCGAATCATCAGGCACGCAGAATTTTGATTCAATTAAAAAAGCTGACGTGATTGTGGTCATGGGCGTAAATCCGACAGACGGGCATCCCGTTTTTGGTTCACAAATGAAAAAACGTTTGCGTGAAGGTGCAAAGTTGATTGTTATCGACCCCCGCAACATTGATTTAGTGAAATCGCCACACATTCAAGCGGATTACCATTTGAAATTGCGTCCAAGTACCAATGTTGCAATCGTGAATGCGTTGGCACACGTTGTAGTTTCTGAGGGATTAGTTGATGAAGATTTTGTAAATGCCCGTTGCGATGTTACATCATTCAATAAATGGCGTACTTTTGTCGCTGATGAACGTCACTCACCAGAAGCAACCGAATCGATTACAGGTGTGCCAGCAGCTGATATGAGAGCGGCGGCGCGTTTATACGCAACCGGTGGAAATGCAGCATTCCATTACGGTTTAGGCGTAACGGAACATTCACAAGGTTCAACAACGGTTATTGGTATTGCAAATTTAGCGATGGCAACAGGCAACATTGGACGTGACGGTGTGGGTGTAAATCCGTTGCGCGGTCAAAACAACGTACAAGGTTCGTGCGATATGGGTTCATTCCCGCATGAATTACCGGGTTATCGCCACGTTTCAGACCCTGCGACACACAATTTATTTGAAAAATCATGGGATGCCAAATTAAGTTTAAATCCCGGTTTGCGAATTCCAAATATGTTTGATGCGGCGTTAGATGGAACTTTCATGGGCTTATATTGCGAAGGTGAAGACATCGCGCAATCTGACCCCGATATTACGCACGTTCACGCCGCATTACAAAAAATGGAATGCGTCATTGTGCAAGATATTTTCTTGAATGAAACCGCAAAATTCGCACACGTTTTCTTACCTGGTGCGTCGTTCCTCGAAAAAACAGGTACGTTCACTAACGCAGAACGTAGAATTTCGCCAGTTCGTAAAGTCATGCGTCCGCTTGCGGGTTACGCAGATTGGGAAATCACGCAATTATTATCAAATGCACTCGGTTATCCGATGAATTATTCAGACCCTTCCGAAATCATGGACGAAATTGCGAGTTTAATTCCAAGTTTCACAGGCGTAAGTTATTCGAAAATTGACGAATTAGGCAGTATTCAATGGCCTTGCAACGATGAATCTCCGGAAGGCACGCCTGTGATGCACACGGAAGAATTCTTGCGTGATGACGGCAAAGGCTTATTCATGTTGACGGAATATGTCCCAACGGCTGAAAAAATTACGCCGATGTTCCCGTTGATTTTGACAACAGGTCGAATTTTGGCGCATTACAACGTAGGCGCACAAACTCGCCGTACTGAAAATACCGCATGGCATTCGGAAGATATTTTAGAAATCCATTCGCATGACGCACAAGATCGTGGCATTAACGATGGCGATGCTGTCAGTATTAAAAGTCGCGTTGGCGAAACGGTTTTAAATGCGATTGTGACTGACCGCGTGCAACCGGGTGTGGTTTATACCACGTTCCATTTCCCAGAATCGGGTGCAAACGTCATTACAACCGATAACAGCGATTGGGCAACGAACTGTCCAGAATATAAAGTGACTGCCGTGCAAATCACGAAAGTAACCAAAGATTCAGAATGGCAACAAGGCTATCGCGCATTTTCCGAAAATCAACTTGATTTATTGGCGCAAGCATCTAATGCCTAACGATGAATTTTTAGCGTCAATTTTGGATTTGGGCTGGTCAAGTTACCAGTCCGTTTCGGTTACGCGCTGGCAAAATGGCGAATGTTCACAACTTGATGATTTTGTTGCTGAAGAAGTGCCGGTTGTGTTGATGTATAACGGCGTTTCACACGTCGTTATGCTCGCCACACCAACGAATTTAGAAGATTTCGCGCTCGGTTTTAGTTTGACGGAAGGGATTATTGCGAATGTCGCAGAATTTGAATCGGTGAAAATTTATCATCGCTCGAACGGCGTTGAAATTCAAATTAAAATCCCTGATGTCCGTTTTCAACATTTAGCGGATAAAGGACGAAATCTTACAGGACGTACCGGTTGTGGATTGTGTGGCGCGACAACGCTAAAACAAGCTATGAAACCGCCGCGTTCTGTTTCGGGTGATTTAAAAATATCAACCACTGAACTTGCCATTGTGTTGCAAAATATATCCGGACATCAAAAATTAAATCAATTAACCGGCGCAATTCATGCCGTAGCGTGGGTGTCGCCAGATAATGGTATTGAAGAATTGCGCGAAGACGTTGGTAGACATAATGCGCTAGACAAATTGATTGGGACTTTGTTAAAACGTGATACGGATTTCACGGCGGGTTTTATGATTATGACCAGTCGTGCAAGCTATGAAATGGTACAAAAAGCCACGATGGTTGGCGTGACTGTTTTAGCGGCAATTTCTGCTCCGACAGCGTTAGCGATTCGGTTAGCCGAAGAATCGGGCGTAACGTTAATTGGTTTCGCACGCGATAATTCTTGTGTGATTTATAGTCATCCCGAAAGAGTCATTCCATCCTAAAACGCTCGCCATTCAAAAGCGCGAGCGGTTCAGTTGTAAAAATTACGTTCGGTATTCAGCGTTAATTTTCACATAATCATAAGAGAAATCGCAGGTCAAAACCGTTTGGCTTGCGTCCCCTCTTCCTAGTTTTACCACAATCATAATTTCCGCTTGATTCATTACCGCTTGTCCGGCTTCTTCGGTGTAATCGTTCGCACGTCCGCCTTCGCGCACAATACAAACGTCATCCAAATAAATCCGAATTTTTTCAAGTTCCATTTTTTCAACGCCTGCACGTCCAACGGCGGCTAAAATTCTTCCCCAATTCGGATCGCTGGCAAAAAATGCCGTTTTCACTAATGGCGAATGAGCAATAGTTTTAGCGACTTGTACCGCTTCCGCATCATTCGCCGCTTCTGAAACCACGATTCGCATTAACTTTGTCGCACCTTCACCATCACGCACAATCAATTCCGCTAATGTTTTGCTCACGTCTAAAATCGCCGCCGCAAAAATGCGGTAATTTTCAGAATCCGCCACAATTTCAGGCGCATTTGAACAGCCGCTTGCCATCACAATACACGCATCATTCGTAGATGTATCGCCGTCAACCGTAATTCGATTAAACGACAATTCCGTCGCCATTGCTAAACAGTTTTGTAGTAACGGTTGGCTGATTTTGGCATCGGTCGCAATAAAACTCAGCATTGTCGCCATGTTTGGCTGAATCATTCCCGCGCCTTTTGAAATGCCGTTAATCGTCACCGTCTCGCCATCCAACACAATCGTTTTTGATACGCCTTTTGGAAATGTATCGGTAGTCATAATCGCTTGCGCGGCTTTTTCCCAATTATCTTCAATCAAATTTGCCACCGCTTGCGGCAAACTATTTTCGATTTTTTCCACCGGCAACGGCTGACCGATAACGCCCGTTGAAAATGGCAAAACTTGTTCCCTTTTTCCATCGGTGAATCGCGCCAAATCCGCGCACGTTTTCATCGCATCACGCATTCCCTGTTCACCCGTTCCGGCATTCGCATTGCCTGAATTGATAAGCAACCAGCGGGGCGATTCGGTTAAATGCGCTTTCGCCAGATGAACCGGCGCAGCACAAAACGCATTTTGTGTAAAAACGCCCGCACACGTTCCCGTAAATTGAAAAATCAATAAATCATCGCGCACCGTTTGTTTAATACCCGCGTTAGTTGTTCCAATTTGCACGCCGGAAATCGGCGGCATCAATGGAAATCTATTTTGTCCTACTGCCATATTCTTTTTTCTCCAAAATTTAAAAAATCGTAATGTTCTCATTTTTCTTGCTCAAAATAACAATTTGCCTAACAGGCATAATCGGAATTGCGTACATGGGAAGGCAGACACGCTACCATCCACGCAATCCCGCACCACAAGCCCAAACAAAAACGCAAAACACTGTCACCCGCGCACCAACCGAACATTAGCGCTGCCGTTCTTATAGTTGTAGCCCGAACCGCCGTAGCTGAAAAAGACGATCCACGCACCGTAACTATCGTCAGCATTAGGCGAGGAAGACCAAAACCAATAGCTTGTTGGTGTGTTCGGAAAATAAGTCGTGTTAATCGTTGGTGAAGTCGTTGTTAAATTCCAATCTTTATTGCTTGAACAAATCCAACCGTATTCATCTTTGCCCAATGTCGTCGTTTTTCCGTCCGAACAATAAACCAAGCCTTTAAGTTCTTCATTGGTTGGCAATCGCCAATCTTTCGCGCCACACAAGCCTTGTGTATTAACGGCGTTGGTGAAGGCGTAAGTGTTGCAATTATCTTTTGTTGAACAGTTTGGTGTTGCATAAGTTACATCTGTATCACCCGCAGAACCGCCGTTTTTACTGGCATCGGGTTCATACCAAGAATAAACCCAATCTTTATCGCGTAAGCCGTTATCGTCGGTTTTGACTTCCCAAATCAAGCCGGTTTTGTTGTCTTTCGTGCAAGCCCACTCGTTTGAGCCGCTGCCGAGTTTTGCCGAATCCGAAAGAGCCGCGCCGCTGTTGGAAATTTTTGTATAGCCGGTGGTTTTTACGACAACCGGCGCGGGCGTGACGACAACCGGCGGAGGTGTAACGACAACCGGCGCAGGTTTTGAAACGGAAAAATTGCTGGTGAGTTGATTGCTTTTTAAAACGTTGTTGCTGTCATAAACGCCGATTTTGTAAGCGGCGGAAACATTTGGAATGGCGGTTAAATCAAAATTTTTGCTGCTGCCGTTCATGGTTTGAAAACCGTTACCGTAATTCACTTTGACGCTGTAACCGTTTGGCAAATTGTCGCTTAATTTTGCAGAAAACGTCAGCGAATCGCCTTGAATAATGGAAGCGGGTAAAACGTTAATCGTTGAAATGCTCGGTACGATGACGGGTTTTACCACCGGCGGCGTAACAACTGGCGGGGGTTTCACGACGACGGGTGGCGGAATATCGGGCGTTGAATCGTCGGCGGCAATAACTGTAAAACCATCGCCATTGGTATTGATAATTTCGCCCTTTGAATCAACGATTGTTAGCGTAAAACTTTTCTCGCCGATGGAATCAAAACGTGTGGTGTAAGAATAATCAGTGCCTGAACCGACCATAACGGTTGAATCGCCGTCAATATCGATATTTGCGGTATAACCGTCGGGTAAATCGGTATTCAGCGAAGCACTAAACGTCACATCGCTGCCAATTGTCACGACATTAGGCGTGACCACAATGCTCTCGCTAAGAAAACTCGGTATCAATTCACCGACCGTAAAAGAACGAAACTCGCCGGATTTGTTGGCATTATTACCAAGATATACGACGCTATTATTGTTACTGCTGAGAGCTTCGACCTGCCAAAAATAACTGCCTTTTGTTTGCAAAAGGGAATTATTTTTCGGCAATTTAAAAAAAGTGGATTTCGTTGTGGTCACAAAACATTTTTGCGTTTTGTTGGTGGTTAAACATTTGCCCGCGCCGGCAGGATTGTAATTATTAAAATTAGAACTGCTTGAAATAATAAGCCGATATTGGGTCGCATTTTTAGTTGGCAGCCAACTAAAAGTTGCCTCTTTTTTGATTGGAAAGAAATCGCCTTTCTGCGGCAGTGCTAATGACGGCGGTTTCAATGATGCCGCGCTCACGACTTGCGTCACACTAATTAAAATAAGCGCAACGCTGTTTTTAAAACATATTTTTTTCATAATGATTTTTAGGCTATTTAAAAATTCTCAATAAAGGTCATCGATAACACAAGGATTTATTTGTGGTTGGATTTTCGGTAATGGCAAAGGTGGTGATTGTTCACCAACAATTTTCACTTCGACAATTCGCCCAATTTTCAATTTTCCACATGAATTATGCAACGCATTTTGCCCAAAATAGATTTTGTTTTGCCATTTTCGTAAACGATTTAATGCCGCTAACGGAGCTTTTTCGATGTCGGCGGTTTTAGGATTTATGGCGGGAATAGAACAACGCGAACACGGTTTCGGCAAGCGAAAATCAATATCGCCAATTTTAATCAGTCGCCAAAAATCTTCGGCATAAGCGTCACAACCGGAAATGACTAAATTTGGACGAAAACGCGCCATTTCAATCGGTGTTTCGAGTTCAGTATTTAGTGAATTTAAAGAATTTTGTGAAATAATCAGAAATGGAAATCCATCTGAAAATGCCACGCGGTCAGCGTCATTTGCGTAAGTTAAATCAACGCCGCGCTTGGTTTGCGATGGCAAATAAACGAGTTGGCAAACTGTTTCTAACACAGCACTAAACCACGCATCCGCTTCAATAGAAACGTGTTGAGCAAGACAGCTATCATCCCAAATTGTACTTGGAATAATTGCTCCTTTTTTGGGTTCAAGAGGCAAATGAAAATCAGAAAAATTTTCAGCCGATAAAATTACCGTCGATTCGGTTAATTCTGTTTGAATTAACGCCATTTTGGGGAATCGTCGCTGACTTAAAAACTGCCCATTTTCATCAATCAACATCCATTGACGGTCATATTTCAAACCCGTTTCAACAACTTCCCATTGAGAAACGCGAATCCCTGCAAGAGATTTCACCGGATAAATAAAAATGTTGCTTAAAATCATAAAAAATACTCACTGATAAGTTTTCAAAGTAACTAACAACTGCCGATAGTCGTTGATGTTTGGAACAAGCGCGTCTTTAAAAATAAGACGATAAAATTTTTTACCTGCCATTTGATAATGTAAAAAAATAAACCCTTTTGAAATCACCGTTGACGGTAAAATTTCGATGGATTGCATTTCACTTTTTTCAAGAATTTGCCAACCATTTTCGTCATCAAAATCTAATTGCCATTTTTCCCGTGCCAAACGTTTTAGATTTTGAAAACCGAGTAAAAAAATCACTGCCGTTAAACTTACTTTAATCGTCACCGCTAACGCATTCAAAAAACAAGCGAATAAACCGAGACAATAACCAATAAATAAAAGCCGAATCAGCCACACCGATTTTTGAATTTGCCATGAATACGCGGATGACAGCATTATTGACACGCACCAAGTTGTTGTTGAAAAAGTTGAGCGCGTTGCGCCACTTTACTGGAGATGGTTAATAACCACGGTTTTTGGTTATAGGTTTGTTTTTTAAAACCGCCTAAACCTTCATGATAAGCCAGATATAAATTGCGCGTGTCGGTTTTGGCAATCCCAAGTTTTTTATAACTCATTTGCGAATACCAACCAATAAAATCACAGGCATCAGCAAAATTATCGCGTTGAGCCGAACCATTCCCGCTTTTTTGTTGATAATCCGCCCAAGTTTCATCTTTGGCTTGCGGGTAGCCATAAGCACTACTGGTGCTAAACCACGGAATAAAACCTAATAGAAAACCGCCCGACGGTTCAGCATCTGCAACAAAATGCGATTCTTGGTGCATGATTGCCATTTGCACTGGAACAGGAACACCCCATTTTTTATACGTTGCGGTGCTGGCGTTATACCAATTATGTTTTTGTTTAAAAATCGCACACAAATTTTCAGTATTGCGCGGCGTAGCCGGAATAGTGCTACAACCGTTTAAAACACAAACACTTAAACAAAACACTAAAAGACGAAGTTTCAAATTATTCACGAATTCTGTTTATAAAAAGTGTTTATTTTACCAAAAATTCCGCAAAGCCCCGTCTCTTCAGGTGGGGGATGTAAGGAATATCGGCGTAGCCCCGCTTTAAAATCTAAGTAGGGCGTTGCTGTTGTTCAATGTACTGTTTCAGAACGGATAAAGGCGAACCACCACAACTTCCCGCAAAATAACTTGGACTCCACAATACGCCTTTCCAGTAAATTTTCCCCAATTCTTTTTCGTACTCTTGGCGTAATCTGCGACTAGAAACCCCTTTTAAGCTGTTGACCAACTTGGAAATAGAAACTTTAGGCGGATAATTCACCAACAAATGCACATGGTCTTTTTCGCCATTAAATTCTTCAAGCTGACATTCAAAATCTGCACATACTTTTTCAAAGCAGGTTTTAAGCGAGTTAAGCATCTCGTTAGTAAATGCAGCTCTGCGATATTT
>CAIQZX010000024.1 GCA_903876445.1 uncultured Pseudomonadota bacterium | reverse complement strand
GTATGGCAGATACGCAAAAGGCGGATTTGCTCGATGCTTTAAATCACTGCACGAATGAATTACGCGACGACTGGCTGCATATTGGCATGGCAATTCACTCAATGGATAGCGGCGAACATGGTTTTAATTTGTGGACAGATTGGAGTAAATCTAGCTCTAAATATGATGCCCAAGATACGGCGCGAGTTTGGACGAGCTTCAACAACAGTAAGGATGTAAAACTCAATAAAGAAACTATTTTTTATGATGCCAAAACAAAATACAACTGGATTCCCAAACCTCCACAAATCAGCATTGACTACCCGTCAACGCCTGACGATTCAACAGCAACAGCACGCGAGTTTTTAAAATCAATCGGATTAAATCCTGACGAAATCGAGTTTAGTCAAGCTAAGGCTTTTAATAGCAAGACAAAGAAAACTTTCGACACAGTTACTCTTACGCAAGACGGAGTAACCTTTCAACATTTAATTGATTGCACTGGTGATTATCGCGAACAAACACGCCATAGCGGTAAATACACTGGCAAAGTTTATAGCACACCATCGGTAGGAGTTTCAGAAATTGAAACAATCTATATCGCCAAATGCCCTATTGATGCGTTAAGCCTAGCACAATCTGGTTTTCAATCTGTTGCCGTATATGGTGGTTCAAACGTCCCTGTTGATTACTACAAATCAAGCGACGCACAGTTTATCGTTGCTTTCAACGATATTAAATCCGCTTACCAAACCATTAAATACTTCAAAAGTTTGCAAGGTGAAGAAGCAGGATCATTGCCGCCTGACGTTATCGTTGTATTGCCGCCCGAAGGTAAAACTTGGAATGATTTGTTGCAAGCTGGTGAACTAACGCCTGAAACAATGGAAGTTTGCAAGTGGCGCGGTAAGTTAGCAATGGCGTATAGAGCGGCGGATTATTTTGCTGTTTATCGTGAGCAGCACAGAGAGAAAAGACATTTAGTTTTTGGGTTTAACGGGTGGACTTATTTGGGGTATTTAAAAACCGAAAGAAAAGCTGGCGTTGAAGTTGATGTTGAATACGCCAGTCGGTTAGCCGATTGCACCATACGAATTCTTTACAGTATCGAAGATGATACATTGCCTTACGATTCAAAGATGAGCCACATTATTGAACTGTATTCAACGCGCGAAAAAACAAATCGTGTTGCATTCAAAGCAAGCGAACTATCAAACCCTTCTTCCTTCCGTGAGAAGTTCGCTAATTATCGACAAATTAGCGACTGTGACGCACAAAGAGAATTGAAGGCACTGGTTGAACATCTTTATTCAAGTAAGCCGCCTAAAGTCCGCAAGTTGCAAATGTTTGGCTACGACAGAAAAAGCAACAATTATGTTTATCCCACTTTTTTATACGATAAGGACGGCAATCGTCACGCTATAAATGCCGATGGTTATTTTGCTCAAGGCTTGATGCCATACCTCGATAAAACAATCAAATCTCCCAATTCTATTACAGAAGTCGCTCCCGAATTTGTAATTAAATTCATTGACGATTTATACACAGTCTATGGCGATAAAGCTCTCCTTTCTTTTGGATTCTACATTGCAGCAACTTTCAGCCATACAGTGTTTGATAAGTACGATCTGTTCCCTTTTTTAAGTTTGTTCGGCGCACCTCAAATGGGTAAGTCAACACTTACAAGAATGTTATGTAGCGTTTTCTTTATCTATTGGGACGGTATTGCAATGGGCAAAGGAAGTACAAAGAAAGCGGATTTACGCAAAATCGGCGTTAAATCTGGTGTGGTTACGCCTTTGAATGAATGCACTGGTGCTGATAATACTAATTTTAGTCTTGATACCATTCTTACTGCATACAACAGACTAGCAATAGGTTCTCGCGCTGCATTCACAAATGACAATCAAACGATAGATATTGAATTACACGGCGCATTATCGTTTGTTCAGAATAACGAACCATTTACTACGCGCCAACAAAAAGAACGGGTTATTAGCTTGAACTTCCCTGTGGTTTCATTCGATGAAACAAGAGAAACGTTTAAACGATTAGAAAGCCTAACTAATGCCGAATTAAGTAGTGTTGGCGATTACATAATCAGAAATAGAAAACACTTTGAATCAAACATTGTCGAATCTATTGAAAAACTAACCGCCAAATTTATTGCCGCCGACATCAACGATCGCATAGCAAAAAACCATGCAATTGCATTATCAGGCATCAATCTTTTGATGGAACTCTTGGGTGTTCAAATTTACCCGACTTTAATGCCTTATACCACTGGTGTAGCAGAAACAAAGTGTTTTAGTGCTGCCACCGAATTAGACATTGCCGAACACTTTTTTACGATGCTGGACACTATTGTTGGCGAATTTGATGGTGTTGCCCGTCGCGGCAATCTTCTCTATGCGAATATGCCTAAAGTGCAGCAATACATGAAGGAACAATTTAATGACAACATTGATAAAAACAGGTTGTTTGCAGAATTAAGACGGCATGACCGATGGGTCGCAGCTAATAAAACCGTGAAGATTGCAAATATCAACACTAAATGCTGGGTATTCAAAATGCCTGATTTATAAAAGTAGCGGAGTTACCTAAAAGTTACCTAAAAGTTACCTAACCATAAGCCTCTATTTTAAAGGCTTTAAGCACTATAGGTAACTTAGGTAACTTAATTATTATTATTTAACTATTAAACATAGTCGCTAGACGTGATGCCTACGGGCAAAATAATCAAAAAATGAAAGTTACCTATTTTTGATTGCGTGAGGTTACCTAGGTTACCTAGGTTACCTTTTGAGATAACAGCATGATTTTAAAGAAATAAAAAGGTAACCTTTTAGGTAACCTTTTAGGTAACCTTGAGGTAGCGGCTATATTCCACCTTCAAAATCTAACGTCGAGATGGCGTAAGGACACAAAATGAGCATTAAGCTAAGACACTATCAAGAAACTGCCATCAGCAACTGATGGCATTCAATCGTTGCGGGAAACGAACGCAACTTACTTCAAGCCTCAACTGGGGCGGGCAAAACAATTATTGCGTGCGAAATAATTAAACGCACAGTTCAAGCTGGTAATCGCGTTTTGTTTATCGCACACAGACGCGAATTGATCTTGCAAACATCAGCAAAGCTAGATACCTATGACATAGAGCATGGAATCATTATGGGCAGGCATGATCGAATCAATAACCATGCAGTGCAGGTAGCCAGTATTCAAACGCTGATGCGCCGTGATAAGCCAGCAGCCCAGCTAATAATCATTGATGAAACGCATTTAGCTTGCAGCGAGAGTTATAAAGAACTTCTCGCGCACTATCCCGACGTTTGCGTTATCGGATTAACCGCAACACCTACCCGCACAGACGGCAAAGGCTTAGGCGAAATCTACATCGCATTGATTGAAGTCGTGCCGATGGCGCAACTGATTGAAGAAGGCTATTTAGTGAAGCCGCGAGTATTCGCGCCATATACGCCAGATATGAAAGCCGTTCACATCACAAAAGGTGATTACGATGCAGTTGAAGCTGCGGCAGTCATGGATAAGACGCAAATTACGGGCGATATAATTAAACACTGGGTTAAGTACGCCCAAGATCGCAAAACAATCTGCTTTGCATCGAGTGTTGCACACAGTAAAAACATCATGGCGGCGTTCAATGAAGCGGGAATTACTGCTAAACATTTGGACGCAAAAACACCAGCAGCAGAACGCGATGCAACCTTAAATGAGTGGCGCGAAGGTAAGTTTATGGTGTTGTCGAATATGGGGCTGTTCGTAGAAGGTCTCGACGTACCTGCCGCGAGTTGCTGCATTCTTGCCCGTCCTACAAAGTCACTTACGATTTACTTGCAAGCCGTAGGGCGCGTGATGCGTCCGCATGAATCAAAAAATGACTGCGTTATCCTTGACCATGCAGGATTAACGATCACGCACGACTTCGTTGATGTGGCGCGTGAATGGACTTTAGATGCAAAAGAAAAAACTAAACGCAAAAATAATGACGAACCTACAACCAGCGTTACGGTTTGCCCCGAATGCTTTTGTTCATACAGCAAAAAAAAATCACCGCAAGGCTGCCCTGAATGTGGCGCAGCAACAGAGCAGCCCGAAGTTGCTGAGGTTCACGCAGCGGGTGAACTGATTGAATTAACAAAACCCACCACTGAAATGATGGTAGCGCAAGCACGGCGAATCGCAGACGCAAAAGCAAAAGCGTGGGAATTAGCAAAAAGACCCGTAACAGAAATCGTGACGTTAAAACAATTACAGGAAGCAAACATTGCACGCAATCTTTTTTATCCTTCCGACTATCACGCTTTAAACCCCTTCTGCACTAATTACAACATCAAAATCTGTTTTGATGGCTTCAAAATGTTTCCTGCCGCAACGGATTTTTTCAGCTTCCGAATTTCTCAACTTTTCATAATCTTTGGTGCTTTTTGTTTCACGGATAAGATAAAGTTTTTCGTCATCTTCTTTCACAATCGCCCAGTCGGGATTGTATGTTCCGATGGGTGTTTCAATTTTGAACCATGCGGGTAATTTTACGAATAATTTAATGTCCTCGCGCTTATCAAGTCCTTCAGCAAATTTACGTTCAATATCGGACTGCCAAATAACCGTTTCATAAACTGATTTTTGAACTTGAATACATTGCTCGAAATACTCTTTTAAGTCATCACGTTCAAATAATTGCATACTCCATTCCGTGTCACCGTCTTCTAATTTGATGTATTTGATGCCATCAATCATTAGTTGATGCAACTCGTGACTAACAATCGAACTGACCGAATCCATAAACCGTTGTGGATTCACCATGAACTCTGCAACACGCCCACTACCACTTATAATTCTTGCTAATGTTGCACGGGTTAATTCCGTTTGTTTTTGCAGATAAGCGAGCATATCAGGCAGACCGCCTGTGTAGCTTATGTCAATGGTACTGCTACGGATATTATTCGTGGTCACGCCTTGATTACCAACGTGCAAACTGTCTTCACGATAAACCACTTTGACAGGCTCTATTTTTTCCATTTTTTTAATGGCTTCAACACAAGCTGAAATTAACTTTTCAGTGCTGTATTCCACGCGATACGTTGTTTTATATTTGATGCGTCCCCACAGTTCCTTGAAGTCATCACTGAGCAAAATTTGTTTGTTGAGCTTGAGCTTTTTAGGTTCTTCTTCTTTGCGGATATGACGCGATAATTCATAGCTTTGCAAAATACTAATTACTTCAGCTTCTTGTCCTTTGAAAGTATCCGACAGCGGTAACGTAAATCCTGCGTCATTGGGTTTGAATTTAGCAGTTAATTTACCTTTGTCGTCTAAAACGCCTGAACTGACTAACTCTTGCCAAAGTTGCGTCGATTGTTCACGATTTTCCGTTAAATCTTTAAACGCTAATTGCGGTACTTTTCCAAATGTCACGCCACAATCATCTTCGTATTCTTTTTGCAATTTAGCCGCAAAATCCTCATAACTTTCGTTGGCGATAATCGTTAGCCTGTTAATGGTGTCGTCAAACACGCGCTCACCATTTTGATTTACAGGCAGTCGCAAACCACGTCCTATTTCTTGGCGTTTTTTAATCGCTGACTGTGTTTCATTGAGCGTACAGATTTGAAAAACATTTGGATTATCCCAACCTTCACGCAATGCCGAATGGGAAATAATAAATTTGAGCGGTTCATCCTTCGACAATAAACGCTCTTTTTCTTTCATAATCAGCGTATAGGTATCATCGTCGGATTGTGTGTTCCCGTT